>JAWLCO010000020.1:0-44161 GCA_041687075.1 Hyphomicrobiaceae bacterium | reverse complement strand
TCGTCGGAACCCCCTCACCCCAACCCTCTCCCCATTGGGGAGAGGGAGCTTGGGTGCGAGCTTGGCACGGTTCAATCTCAACCGGAAAAGCTAAAGGCGGCTCAGGCGGCGACGAGATTCTCGACGATGCTCTCGAAGAGTGTCCGGCCTTCGGTCGGGCCGAGCAGGGGGTCGGACGTATTCTCCGGGTGCGGCATCAGGCCGAGCACGCGGCGGCGCGCATCGCAGATGCCGGCGATGTTGCGCTGGGCGCCATTCGGATTGGTTTCCGGCGTGACTTTGCCCTGCCGGTCGGCGTAGCGGAGCACGACCCGGCCTTCACCCTCCAGCCGATCAAGCGTTTCCGTGTCGGCGAAGTAGTTGCCCTCCGCGTGGGCCGCGATGGCGCGCATCACGTCGCCTTCAGCGAAACGGCTGGTGAAGATCGTGTCCGTCTGCTCGACGCGCAGCCATACGTCCTTGCAGATGAACTTCAGCGAGGCATTGCGCATCAGCACGCCCGGCAGCAGGCCTGATTCGCAGAGGATCTGGAAGCCGTTGCAGATGCCGAGAACCGGCGTGCCCGCCTTCGCCTTGGCGACCACGTCACGCATGATCGGCGAGTGGGCGGCCATGGCGCCGCAGCGCAGGTAGTCGCCGTATGAGAACCCGCCCGGCAGTACGATGAGATCCGAGGCCGGCACCTCGCTGTCGCCGTGCCAGACCATCTGTGGCGCGTGGCCCGAAACGGACTCCAGCACATCCGCGACGTCACGTTCGCGATTGGTTCCGGGAAAGATAATGACGGAAGCTTTCATGCTGCCCCGCTGTCTCCTAGAGGGCCTACCTGACTTTCCAATTCGGACCAACTGCGCATGCACCACTTCTCCCTCTCCCCGGTGGGGAGAGGATTGTGGTGAGGGGGGCGCACGACTGCATGTCGTAACCCCTCACCCGGCCCTGCGGGCCGAACTCTCCCCATGGGAGAGGTGAAGCAGGTGCGTGCTGCTACTCAAGCAACACGAAATCGCTCTCGGCCACTCGCCGACAGCTGGATCCCGGGCACATGGCCCATGATGACCGATAGAGTTAAAGGTCAGCTCTCGATCTCATCAGCTCTCGATCTCATAAGTATAGTTCTCGATCACCGTGTTCGCGAGAAGTTCGCGGCACATGCGATCGACGGTCTCACGTGCCGCAGCCTCGCTGCTGGCCGCCAGCTCGACCTCGATGAACTTGCCCTGGCGCACCGACTGGACCCCCTCGATCCCGAGCGCCCCCACAGCGTTCTGGACGGCCTTGCCCTGTGGGTCGAGAACGCCGTTCTTCAAGGTGATGATGATGCGTGCTTTCATGAGCAATGAGCGAATAGTGAGTGGCGAATAGCGAATAGGGAATCTGCGCGAGTGGCCCGAGCTGTTGTCCCCAACAACTATTCGCTACTCGCCATTTCGCTATTCGCTCAGTTCGGCTTTCCCCCAGGATTGGACGCAACCAGCACCGGCACGGCACCCTTCGTCGGGCGGTTGTCGGTGAAGACGCCGAGGCGGCGGGCGACTTCCTGATAGGCCTCGAGAAGGCCGCCCATATCGCGGCGGAAGCGGTCCTTGTCGAGCTTGTCGGAGGTCTGGATGTCCCACAGGCGGCAGCAGTCGGGGCTGATCTCGTCGGCCAGTACGATCCGCATCTGCTCGTTGTCCCACAGCCGCCCGAACTCGACCTTGAAGTCGACGAGCCGGATGCCGATGCCGAGGAACAGGCCGACGAGGAAGTCGTTGATCCTGAGCGCGAGCTGCATGATCTCGTCGATCTCGTGCGGGCTGGCCCAGCCGAAGGCCGTGATGTGCTCCTCGGAGACGAGGGGGTCGTTGAGGTTGTCGGCCTTGTAGTAGAACTCGATGATCGAGCGGGGGAGTTGCATCCCCTCCTCGAGCCCGAGCCGCTGCGCGAGCGAGCCCGCCGCGATGTTGCGCACGACCACCTCGAGCGGAATGATCTCGACCTCCCGGATCAGCTGCTCGCGCATGTTGAGGCGCCGGATGAAGTGAGTCGGCACGCCGATCTCGCCGAGCTTCGTGAAGATGTACTCGGAAATCCGGTTGTTCAGCACGCCCTTGCCTTCGATGAGTGCGTGCTTCTTGTTGTTGAAGGCGGTGGCGTCGTCCTTGAAGTGCTGAATGAGGGTGCCGGGCTCCGGCCCCTCGTACAGCACTTTGGCCTTGCCCTCATAGATACGACGGCGCCTGTTCATGTACCGTGGACCTCTAAACATATGCAATCGCTTGTTGTTTTGGGGACGGATGCATCCCGACCGGGTCCGGGCCTGTCCGTCGAGTGCAGCGCGCCGACACCCCGGCGCAACACGGCAAGGGGGCCGGAACCCGATAGAATTCCTCGCCGGACACTAGCCGAACGCAGGGTCAGAAACAATCTTAACCGCGGGGCCAGTTGCCGCGTGGCTAAACCGACGCACTGGTTATTGATCTGGGTGCAACCAGCGTCTATGGCTCGCTCCCGCGGCAGGCCCCGGCGTCACGCCTGCCGCTGGCGGGTTCCTGGCAGAACAATATTGGCAGAGGTGGAGAAAACCGGATGACGACCTTCGAAGAACGCGAGAAAGCTTTCGAGAAGAAGTTTGCTCACGACCAGGAACTCAAGTTCAAGGCGGAAGCGCGGCGCAACAAGATGCTTGGAGAATGGGCCGCAGGTCTGCTCGGGATGAGCGGAACTGAGGTCGAGGACTATGTGAAAGCTGTCCGCAAGGCCGATCTCGCCGAGAAGGGGGACGAGGACGTCTTCCGCAAGATCCGCGGCGACTTCGATGCCAAGGGCGTTTCTGTGCTGGATGACGAGCTGCGCGCCAAAATGTCGGAGTTTCTAGCAGAAGCGGTGAAACAGCTCGAAGGAGCTGGCAAGTAGGCTTCAGCTCGCTGCTGCAACTCTTCCCCCTCTCCCCGTGGGGAGAGGGCAGTGGCAAGGTCGGCGGCGACCCGCGGTGGTAACGCTACGGCGCGTCTCCCGGCGGAAGCACTTCCAGAACCGCAGCGCCGTCGATCTCGCTCTTGCCCTGCGCCACCAGCATCCGGAACAGTGTCAGCGCCTGGGCGGTCATCGGCATGGCGAGGTGGCGGCCTCTCGCGGCCTCGTTCACCATTTCCAGGTCCTTCAGCACCTGCCGGGCGTAACCCTTGGGCGTCCAGTCGCGCGGGATCATGCGCTCCAGCATGACCGGCAGCAGATTGGAGCCTGCGTATCCGCCACCGAGGGCCTGCGGGATCTTGGTCGCGTCTATGCCGTAGGTCTCGGCCAGGCGCAGCGCTTCGGCGATGACGCAGTAATTCGTCAGCACCAGCGTCTGGTTGACCAGCTTGGTGGCCTGACCGGCGCCGGGGCCGCCCATGTGGGTGAACGTGCCAAGATCGGCCATCAGCGGCGCCACGCTGGTGACGGCCTCGTCCGTGCCGCCGGCCATGATGGCGAGCGTGCCAGTCTCGGCCGCGCCGGGCCCGCCCGAGACCGGAGCATCGACCATGCTCATGCCGGCGCGCTCAGAAAGCAGGGCCGAGAGACGCTGCGTCGTCTCGATCTCGGTGGTCGAGTGATCGACGAAAACCTTGCCGCGCACGTTGCTCGCAGTGAGAAGTCCTTGCGGCCCTTCCACGATGTCGGCGACCGCCGCCGTGGTCGTGACGCAGGCGAGCACCACGTCGGCCGCATCCGCCAGCTCCGCCGGCGCGGCTGCCTTCTCAATTCCGTAGTCCGCTGCCGCTGCAACCTTCTCCGGCGCGATGTCGTAGCCGATGACCCGGTGACCCGTGGCGATCAGCCGGCGCGTGAAGCCGGTGCCCATCAGCCCCAGCCCGATGAAACCGACGACGGGTTTGGTCATGGCTCTTCCTTTTGCTTGCCCGTTGAAAGCATGTTCTGGCCCCCGCGAATCGGCGGGAAAGTGCGCAGTCGCAAGGTTTTGCACGCCATCGCGGCGGCCGAGGCTCGCCAGCCATGGGCATATCAGTTTATATTGTCCGTCCGGGGAGTATGGAAGCACGAGCTCGGCGGAGCTCGAGATACGGGGGAACAGCATGCGAGCCGCGGCCGTTTTTGCGCTGGCAGTCTCAGCCGTACTGGTGGGAACTGCCGCCCACGCCGACTGCCCGGGCAATCCGGACGCCCTGGGCGTTTCGCGGACGGTGGAGATCGACACGACCGGCGGGCCGGGCTTCGGCTTCGAGCAATACCGAATGCACGATTTCCTGATGCCCAAAGAGGTCGTGCTGACGTTCGATGACGGTCCTTGGCCGAACAACACGCGGGCCGTGCTCGACGCGCTGGGTGAGCATTGCACGAAAGCCACGTTCTTCATCATCGGCAAGCATGCGCTCTGGCATCCCGACATCCTGAAGGACGTCGCATCCCGCGGGCACACGGTGGGCAGCCACACCTGGTCGCACGCCAACCTGCGCAAGACGAAGGGCGAGAAGGCAAAGGTGGAAATCGAGAAGGGGCTCAGTGCGGTGAAACTCGCGCTCGGCACCGAGCCGGCTCCGTTCTTCCGTTTTCCCTACCTGCAGGACCCCAACGATCAGGTTGCCTATCTCGGCTCGCGCAACATCGCGATCTTCTCGCACGACGTCGATAGCTTCGACTTCAAGTTCCGCAAGCCCGAGAGTTTCGTCAATTCCGTGATGCGGAAGCTCGAGAAGAAGGGCAAAGGCATCATCCTGATGCACGACTTCCAGAAGGTGACCGCAAGGGCCATGCCGATGCTGCTGAAGCAGCTCAAGGAGGAAGGCTACAAGGTCGTGCACATGACGGCGAAGGCGCCAGCCAGCACGCTGGAAGAGTTCGATCAGCTCGCACAGGCCGAGATCAAGGGGCCGGCGGGCTCCGGCCAGCCGACATCGAGCGTCGTCCGTACGATCAGCACGGGGCAGTAGAGCCGGTTCACTGCGACGCCTGTCGTTGCCTCGCGAGCTTTCTCTTGCGCAGCGCGACCCAGCGCCGGCAGCTGGCCAGGCCGAGATTGCAGCGAATGACGAGCTTTGGTCTTGCGGTCCGCGTCCCCAGCCCCGTGACGCGCCCGTTGCCGCTGAGATCGAGCGCGGCTTTGCGGAGCAGGTCGGCGGCAGTCATGGACGCCATGAACGGATTGGCCGTCAGAACCTCGCTGCCCAGAATCGCGGAGACCGGCGTGTCCGCGGTTGCTTGCAGCAGCCGCGCCGCCCCTGTCGGTCCGATGAGGAACGCCAGTCGCAGGTTCACCGATGTCGCCTCCACGCCATGACCGGCGAGATGGGCCGCGTTGTCCCGCGTATAGGCGAGCGCGGCGCGGCGTGAGAACTCGGGGTCGGTCCGCTTGGCGAGGATCTGGGCGTCAGTGAGGCCCGCGACCTCGTCTGGGAAATGCCTGCGGGCAACCTCCAGAAAGGTCGATTCAATGAACTGAAAGGGGCCGAGTGCCGTCGAGCGCGGGTTTCGCGCGTGAAGCCGCCCGTCCGACTCGGCCATCATCAGCCGATCGAGAAACGTCTGAACCGGGAGGTTGGCCTTTTCAGGTGCCTTCGCGGGCGGCTCCGAAGGTGCCGTGCTGGCCTTTACGGCCGTTGACGGCTCCGATGCTTCTGCCGGCAAGTTCGCCGGGGCCAGGCTGGCATCTACTGCCGGGGCCGGATCCGCCAGGGCAGCCGCCGAATTGAGAATGAAGAGTGAAGCCGCGGCCGCCGTCCAAAACCGAAACAGTCCGTGATCGGGCCGATGGGCCAAAGTGGTCCTGGTGCGATCCATGACAGCCGATTTGCAGTGGAGCGACGTTTTGCGGCAAACGCTCCCTCGGCGCGAAAGTTCCGTTGGCGGCGAATTTGGGATGCGAACAGCGCGCTGCGGACAAGAAGAATCGGATCGGAATCAAGAGGTCGCCCCCGCGCCAATGGGCATTAACTACTTGGCCAACCGGTTTCGCCAAGCCCGCCCACGGTTGTCCTGCGCAGATCGATGCGGGCTGACATCTGCATCGAGCTGGAGTTCGACCCGCCGGTCGAGCTGCCAGAGGGTATGCCGGTCGAGGCTCGCACGATCGATGCCCTGATAAGGTTCGGAGCTGCCCTTTGGAACGAGCACGAGATTGCCGGTGAAGCCGTTTGCTTTCAGGTAGTTGGCGACCGCCTCCAGGCGATCCCGTGACAGCTCTATATTAAAGGCTTCGCTGCCGCGTTCGTCGGCATGCCCCGTAAGCACGATGGCTTCGGGCTTCTTGAGCATCAAGTACTCCAGCAGCAGCTCGACTGCCTCACGGCCGTCCTCGGTAAATGTGGCCTCGCGGAAGATGAACTGAATCGGAACCGGCACCGGCGCGCGCACCGCAGCCTGCGTTCCGGATGACTGGCCGGGATTGCGTGCGGCCGCGACGAGGTTTTCCAGGTCGCGCATCATGCGATTGGAGGCATTCAGGCCACCTGCAGCGGCCTTCGTTTCGGGCTGCCGCTGCTCCGCGCCGGCAATTCGCGGCGCCTCCCCGGTGCTCGTGGAGAGGCCCAGAACCGGGTCGTCACTGGTGAAATCGTGCTCTGTCACCAGGGTCCACTCGCCCCGCTCGTCGGCCTTGGCCGTGCCGACGGGCTTGCCGTCTGCCGTGACCGTCACGTTTGAATTGGGCGGCGCAGTACCGGCGAAAACGGACCAGCCGTCGCGACCGATGCGGGCGACATCGAAGGCTGGCGAGCTCGCGGTGCCGTCACGTGGCTCCAGCGCCCCGAGGTCCGGAACGCCGAGCGCCGCTTTCTCGGGCGCGGCCGAATGCGTTGCGGGCGGTGGCTCAGCTGCAGGCTGAAGGAAAGCAGGCGAAAGGACCAGTGCCGCTGCTGCAACTGGCAGAGCGGCGAGCATCACAGGTATGACGAGGCCGCGTCGGAACATCTGGGTACGCCTCTACAACGGACAACCTAGCACTCCACGCCCAGCACAGACAAGGAGTTCCGCTGTATTTTCCACCAGATGGCCCGATCAGCACAAGTCGAATGGTGCTTTCACTGCGGACGACACGCACGGAAACGTTGGTTAATGCCGCGATCCGAGTGGATTCACTTGCCGAACTCAGCGCTCCGCGCGCCTCGGTTGGTCGAGTTCCCGGGCAGAGGACAATCAGGCCGAACCCTGCCGCCGAGGCAGATTACTCCCGATAGACCAGCACCGGGATCGTGCTGTGGGTCAGCACGCGCACGGTTTCGCTGCCGAGGAGGAGCCCGGCAATGCCGCGGCGGCCATGGGATCCCATAACGATGAGGTCGCAGCCGTGCGAGTTGGCCGCCTCGATGATCGCCTCATAAGGACTCGCATGGCGGACGTGAACGGCATTGCGAGATACGCCCGCCGCCTTTGCGGCATCGGTGATTTTGTTGAGGAAGTTCCAGGCGTTGGTCTCGGCGCGCATTTCGTAGTCGCCCTCCGGGATCGCGACGGCGACCTCGCCGATGGCGATGGCCTGCCAGGGTGCGGTGACCGTCATGGCCGTGACCCGCGCATTGAGCGACTGGGCGAGCTTCACGCCGTAGAGCGCTGCCCGCTCGGAAAACTCCGACCCGTCGGTGGGGAGAAGGATGTGCTTGTACACGGCGGGTCCTCCTGTCCTGATGCCGCTTACCGTTTCCTGGTGCACTATGAACACATGAGACCGGGACCAGCGGGGATCAACCGCATCCCGAAAGGACGGCGAATCTCTCCGGCGTCGATGCCGCTGAACTTCACCCTGTCGTAACCCGTTTGCTCAAGCATTGATCGGCATCAAGGCGTTGCGAATCCTGTGGCGCAAGTTCGAACAATGCAGGGTTCCTCGCGAGCCGGAAGTCGATCGGCATGACGCTCGAGCACGAACATACGGCGAAGGCCATCAGGGATCGCCTGCAGCAGGAGCTCCGGCCGAATTACCTGCGTGACTGGATCTATGGCGGAATAGATGGCGCCGTGACCACTTTCGCCGTCATGGCCGGCGTTGCGGGTGCCTCGCTGTCGCCGGGCATCATTCTCATTCTCGGCATTGCCAACCTCATCGCCGACGGCTTCTCGATGGCTGCCGCCAACTACAGCGGCACAAAGACCGAGATCGATGACGCGCGGCGCCTGGCAGAGGTGGAGAGGCGGCACATCGAGCTCGTCCCCGAAGGAGAGCGTGAGGAGATCCGGCAGATCCTGATCAGCAAGGGCTTGACGGGCCAGGCGCTCGAGGACGCTGTTGCGGCGATTACGTCGAACGAGAAGGTGTGGATCGAAACGATGCTGAGTGAGGAGTACGGCGTCTCTCGCAGCATGCCGAACCCCATCACGGCTGCCCTCTACACATTCTGGGCCTTCGTCACCTGCGGTGCCGTCCCGCTCATCCCGTTCATCGCCGGGGTCCCGAATGCTTTCCAATGGGCGATCGTGGCGACGGGGGTCGTGTTCTTTATCATCGGGTCGATCAAGAGCTGGTGGTCGCTCGCGTCATGGTGGCGCTCGGGGCTCGAGACATTGGCTATCGGCATGAGCGCCGCCGGCATCGCCTATGTCATCGGCTACCTGCTCCGCCACCTGGTCGGAGTTGATCTCTGAGGCGCATTGTCACTGCAGCGCCGGCCTGCTCGACACCGGGGGCCGACTGCGCGAAACCACACGCGAGCAGAATCAGATCCGGCAGATCGATGGCGGCGACGACAGAGCCCATGAACGCCGACACGGAATCGCTGCGGCTGAAAGCCATTGTCGATTCGGCCGTAGCAGGCATCATCACGATCGACAGCACGGGGCGAATCGAAACCGTCAACCAGGCTGCCGAGCGGCTGTTCGGCTATTCCGCCACCGAGCTTGCCGGGCGCAACGTGTCTGTGCTGATGCCTGAGCCCTACGCGAGCAAGCACGACGAGTACATCGAACGCTATCTCGCTACGGGTGAGCGCAGGGTCATCGGCATCGGCCGAGAGGTGCAGGGCTTGCGCCGTGACGGCACTCGCTTTCCCATGCATCTGTCGATCGGCGAGTACTCGATCGGAGACGAGCGTTTCTTCACCGGCATCGTTTACGACCTCACCGCCCAGCGAGCCGTCGAGGACAAGCTGGATCGCGAGCAGGCGCTGTTCCGATCGATTTTCGAGAACCTGCCTGACGCCGTCGTTATCACCGATCCGGAATGCCGCATCCGGCTCGTCAACCCGGCCCTCATGCAGACCTTCGGCTATACGCAGGAGGAGATTGCTGGCGAGAGCTGCGCCCGCCTGTGCGCCGACCCGCTGCAGGCCGCGCCCTTCCTGAAGCCCGCATCCGGCGACGACAAGGGCTTCGGCCCGCAGATCATGGAGTTTCGCCGCAGCAACGGTAAGACGTTTCCTGCGCGGGCCGTGCACCGGCCCATCATCGATCGCAACGGCAATGCGATCGGCGGGCTGGCCCTCATTCACGATGTCACCGCAGAGCGTGCCCAGGCCGCAGCCCTGCAGCAGGCGCAGCGGATGGAGGCCGTGGGCCAGCTCACGGGCGGGGTCGCCCACGACTTCAACAATCTGCTCACAGTGATCCTCGGCAACCTCGAGCTGCTCGAGCCCAAGCTCGAAGGCGAGTTCAGCATCAGCCTCGCTACCGAGGCGCGGGAGGCGGCGGAGATGGGCGCGCGGCTCACCGACCGCCTATTGACATTTGCCCGGCGGCAGCGGCTCGAGACTCGCCGCATCGACCTCAACGAGTTCGTGCTGAACCTGACGGAGCTGCTGCGCCGGACGATCGGATCGGACGTCGACCTGTCGACCTCGCTGGCCGCGGACCTGTGGTCGACCGAAGCCGACCCCGGCCAGGTCGAGAACGCGGTGCTCAACCTCGCCATCAACGCGCGGGACGCCATGCCGAACGGCGGCCGTCTCGTGATCGAGACGCGCAACGCATCCCTCGACGCAGATGCGGTGGCGCTCGTCCCGGGGCTCCACCAAGGCGATTATGTCGTGTTGTCAGTTGCCGACACCGGCGTTGGCATGTCGCCCGAGGTGAAGGCGCGCGCGTTCGAGCCGTTCTTCACGACCAAGGGGCCGTCGAAGGGCAGCGGTCTCGGGCTGTCGACCATCTACGGCTTTGCGCGCCAGTCGGGCGGCAACGTCACGATCTACAGCGAGCAGGGGTGCGGGACCACCGTCAACATCTATCTGCCACGTGCCGCGGACGAGTTGCCGGGCACCGAGCGGCCCACGCGCGCAGTGGTGGAAGCCAGTGCAGGCGAAACGGTGCTGGTGGTCGAGGACGATGACCGGGTGCGCCGCCTGACTTGCGCCCGGCTCAAGGATCTCGGATACCGCGTCGAAGAAGCGCCGAATGGACAGGCAGCGCTCGCCATTCTCGAAGGCAACCCCGATATCGACCTCGTCTTCTCGGACCAGGTGATGCCGGGCGGTTTGTCGGGCCTCGACCTTGCCGAGGCGGTTCGCAAGCAATACCCTGGGACGCGTGTCGTGCTGACATCCGGCTATTCCGCCGATCTGATTGGGCGGGAGCGGGTCGATGAGCTCGGCCTCAATGTGCTCCGGAAGCCTTACAAGCAGACAGACCTCGCCCGCGTTCTGCGTGAGGCGCTCGATGGGCGCAAGGGCTCGTAAACGGCCGCCAGGTCCGGCCGGCGAACACCGCCTTCGATGTTGATCTTTTTGCGGTGCACGCAGATGCGCCGCGTCTCGGTCGATTGCCGATCGAGAACCGCCTCACCCACGGACACATCATTGTTGGCGCGGGCCACCGCTTGGTGTTAGTTATGCCACATCCGTTTGGATCGGACGGGGGATAAATGCCAGACCAGCCAGCGCAGACGCCGCCGGTGCTCGAAGTACGTGATCTCGTCAAGAACTTCGGGGGGCTGCGTGCGATCGACCATTGCTCGCTCAGCGTGCGCGAGGGAACGATCACCGGTTTGATCGGACCGAACGGTGCCGGCAAGACGACGCTGTTCAACCTGATCACCGGCTTTTTCCAACCCGATTCAGGCCGCGTGCTGTCCGATGGGCAGGACATCACCAGCCTTCCGCCACACGGTATCTTCCGGCGCGGCATCTGCCGCACCTTCCAGATTCCGCGCGAGCACGGCACGATGAGCGTTCTGGAAAACCTCATGCTGGTTGCCACCGACCAGGCCGGCGAGAAGTTCTGGAATTGCTGGATCCGCCCCGGCCTCGTGCGCCAGCAGGAGCATGAGATTCGTGACCGGGCGATGGAGGTGCTCGAATTCGTCAACCTGACGCACCTCGCCAACGAATATGCCGGGCGGCTGTCGGGTGGGCAGAAAAAGCTCCTGGAATTGGCGCGCACGCTGATGGCCGAACCGCGGCTGGTGCTTCTCGATGAGCCCGCGGCCGGCGTCAACCGCACCCTGATGAAGAAGCTCGTCGAGAATATCGAGTATCTGCGGCGAGAGCGCGGCATCACGTTCCTGTTGATCGAGCACGACATGGATCTGGTGATGGAGCTCTGCGACCCGGTGATCGTGATGAGCGAGGGCCGCCGCCTGATGGAGGGCCGACCCGAGGAGGTGCGCCGCGATTCACGCGTGCTGGAAGCCTATCTGGGGGGGCAGTATGGCGCTGCTTGAGGTCCGGGGGGTCACCGCCGGCTACGGCGACACGGAAATCCTGCGCAATATTTCCATGGAGGTCGGCGAACGCGAGATCGTCTCGATCATCGGACCGAATGGCGCGGGCAAGTCGACGCTGATGAAGACGATCTTCGGCCTGCTGCATCCGCGCGAGGGCAGCGTGGTGTTCGATGGGCACGACATCTCGCGCCTGCAGCCTTACCAGATCGTCGAGCGCGGCATGTGCTACGTGCCGCAGGTCGCCAATGTCTTCACCGACCTCACCGTGTCGGAGAACCTCGAGATGGGCGCCTTCCTCGCAAAAACCAACGACATCGCGGCGCGCATGGAACGAATCTACGAGTATTTTCCGCGCCTCAAGGAACGTCGCAACCAGCGCGCCGGCAAGATGTCGGGCGGCGAGCGGCAGATGGTGGCGATGGGCAGCGCGCTGATGCTCGATCCGAAGCTCGTATTGATGGACGAGCCCTCGGCTGGACTCTCCCCGAAGATGGTCGGGGTGATCTTCGACCAGATCCGCAAGATCAACGAGGCGGGCCCGGCGATTCTGATCGTGGAGCAGAATGCGAAGCTGTCGCTCGAGATGTCGGACAGGGGCTATGTCCTGGCTAGCGGCGAGAACCGGTTCGAAGGGACGGGTAAGGAGCTTCTGAACGATCCCGAGGTCGGCCGGCTCTATCTTGGCGGCTGAGGGGGAGACCGAAGGGACTGCAGGATGGCAGAGATAGTGCAGAATGCGCCGGAGCGGAGCGACGACCGTACCGCGCGCGAACGGATGATGGCGGCACTGCGCAGCCGCACGGCACTCGGGCTTGCATTGCTGCTGACGCTGGCAGTGTTCTGGCTTCTCGGGCAGCAGCAGGGCGCCACGCTCTCGGAGATGCTGTCGCTGACCGTCTGGGGGGTGATGCTCGGCGGCATCATCGCGCTCGGGGCGATCGGGCTTACGTTGGTTTACGGCGTTCTCAAGTTTCCCAATTTCGCCCACGGCGAGCTGGTGACGCTTGGCGCTTATGGTGCCCTGACATTCGCCGCAGTGCTGCCGATGGGGCCGCCGATGCTCCCTTTCTCGTTCGGCTGGGAGCTGGTGGCGGCGCTGATCCTGACAATGCCCGCAGTCTCTCTGATCGCACTGGCGGTCGACCGGGTTCTTTTCCGGCCGCTGCGTAAGCGCGTTGCCTCGCTCGTGCTCTTTGCCATGGCTTCGCTTGCCGCTGCATTCTTCCTGCGTAGCGCGATCTACCTCGTCTGGGGGTCGGACTTCCTGTTCTACTATCCCGGTCGCGCCAATCCAGCGATCGACTTCCCGCTCGACATCAGGGTTCAGGCCGATCAGCTCTTCGTTTTCGGGCTGGCCGTGGTGCTGGTCATTCTCACCTGGTTCCTGCTCGAGCGGACGCGCATGGGCAAGGCGATGCGCGCCACCGCCAACAATCCCGATCTGGCGCAGGTGCGCGGCATCAACACCGAGCGGGTGATCGCCTGGACCTGGATTCTCGGCGCCAGTCTCGCCGCCGCCGGGGGGGTGATGTACGGCCTCGCGTCTCAGCTGCGGCCTGAAATGGGGTTCTGGCTGCTTTTGCCGATGTTCGCGGCAGCGATCGTGGGAGGGCTGGGGAGCCCCGTCGGGGCGATTGCGGGGGCGATCATCATCGGGGTGGCTCAGCAGGTGTCGTCCGCGTTCCTCAACCCCGCCTATGGGCCGGGGGTGGCGTTCATCCTGCTCGTGATCGTACTCGTCCTGCAACCGCAGGGGCTTTTCGGGCAGGGGGGCGAATAAGATGAATGGTGCCGATCTGGCGCGCGCCGCCTTTCTCTTTCTGCCGTTGGTGCTGCTCGGGCTGCTGGTTCTGCCGGGGCGAACGGCGCTGCGTGTTCCGCTGGCGCTGATTGCGGCGGCCGTGGTGGCGCTAGCGCTGCCGCTCCTGCTGCCGCGGGGCGTCCTGACCTACCTCGCCTCCTTCTCGACCATGGCGGGGATCTACGCGATCCTCTGTCTCGGCCTGAACAGCCAATGGGGCCTGACAGGGCACGTCAACTTCGGCATCGCCGGCTTCTTCTCGATCGGCGCCTTCACCTCGGCGCTGTTCACCACGACGATGCCGCAGGGTGCGCTGGCAGCCTATTCGCAGCAGCTCTTCGGACTTGGCTGGCCCTTCATGGCCGGTATCCTGATGGCCGGGGTCGTGGCGGCCGCGGCGGGCTTTCTCGTCAGCATTCCGGTGCTGCGCCTGCGCACGGACTTCCTAGCCATCGCGACTCTCGGCATCGCCGAAGTCATCCGTTTCATCTTCCAGAATGAGCGCTGGCTGGCCAACGGGCCGCAGCCGATGCGTGGCATTCCGCGCCCGTTCGACTGCGTCTTCGCCGATCCGGCCTGTAGTTGGCTGCCCGCTGGCGTAGCGCGCTGGGTCGCGCCGCTCGCACCGCGCGACTACGTTTTCCTCTACCTCGTGATCGTGGCGCTGATTCTCGCCGTGGTGTTCCTGCTGCTCGAGCGCATCTCGCGCTCGCCCTGGGGCCGCCTGCAACGCGCCATTCGAGACGAGGAGAACTCGGCGGCGATGTATGGCAAGAACGTCACCTTGCGCCGCATCGAGTCCTTCGTGCTGGGCAGCTTCATCATGGGTGTCGCGGGCGCCGTTTACGCCCATTACGTGGTCAGCATCGACTACAGCCATTTCAACCCGCTCTTCGCCACCTTCATCGTCTGGGTGATGGTGATGCTGGGGGGCAGCGGCAACAACAAGGGCGCGATTCTCGGAGCCTTTGCCGTTTGGGGCGTGTGGAGCGGGGCAGCCTTTGTGATTGACGTCTTGAGTCCCGCGCTCCAGGCGATCTCTCCCGACCTGCCTTCCCGCGGCGCCTATTTGCGCTGGATGCTGGTGGCGCTGCTGCTCGGACTGATCGTGCTGTTCCGCCCGCAGGGGATCATCCAGGAGCGCAAGAAGGTGTCTGACTTCATTTCCGACGGCCGCTCATAGCCGCGGGGAAAGACGGGCGCCCCAGGGGCGCCCGTCAGACCGGTGGCAAACCCCGTCAATTTCGGCGGGGTCTTGTTAGCAGGCGCGAATGATGCCCCGAGTGAATCAAAAGGCCCCGCGCAATGCGAGGCCTTCAACAGCAATCGTATGGGCGCGCCAAAACGCCGTTCTGTCAAGCAACTGCGCCAGAGCTCCTGTCGATTGAGGTGGCGGCGCCCGCAGCCTGTACTGCCTCAGCCTCTCGTTGGGAGAGAGCTTTCCCCGACCTGATGCGGCGACGGCCCGAAGGGTTAGGTAAGAGGACAGCAGTGATCGTCGAAAACCCCCTCACCCCGACTGGGGAGAGGGGGACCGGCGTGAGCTAGTCTAGCGCAGCTCTATTCCGAGGCGATCTGGTCGGCGGGCACGATCCGCACGTTCTCGTCGCCTGTCTCGGTGTACTTCCAGATTGCCACCGGCGTCTTGACGTCGCCGTTCTGGTCGAAGTCGACCGAGCCGCCAGCGCCGATGTAATTGATGTCCTGCCCATCCTTGAGCAGCTTCAGCGCCTTGGTGATCTCCGCCTGGCTGCCGCCGATGATCTGCTCGCCCGGCGGGTTGCCGATCGGGCGCAGACGGTCGGCGAGCTGACGGCCGGTAATCTCGGCCGGGTCGGTGATCCCGTCGGCGACCGCCTTGGCCAGCGCCAGCCCGATGACCATCGCCGCGTCGTAGGTCGTCTCGGAGAAGGGCGGGATGCGGTCCTGCTTGGTGGCGGCGCGGAAGGCCTCGGCGAACGTCTTGTAGCTTTGCGATTCCGGGTCAGCCGAAGGCACCGTGCCGAGCTTGCCTGCAAGGTCCTTGCCGCCCACCGCATCGAGCACTTCGCTGGACCGGTTGGCATCAGTGAACTGCCAGCTCGTGTAGCCGAAGATGTCCCGGCTTTCCTTGAGCATCGTGGCGGTATGGGCGGGATAGGTCGGCAACACCAGCACGCCGGGCTTGTCCTGCAGCGCCGCGCTCAGAATCGAGCGGTAGGTGGGCTGCACCTCCTCCGGGTGGGCGACCTGGGCCAGCACCTTTCCACCGCGCTTCTCGAAGGCGGCGGCGAAGGCGTTGGAGAGACCCTGGCCATAGGGGTTGTTGATATAGATGGTCGCCGCGGTGTCGAACTTGTAGCCGTCGATGAGGTTGCCGATGGCGAGGTCTGCCGCAACCACGCCCTGGAGCGCGTCCGAAGGACTGGTGCGGAACAGCAGGTCCTTGCCCTCATCTTCCGGCAGGACGGAAACCAGCGGTGAGGTCGTGCCATTGCCGACCTGCAGCACGCCCGAGGGGAGTGTGACCGAAGTGGCCACCGCCACCGTAACGCCGCTCGACCAGGCGCAGATGACGGCCGGCACGCCGTCGGCTTCGACCAGCTTGCGCGCTGCCTCGATGGCGGGCGTCGGCAGGGTGTTCGAGTCTTCCGCGATAAGCCGATCGACAATCGGGCCGCCGAAGACCTCTTGGGCGGCAGTGTTGATCTGGTTCAGGGCGAGCTGTGCCGCGTCACGGAAAAACGGGCCGAATTCGGCGCCCGAGCCGGTGAAGGCGACGATCTGGCCAATGGGGACCTTCGGCGGCGCGCTTTGTGCCCACAGCGCGCTGGGCATCGTGACGCTCAGCGTCAGCGCCCCGCCAGCAGCGCCTGCAGTCTTGAGAAAATCGCGGCGACCCGCGTTCCTAAGTGAAGAATCGGACATCAGTTCCTCCCAATGAGATGCGCGGGAATCGACACTAAAGCAATGGCGAGTCCCGGCAAGGCGAGCACCCCAAGCCATACCACACTGACGAGCCAAAGCCATACCCGATGACTCGCCTGATTGGTTGCACCGATCCATGGCCCGAGTAGGGCTGCAGGTCATCGCCGCCCCATGTGCCCGGGAGATGGTGCCCCGCGCAGCAGGGCTGAGCATCCGGGCACGGCACGACGGGTGATCGCAACTGGTCTGTCGTGCTCGGAACCTAAAGGAAGCGCGTGCGGGCGCATCCTTTTATCATTCTCAGGATATGGCTGAGAAAATCTAAAGAGGTTGATTGCATTGGAAGCAAAGGAGTCGGCGAGCGCGTGGCCGATTTGGGTCGCTTTTCAACCAAGCGAGCACTCACGGGCTTGGTAAAGCTCGCAAATGCAGAACGATGCAAAGCTTGGCACGCATTCTGACGTTTGTGCAGGCCAGGATTATATACATATATATGCACACACTGCCGCGGCGCAGCACCGAAGACGAGAGTCACGGCAGAGTTCGGAAAATCTTTGAAAATATCAGGCTTGCTTTCCCGGCCTGCTTACCGGCCCTGCGATTGCGCCATGAACTCTGTCATCAGGTCACGCTCGCAGCGTAGCAGCGCCTCAGGAACTGGCCGCCCGGCGGCCGAGTAGGCACGAATGCGATCCTGCACGCGGGCATAGGCATCGCGCAGATCTTCGCAATGATCGAGTTCCGCAAATAACTCGACGCAATCGCTTGGAAGCTTCTCGCCTCGCTTGCCCATAGGCCTCTCCCACTCAAACTGCGTTCCTCCGCCCCCTCTCTGTTTGCTGCCCTGCAACGAAGCGAATTTCGTTGATGGAAAGCAAACTTCGGCCTTTACGGCTCTCGAATTATTTGCAGCGCAACAAATCTCGCGATTTACCGCCGCTCTCTGCAGATAGTTAAACGTAGAGGCAGATCAAGGTCCAGTAACATTCCCCCGTCGTGCCCAGGTGCGTCGAAAGGCTGCGCTTCTGCGCTGGTTCTAGCAAAGGTAGCGGCCGTCACGTTCCCATGCGGGAGACAAGCAAGTTGCGTAATGCTCTTCCAAAAATCATACTCAGGTCACGGCTCAACGGCCGAAATACATGATCTCATAGTGGGGAAGCCCAAGGGAGCAACGAATGACAATCAAACGCCGCCAGTTCCTTGCAGGCGTGGCGACGGCCGGTGCGGCCGCCGGCGCGACCGCGCTTGCCAAGCCCGCCATCGCGCAGGGCAAGACCGAATGGCGCATGGTGACAACGTGGCCGAAGAACTTTCCGGGCCAGGGTACCGGCGCGGAGCGCTTCGCAAAAACCGTGACCGAAGCGACCGAGGGGCGCCTTACGATCAAGGTGTACGCAGCCGGCGAGATCGTGCCGGCCTTCGAGAGCATCGACGCTGTCATCCGCGGCGCCGCCGACCTGATGCATGCGACGCCGTATTACTGGCCAAACAAGAGCAAGGCGCTGAATTTCTACTCGACCGTGCCCTTCGGTATGACGACGGCCGAGATCGACGCGTGGATGAATCATCTCGGCGGCCAGGAGCTCTGGGACAAGCTCTACGATCAGTTCGGCCTCAAAGCCTTCCACGCCGGCTCGACGGGCGTGCAGATGGGCGGCTGGTTCAACAAGGAAATCACCGGGGTCGATTCCATCAAGGGCATGAAGATGCGCATCCCGGGAATCGGCGGCGAGGCGCTCGGCAAGCTCGGCATGACCATCATCAATCTGCCCGCCGGCGAGATCTTCGCGGCGCTGCAATCCGGCGCCATCGACGCCACCGAATGGGTTGGTCCGTACAACGATCTGGCGCTCGGCTTCTACAAGGTCGCAAAGTACTACTACTGGCCCGGCATGCACGAGCCCGGCACGCAGATCGAGGTGACGGTCGACAAGAAGAAGTTCACCGCGCTGCCCAAGGACGTGCAGCGCATCTTCAAGGCCTGCTGCCACAACGAAAATAATTTGTTTACGTCGGAGTTCAACGCCCGCAACGGCGCCGCGCTGGAAACGCTCATCCGGCAGCACAACGTGCAGCTCAAGCGCTTCCCCAACGACTTCCTGCAGGCCTATGGCAGTGCTGCAGGGGAGGTCATCCAGGAGATGCGCGACAGCGGAGATCCGCTCACGAAGGAGATCGTCGAGTCGTTCCTCAAGGCGCGGCGCGATCTCATGAACTGGGCGCGGATTGCCGATCAGGGCTTCATGAACGCCCGCCTGCTCGACATTAAGTTCCCGACCTGATCAGGGCATAGCGCAGACGAGCAACGGGGCCCGGCGACGGGCCTCGTTCTGTTCGGCCAGCCACCTCAGCCGAACAGGCTCAGCCCGCTGATGAGCATGGCGAGGCCGGTGACGAGCACGATCATGTGCCCGAGCATCAGGCTCTCCTTGGCGAAGGTGCCCTTCACCGGACCCGGGCGGCCCTGCCGGTCAATGAGCTTCCAGAGAATGAAAAAGGTCGCGAGCCAAAGTGCGAGGAGACCGGCTCCGATTTCGATAAGGGTGTGATCTTCCATCGTACGCCTGCCGGTCAGCGATTGGTCGAGAAGGGATTGTCGTCATCCATGGGAATCCCTTCGTCGTTGAACTGGAGGCCATCGTCCTGAATGAACTCTCCGATGCCGCCGCTGCTCGTATTCGCGGGAGCAGTCTGCTCAATCTGAGGTGGAGCGAACAGCTTCTGCGGCAACCAGGTCGCCGCCCCAGGGAACGCCCAGAGCAGGCCAATCCCCAAGATCTGGATCACCACGAACGGAATGGCGCCGGCCCAGATCTGCGTGGTGGCGACGGCGGGTGGCGCGATGCCCCGCAGGTAGAACAGCGTGAAGCCGAACGGCGGGGTCAGGAAGCTCGTCTGCAGGTTCATGGCGATCATGACGCCGATCCAGATCGGGTCGAGGCCGAGCAGGATCAGCGGCGGCCCGCAGATCGGCAGCATGATGAGGATGATCTCGAACGTGTCGAGGAAGAACCCGAGGATGAACATGATCGCCATCACGGCGAGCATGGCGCCGAACGCCCCTCCGGGCAGATTCCGCAGCGCCTCCTCGACCATGTGCTCGCCGCCGAGCCCGCGGAAGACGAGCGAGAACAGCGAGGCCGCCAGCACGATGACGAAAATGATTGACGTCGTGATCATCGTGTTGAGGGCGGCATAGCGGACGGTGGCGAACGACAGCTTTCGATTGACGGCAGCCAGCAGCATGGCGCCCACGGCGCCGACCGAAGCCGATTCCGTGGGAGTGGCAAAGCCGAACAGGATGCTTCCCAGAACCGCCACGATCAGGATCAGCGGCGGAATGAGTACGGCTACGACGCGGACCGGCAGGCCCTTGCGCTCCTCCGGCGTCATGACGAGTGCGGGAACCGTCTCGGGCTGGAAGATGGCCTTGTAGAGCACCCAGAGCAGGAACAGGCCGACAAGAATAAAGCCGGGGATGAGGGCCCCGGCGAAAAGGTCACCAACGGAGATCGGGGTCGGCGCGAAGTTCCCCAGCTTGAGCTGCGCGGTCTGGTTGACGCCGGCCAGCAGGTCGCCCGCAAAGATGAGGACGGTCGACGGTGGAATGATTTGCGCCAGCGTCGACGATGCCCCGATCACGCCGGTTGCTATTTTGGGGCAGTAGCCCGCGCGCAGCATGGCTGGCAGGCTGATCAGGCCCATGGTGATGACGGTCGCTCCGACGACACCCGTCGATGCCGCCAACAGTGCACCGACCACGACTACGGAAAAAGCCAGACCACCGCGCAGTGGTCCGAAGAGCTGCCCCATCGTCGTGAGAAGCGCTTCAGCGAGCCCCGACTTCTCCAGGATCAGCCCCATGAAGATGAACAGCGGAACCGCGACCAGCACGTCGTTGGTCATGGTGCCGAGGTATCGCAGCGGCAGACCGTTGAGGATGGCGTAGTCGAACGCGCCGAACTGATGGCCGAGAACTGCGAAGATCAGCGACGTGCCAGCCAGCGTGAGCGCAATCGGGTAGCCGATGAGCAATGTGCCCAGCACCGAGAGGAAGAGGAAAATCGACAGGATGTCGCCAACATTGAAAGCTGAGAGCATGGGCGGATCGGCTCGGGGCTGCTGTTGACGGGCCAGACGCTGGCGGTGGGTTAGTCGGCGGTTCGCTGCGGCGGCAGCAGTTCAGGCCGGCCACCGAGCACGATGGCGCTGCGGGCGCAGATCGCCAGCCCCTGCAGCAGCATGAGCACGCAGAAGCCGAGAATGACGGACTTGAGCAGATAGAGCCCGGGCATCCCGCCCACCTGGGGCGACTCCTCCAGAAGCATCCAGGATGCGGCGACGTAGGGCCAGGCGTAGTACCAGAGCACGATCATCCAGGGGAACAGGAAGACGATCGTTGAGAAAAGGTCGAGCCAGGCCTGAGTTCGTTGCGAGCGGCCGGCGTAGATGATGTCGACCCGGACGTGGCGGTTGATCATCAGAGTAAAGGCCGCGCCGAGCATGAACGCCGTGGCATGCGTCCAGATGAACAGCTCCTGCAGCCAGATGAAGCCCGTCTCGAATACATAGCGGATGACGACGACGGTGGCGCAGATAAGGACCGTGGCCAGTGTCAGGTAGGCGACGGAGCGGCCCACCACGTCGTTGACGGCTTCTGCGAAGCGCACGAAGCCTGCCAGTGCGCGCATGTAAGTTTCACTCCCCTGGGCGTTGTTGTTTTTTGCGAACTGTAACAGCCAACTGCCCAGGCCGCCAAGCGTCGAAGAGGCGTTGGGCCTCCAGGTCCCGTCTTCACAATATCAATGGGGGGAGAGAGATCCCGGCATCTTTCGGTGGCTTCCAGGAACCGAAGACGCGGCGGGTCTCGATGCCAGGCGCTCAGTTGCCGAACAAAAAGTCGAAGATGTTCTTGGGCTGTCTGCTGCGCCTCGGCTGCTCGCGCCGCGGACGCTGCCGGTAACCGGCATCCTGATTCCAGGGTGCCCAGGCCGGCCCGCCCCAACGCCCCTGCTCCTGAGAGACAGGGCGGCGTTCGGCCACCTCGCGCGGACTGCTGTCGCGCAGAACCAGGACATCGGTGACGCCGTCGATACTTTCGATGGTCACCGTGCCTTCGTTCCAGGTCCAGGTCGATTCTCTATCGCCTTGCCGATGGAGCTGCAGGCTGAGAACACGGCTCGCCGAAACATCGACGATGGCGACCTGCTCGACGGGCTCGGGTCCGTTCGGCCCTTCGATGGCGCCGGAGAAATAACGCAGCAGGCCGATGCCCTTGAGAACACCGTCCTTCAGCTCCCAATCGAGCAGGCGCGGCTCGCCGCTGCCTACTGTCTCGAGCGGCACCTTCAGATTCGATCGGCCCTTGAGGTGAGCCGTGAAGCGGCCGTTCTGGGAAACGACCAGCCACCCGTCGATGGCCGCGACCGGCACCTCTTCTGCGGCGTCAGGCTCCACGCCCATCTGTTGCAGCGCCATACTGGCGTCGCGATGGAAGGGGTTGATGGAGAGTGCCTTCCGCAGGCTCGCGATCGCGACATCGGTGTGCCCGAGGGCCTGCTCGACCTCACCTTTCGCCCAGTGCACGTCCGCATTGGTGA
The DNA here is from genome assembly GCA_041687075.1 of Hyphomicrobiaceae bacterium. GTDB lineage: Bacteria > Pseudomonadota > Alphaproteobacteria > Rhizobiales > Hyphomicrobiaceae > ZC4RG25. The sequence goes on along the minus strand of JAWLCO010000020.1, from coordinate 22,287 downwards.
CGTCGATCTGCAGGGCCTTCTCGACTTCCCTGAGCCCGAGCTCCGGCTGGCCGGTCTGCTTGTAAAGCCAGGCGCGGTAGGCGAATGCCTCGGCGGAGCGCGGATCGATCTCGAGCGCGCGGGCAAGCTCCGCTTCGGCTTCCTCGAAGGTGGCGAGCTTGGTCAGAGCGAGGCCGCGGCCGGCCATGGCCCGTGGGTTGCTCGGGTCGATCTCGAGGGCGCGCGAGAAGTCCCGCAGGGCGGAAGCCGCATTGTCGGCGAGCCGATATGCAAAACCGCGCTCGATATGCAACTCGGCGTTGTCCGGCTCGAACGCAATGGCGCGGCTGAGATCCTCGATGGCTTCCTCGTATTGCCCGACCTGCATCTCGGCGTGGGCGCGGGCGCGATAGGCCGCCGCTGACCGGCCGTCGGCCGTAATGGCCCGGCTGAACTCGCGCATGGCCGAATAGGGCCTGCCCTCATGGAGATAGGCCTGTCCGCGCCCGGTCAGGGAGGCTGAGCTCTGCGGCATCAGCCGCACCGCCTGCGTGAAGTCCTGAACGGCATCGGCGCCACGCCCCAGCTTCAGCATGGCGCTGGCGCGGTTGTTGTAGGCCGCCGCGTAACCGGGGGCGAGAGCGATCGCGCGGTTGAAGTCCTTGATGGCCTCTTCCACGAGCCCGAGGTTCAGGAGGGTGTTGCCGCGGTTGTTGTAGACTGGCGCGTATTCCGGAAAGAGCTGGACGGCGCGGTTGAAGTCATCGATCGCCGCCTTGTGCTTGCCGAGGCGGCTGCTGGCGACGCCGCGGTCGTTGAGGATGGCAGCGCGGCGGTCGTTGGCGAGCGAGTCGTCCTGCAGGGCCTCGCTGTAGGCAGCAACGGCCTGCTCCAGGTTTCCGCGGAGCAGGGCCGACGCGGCCTCCTGAGCCTTCACCGCCGCGACCTCACCGACCGCCAGAGCGGGCTGGCTCGGGGCCAGGCCCGCAGCGAGAAGCACGATGGCAGTCCGGACGGCGGCTGCTTTCAGCATGTCGGCTCCAGTCGTTTCCTCGCCCGCCCCGCTCAAGGTGTCTGACTATAACGCAGAAAGATGCAAACCGGGTAGCGCCGGCGAGGTGAGGTTATCTCGCCGGCCGGGGAGCCGGTGAGACCAGCGTCAGCCGCGGACAATATCCGCAATTGCCTTGCCAAGTTCCTGCGTCGTGGCCTTGCCGCCCATATCAGGGGTCAGCGACTCGCGGGCGCGGATGACCTCCTCGATGGCCTTGACGATGGCCTCGCCGGCTTCCTTGTGCCCCAGGTGGTCGAGCATCATGGCGCCGGACCAGATCTGACCAATGGGGTTGGCTATTCCCTTGCCCGCAATGTCGGGGGCCGAGCCGTGGACCGGCTCGAACATCGAGGGATACTCCCGCTCGGGGTTGATGTTCGCTCCCGGAGCGATGGCGATGGTGCCGGTCGTCGCCGGTCCGAGATCCGACAGGATGTCCCCGAACAGGTTGGAGCCGACGATGACGTCAAACCAATCCGGGTTGCGCACGAGGTGGGCCGTCAGAATGTCGATGTGGAACTGCTGTGTCTTGACGTCCGGGTATTCCTTCGACACGGCAGCGAATTTCTCGTCCCAGTAGGGCATCGAGATCGAGATGCCGTTCGACTTGGTGGCCGAGGTCACCTCGCGGCGCTTGCGCGTCATGGCGAGGTCGAAGGCGTAGCGCATCACGCGCTCGCAGCCCTTTCTGGTGAACACGGCCTGCTGGAATGCTGCCTCCAGCTCCGTGCCCTCGTACAGGCGCCCGCCGATGGAGGAGTATTCGCCCTCGTTGTTCTCTCGGACGATCCAGTAGTCGATATCGCCCGGCTGGCGATCGGCAAGCGGTGACTTCAGCCCCTCGAACATGCGCACGGGACGCAGGTTGATGTACTGCTGGAACGTGCGGCGGATCGGGATGAGCAGCCCCCAGAGCGAAACGTGATCGGGCACGCCGGGATAGCCGACGGCGCCCAGGAAAATGGCGTCATAGGGCCGGAGCTGATCCAAGCCATCCGCGGGCATCATGGAGCCCGTCTTGTGGAAACGCTCGCAGTTCCAGTCGAAGTGGTCCCACTGATACTCGAGACCGAACCGCGCGCCCGCAGCCTCGAGCACCCTCAGCCCTTCCGGCACGACCTCGTTGCCGATGCCGTCACCCGGGATGACGGCAACCTTCATCTTGTTGGTGTTGGGCTGATTCGCCATTTCGACCTGCTCCGCTGTTCTGCCGGGCCGAAATCCTGCGTCGGCCCGATCATGCCTCGGGGCAGTCCTGGCGGAAAGCCCCCTCGGCTTCCGTTTAGCGGAGTTGGAGCGCCGCGCCAATTGCTCCGGGAAGGCCGCCCGATCGTGAACCTCACGACTTCATCATGACGTCAGTTCACGATTCACGTCGTTTTCGCTTTCACAGCCTCGGCACTCCGTCTCAACGTTCGCGGCGAAGCCCGTTCCAAAAAACGTGCCAGCGCCGACTCGTGTGCGCCGAGCCCGCGGCGCACCGGGCCGCCGCGCCGCCAGCGGCGTTCGAGCTGGCCGTTCACGAAGCTGGTGAGGACGACGTCATGCACGTAGCTCTTACGCGCAATGGTGACGGTGTTTCCGAGCATCTGCGCCACTTCCTTCACGACGGAAACGATCTGGCTGTTGCGCTTGCGATCGGACGATTCCGGGGAAAGGGCGGCCAGGCGGTCCCCGGCTAAAGCCGTCGCGTGGAAGGTGCGGAAATCCTTGGCACTCACGCGACGCCCGGAGATCGTGGACAGATAGGTGTTGATTTCGCGCGCCGAGATGCACGTGAGCTGCCCTGCCGGTGCCCGATAGCAGAAGATCCGCCGTCCCCCGAGACGTTTCAGCCGTCTGAGTGCTTGGGCAAGCCGCTTCGCGGCGACTTCCGTGCGCTGCTCCTTGCCGCCCTTGCCGGGAAAGCAGAGCAGGATGCGATCACCCTCGATCCGGACGTGCTGCTGGCGGAGCGTAGCGGCGCCCCGCGCACCGGTGCGTTTCAGATGGGTCTGCTCCCCGACTCGTATGGCCGCCTCGTCGATAAGGGCCACACAGGCCGAAACGGCCAGCTCGAACGAGCCCGCATGCTGCGAAAGATCACGTTTGACCGCCCTGCGGATGCTTGGCAGCGCCTTGGCGAACTCCGCCAGACGCCTGGCTTTGGCCTCCTCGCGCAACCGTTCCCAGAGCTTGTGATAGATGTATTGGATACGCCCGGCCTCGTCCCGCCCGACGGCTTGAATGTGCGCCATGGGCTCGGTGGCGATGCGCACGTCTTCCCATGCCGGCGGGATCACCAGCCGCTGAATGCGCGTACGCACCTTCGGGTCCCGAATGAGCTTCCCATCCTGGTCGACGTAGGAGAACCCCTTGCCGTGCTTGCGCCGCCTGATTGGCGCCGTTTCTGGCGGGAGATACTTGAGCCCGAGCCGGCGTGCTGCCGCGCGCACGCTGGTGTCCGCAACCATGCCCGTTGTTCCTGTTATGTGCGAAAGGGCAAACCCGGTCGCGTCGACCGCAGTTCCGGCGCGCTGCCACACGCCGCAGGGGAGGGCTCAGGCGCGGCTGCGGGCGGCCGCGGATGGCAACAGCACGTCAGACGAGCCCGCGCTGCCGTTCGCCTTCACCGGTCGCGTCGGGCGCTCGCGGGTGGTCGAGTGGGTGCGCGAGAACCAGGCGATGGTCTCGGCGAGCCCTTCCTCCAGGCTCACGCGCGGCGACCACCCGAGCAGGGCGCGGGCGAGGGATATGTCGGGCCTGCGCCGGCGCGGATCGTCGATCGGCAGAGGCTGCGTGGTGATCCGGGAGGTGGAGCCCGTCATGGCGATCACCCGCCGCGCCAGCTGGGTGACGCTCACCTCGGCAGGGTTGCCGAGATTGACCGGCCCCAGCACGGGACCGGGGAGCCACATCAGGCGCTGAAGCCCGTCCATCAGGTCGGCCACATAGCAGAACGAGCGCGTCTGTTGGCCGTCGCCGTAGATGGTGACTTCGCGCCCCGAGAGGGCCTGGCAGATGATATTCGAAACAACGCGTCCGTCGTCGTCGCGCATCCGCGGACCATATGTATTGAAGATCCGCGCCACGCGCACGGAGGCGCGCTTCGCCCGGGCATAGTCGTAGGTCAGAGCCTCGGCAGCCCGCTTGCCTTCATCGTAGCAGGCGCGTGGGCCAGTCGGATTGACGTTGCCCCAGTAACGTTCCGTTTGCGGATGCACTTCGGGATCGCCGTATACCTCGCTGGTGGAGGCGAGCAGAAAACGGGCATCCGTCTGAGCTGCAATTTCGAGCAGGTTTCGCGATCCCAGAACACTGGTCATCAACGTATGGACGGGATCGGCCTGGTAATGGGGCGGCGAGGCAGAACAGGCGAGATTGAAGATCGCATCAATTCGCCGCCGCCGGGAAACAAGCGTCGCCGGCAGCTCCTCGCAGATATCGGCCTCGATCAGCGAGAAGCGGGACTCCCGCTTCAGATGCTGCAGATTTTCGAGCGTTCCGGTCTTCAGGTTATCGAGACAGATGACGCGGGCGCCGTCCGCCACCAGAGCATCGCATAAATGCGACCCGAGGAAACCCGCCCCTCCCGCCACGAGGACGAGCTTGCCCTTTGCGTTACTCATCGAAATTCACTCCGGTCCGTTCACATTACAGGCGGGACCCGTCAGCGTCCTGATCTGCAACGCGCAACTCTGAATCCGGTTTCGGGCAGCGATGTCGCGCGCGTTCAGGCAGAGTCAACGCGCGCTGGATCGGGCAAGCTCGCGAGGCGCGGCACGCATACGGCTCCGTGCGACGTCCCTCAAATGGATTTCGAGCTCTATCGCGCGGCGCTCCGCACTGTGACTGCTGAGAACGCGCCGCCGTGCGGCCTGGGCGAGACGACGCCTGCGCGATCCCGGTATGCTGAGCAAGGCTGCGAGCACGTCCTCAGGACGCGTTGCAATGATGATTTCGCGCTCGGGCTGGAAAATCGTCTCGAGACCCGCCCAGGCATCCGAAATGATCGCTGTTCCGGTCGCGGCGGCTTCGAATAACCGTACGCTCGGGCTATAACCTGCACGCACCATTTCGCCGCGCGTGACGTTCAGCGTAAAGCGGCTCGCGGCATAAAAGGCCGGGTGCTCGTGCGGCGGCACATGATCGATACGCTCGACGTTCTCTGGCCAGGCGATATCGTTCGGGTACTGTGCGCCTGCAACTGCAAACCGCAGATGCGGTGCGCGCCGCGCCGGCTCGATAAGTAGCCGGTGAAGCGTGGGCTGCCTGTCAGGACTATAGGTGCCGAGAAAGCTCAGATCCCAACGCAAAGGGCTCGGTGACGGAGCGTAAGCATCGGTGTCCACGGAACAGTAGAGCGCGCGCGCTGCCGGCACGCCATAGCGGCGCTCGATGTGGGTGAGAACCGGGCCGCCCGTAAAGGAAAGATAGAGGTCGTAGCCGCCAATGACCGCATCCGACAAATACGAGCAATCACCGTTTTCGAGCGCGGCGAGCGTCACCGGCGTATCGATATCGTAGAAGGCGGTGATGCCGCGCGCTGTCGCTTGCACGAAACGGCCGATGGCGATCCCGTCCGGCACGTAGGATCCGACGATCACGACATCGGCGGCGGCGATCTCACCCGTGCGGCGCTCCAGATCCATCAGGCTCGAATAGAAGCCGAGACGGCAATAGTCCGGGGAGGTCAGGTCACGGGTGCTCGCGTACCAGGGAACATCTCGTTCCAGAAACAGAATTTCGTGGCCGCGCGCGGCAAGGGCCTTCAGTAGTCCCCTGTAGGTGGTGGCGTGCCCGTTGCCCCAGCTCGATGACAGGCTCAAACCCAGAACGACGATCCGCAACGGACCACTACTCACATCCGTCTCCCGTTCGCAGTTTTCTCGGAGGCGATCCGGCGCAGGATCGCGTCGACCTGCGCGCCTCGCAGCTCGTAGGTGTGCTCTGCCGTGATGCGGGCGAGTGCGGCACGGCCGATCTCGTGCGCCCGGTCGGCGGTCAATGTTTCGACATGAGCGGCGACGTCCTTGCCGTCGCGTGCGACCAGGATTTCCTCGCCAGGTGTCAGGAACAACTCGAGGCCTTCCCAGGCGTCTGTAATGATGCACGCTCCGGCTCCCGCAGCTTCGAAGACGCGTGTTGCCGGAGAAAAGCCGACGGCCGCCATGCTGTCCCGCGCGATATTGAGCACGGCGAGCGGCGTTGCATTGAACGCGTTGTGGTCGCGGCAATAGACGTGCCCCAGATGGCGCACGTTGGGAGGAAGCTGATGCGGCTCCCAGCCGTTACCGCCCATCAGGAACTGCCTTGATGGAAGGGATCGCGCCGGTGACAGAAAGAACTCTGCCACGCGCGCCTCCCGGTCGGGCAGGCGATTTCCGAGAAACGCGAGGTCGGCCGAGAAACGCGGGTCCGGCAGCACCGGATGATGCGTCGTGGGATCGAGTGCATTGTAGATTGGCTCGGCAAACTGCGCCCCGAGCTCGAGATAGCTCGAGACCACCGGGGGACCGCCGCCGTATGTGAGCACGGCATCCAGACGCGGCAGCGCACGTCTGAGCGGATGATCCGGATTACGGCTGAGCTCGGCGATCGTGGCAGGGGCGTCCACGTCCCAGAAGATGCGGATGGCGTCGGGACGTGCCTCGCGCATGATGCCGGCGAGCAACTCGTCGTCGAACACGCCGACACCGCTCGCCTTTACCACTACATCTGCCGATCGGGCTTCCGTCAGCACGGCGGTGAGCCCCTGCGCGGTTGCCGGGTAGACGCGGGAAGTCGCCCAGTCCGGCGGATCGATGTCCCGGTGCTGCTGGCGCTCGAACGCGTCGGGCTCGTAGAACGTGATCTGGTAGCCGCGCCGGGCGAGCGCCGCGAGCAGGCCCCTGTAGTACGTGGCGGCGCCGTTCCAATAGGAGGACAGCAGGCTCGAGCCATAGAAGGCGACCTTCATGCCGCCACCTCCGCCGGCTCGGCGCGGATTTCTCCGATGATCTCGAGGAGCTGCTTCACCCTGTGACGGCAGGTATGTCGTGCCAGAATGGTGTCGAGTCCGTGCGCAGCCAATGAGCGGCGCAAGCCAGCGTCGCGTTTCAGTGCAACGAGGTGTTGCGCCAATTCTTCGGGATTTCGGGCCATCAGGAAATCGCTGCCCGGACGGAACAGCCCTTCAGCATCGTTCCACGGGGCCGAAACCAGCGGAATGCCGCACGCCAACGCCTCGAAAACGCGAATGGTTGGAATGCCGGGCAACTGGTCGGCATAGAGCCGCCGCGGAACGTGCACGGTGGCCATGTGCCGGCCGAAGACGGACGGAGCCAGCGCATTCGGTAACCAGCCGCGAAAGCGTGCGCCGTATTCTTTCAGGGTGGCGAGCGCGGCACCGGGATAACGGACGCCGTAGATATCGAGTGAAAGGTTGGTTTTGGCTGCGGGCCGGAGGAGAAATTCGGTGATCTCACCGGACCGTTCGTCATCGCCCCAATTGCCGATCCAGACGAGGCCCTTGCGTTCCGTTGCCTCGAGAGGTGGACGGAACAGTTTCGTATCGGCGGCCTCATGCCAGACGTGCACCCGCGGGCCCCAGCCGCGCCGGCGATAAACTTCCGCCAGCGCCTCGCCGAATGCGAGCACCGCATCGTAACCGTCGAGGTTGAAGCTGCCGATCGCACCGGGATCGCTGACGGCCCGATGGTGCGTATCGTGGAAGAGCAGGGCAAAATGGCCGCGGTCCGCCCTCAGCCGTCCGAGCTTACTTACCAGCCAGGGCTCGTTCCATTCGTGAACGATGACGATATCCGCCCCGGCAACGCACGCTTCGAGGTCGATGTCAGGATCGTAATCGACAGGCTTCAATTCCGGATACGCAGCTCGAAACGCGTCGAGCGCGCCTGGTCCATGGTCCTTTATCAGATTATCGAGGCTCCAGCCGGTGCGCGGCTGAAACGCAATCGCCTCGTGTCCTAGCGCGATCAATTCGCGCAGAACGCCACGGAGAAAATGCGCGTTTCCATTATTCCAGCAGGAGGCAAGCGAGTGCGTGAAATACACGAGCCTCATGCCAGGACCTCGTTGACGGCACGCCGGCGCCTTTTCGATAACAGGCCGCCGTAGATAGCCCGAACCTTCGCAGCCATCACCTCGGCGGTGTACCGGCGCGCGCGCCTGCGGGCAGCAGAAGCGTAGAGCGTCCGCTCGCGCGCATCAGTGGCAAGCTTCTCGACGGCAGCAGCGACGGCGCCTGCGTCGTTGGGCGGAACGAATGAGGCAGCCCCGTCCCACAACTCGCGGAATGTTGGAATATCTGAGAGCACGAGCGGGCAGCCCGCCTCGGCCGCCTCCAGCACCGCGAGCCCGAACGGCTCGTAACGGGCTGTCGACACGAAGATGGGCTTGGCACAAAGCCATTCGGCCAGATGCCCGTCGCTGAGCTTGCCGAGCGGGCGCAGATGGCTGAACTTGATGCTCGCGCGGTTAGGACCTTTCACCGGACCGGCGGCGAAAACCGGAATCGAGAGCTGCTCGGCGGCTTCATCGAGCGTGCGCAGGTTCTTGCCTTCGTCCCAGAGCCGGCCGGCGGTGAAGGCGAACGGCTCGTCGGGGATGCTGATCCCGCCCTCCGGCAGGGCCTCCCGTACGCAGGGCCGGCGGCCGTTGTAGACGACGGTTGGCGCATTCGGCAGGTGATAGGTTTCAGCGATGGCGCGAGCGAACGCGTTGCTCGGCGCAACAATCGCGTCCGCGTTTCCGAGGGCCTGCGCAACGAGGTCCCGGTGCCAGCGGAACTGGCGCGACAGGGGCTTCTTGCGCACGGCCTGCCACCACGTCGCCATGCACGAGTGACAGACGGTGACCACCGGCGTGGGGAAGCCTGGACCTGCGGCGAGCGCCGGGCTGTTGAGGTGGACGATGTCACTTCCGTCCTCCTCGGCCGCATTGACGACCGCGGCTGCCGTGTCGAGCACGTCCTCAGGATTCGACGCCGTCCAGTCGAGCGGCAGATCGAGGCAATTGAGACGCAGGCCGGGAATCCGCTTCGCGGCGGCCAACTGCTCCGGCTGCGGCCGGGGCCCCAGCACGCACAGTGTCGTGTCGGTGTCATAGGCCCTGAGGCCCTGGGCAAGATCGAGCGCGTACTGCCAGACGCCACCCACCGCATCGGCAGTCATGAATACGCGCAGTGTCTGCAACTGTGTCAGCTCCGGCAGCATGTGGCCTCCAATTCGGAAAGGGGGCGCGGCCGCTCATCCTGGATGTCGCTGAATTCAGTGAACTGGGCGAGATAGTGGGCGTGCGCACGCTCCCACGCGTGGTCATCGGGCTTCCCCCAGAGCCGGTAGTAATCGGGTGAGCTCGGATAGGGGTAGAGCGGCACCGGATCGTTCGCCCACACCCCGTGTCGTTCGAGTTTTGCACGCCATTCGGCGATCTGTGCGGCATCGTCGCCGGCCACCTTGATGAGATTGGCCTGCACGAAGGGAATGGTGCGGCGGGCATGAATCAGGCGATCGGCAAGCTCATTGGTCGACATTCGGCAGCGCTTGGCCAGCGCATCCCGGCCCTCCGGGCTGAGGCTTTCGACGCCCGCTTCGATAGAGACGCAGCCGGCGCACCCGAGCGCATCGAGCATGTCCGGTTTCCAGAGGTCGATCCGGGTCTGGATCCCGAAGCGGATGTCCCGCGCCGTGATCGCATCAAGCAGCTCGGCGTTGGGCAGGAAGATCTCGTCGATGAAATAGAGATACGTGACGCCCTGGGCGATCAGGCCGTCGATCTCCTTGAGCAGGAGGGCGAGATCGCGCTTACGATAGCGGTCGCGGAAGTCCATCTTGGCGCAGAACGTGCAGGAATAGGGACAGCCGCGGGAGGCTTCCACCTCGGCGCCCGGGCCGTCGGGCTGCCGCTCGAAGCGATGGTGGTGATGATGGTGGCGCCTGATCCAGCTGTCCGGCCAGCGCAATGGTGGGAAATCGCTGAACCTTGCCGCGTGTGGCCGCCCGTTGATCTTGACCTCGCCGTCCTCGCGATAAGCAATCGAGGGAACGTCTGCGAGCGAATGCGTCTCGGCGAGAGTCGCGACGATTTCCTCGCACTCGCCGAGCACGACGGCGTCGACGCCGAGCTTGCGCAGAACTGTTCCAGGCGTCGCCGAGCTGTGCGGCCCGACGGCGATCGTCCGTCCGCCACGCCGGCCAAGCGCCAGCAGGAATTCCCTCGGAACGCGCAGCTCGGGCTGTGCACACCGCCAGAAAAGATAGCTCGGCGCCGTGGTCACGACCGTCATTTCGGGCCCGAAGGCGGCCACGTTGTCGGCCAGTGACTCGCTGCTCTCACCACAGAGGTGACCATCGAGCATCAGCACGTCGTGCCCTGCGTTTTCGAGCAGCGCCTTCGTGTAACCGAGCTCGAGCGGCAGGTGCGGCGCGCGGCAGCCGAAGTAGATGCTGTTCTCGAACCGCCACGGTGGATTGACGAGTGCGACCCTCATGACAGTTCCGCAGCCTCCATCGGGACCGGACGCGTGCCACGCGACGCCGACAGCGCCGCCTCCATCCAGCGGCAGAGGTGCTGCAGTCCGTCCCGCCAGTCGCGGGGCTCGGCCAGCTCCAGCATCCGGGCTGCTCTGCGGGTATCGGAGACGTAGTAGCGCTGATCGCTGGCGCGCCAGTCCGCGAAGGTGATCTCGAGCGGCCGCCCGGTGAACGCGCCGATCTCGGAAACCACCTGCAGCAGGCTTGCCGTATTGGCAGGGCCTCCGCCCAGGTTGAAAGCGTTGCCGCGGGCGACAGCGATGCGGCGCCACGCAGCGAGATATGCTTCGACCGCATCGTCGACGTGCAAGAGATCGCGAACCTGGCAGCCGTCGCCGTAGATGGTGACGGAATCGCCGGTCAGCGCCGATCGCACGAAGTGCGCGATCCAGCCCTGATCCTCGGTCCCAAGCTGGCGCGGTCCATAGATGCAGCTCATGCGCATCACGATCGTCGGCAGGTCGAAGCTGCGGGCGTAGTCGAGGACGTACTGGTCGGCCGCACCCTTCGAGCAGCCGTAAGGCGTGTGCAGCGACAGCGGCTGATCCTCATCGATCCCGTGCATGCGCGTGTAGGTCTCGCGCGGCAGATAGGCATCGCCCGCGCGCTCCAGCTCCAGATGGCCGAGGTCGCCATAAACCTTGTTCGTGCTGGCAAAGATGAACGGAATGCGATCGCGCCTCTGGCGCAAGGCTTCGAGCAGCAGCAGCGTGCCGCGGACGTTGATATCGAAATCGCGGCACGGATCGTCGAGGCTGGTGGTGACGGCTACCTGAGCGGCGAGATGAAACACCGCGCTTGCCTCGCGGGCGGCCGCTGCGACCGCCGTCTCGTCACGGACATCGGCGATGACGGCGGAAATCCGCTGTGGATGACGCTCCTTCAGCCAGGCCAGATTGGCATCGACGCCCGGCCGCACCAGTGCGTCGAAGACGAGCACGTCATGACCATCGCGCGCCAGACGATCGGCCAGATTGCAGCCGATGAATCCGGCGCCGCCCGTCACGAGAATGGGCCGGCGGGCAGCCGAGCCCGGCCGTTTCGGTCCCCGGATGAACCCGTCCGCGGTCATGCTACCAGGCCTCGCTGTTCCAATTCCTCCCGGGCCTTTTGCACACGGTCCTGAGCCTCCTGGCTCGCGACCCAGCGTGCGAGCTCCATCAGGCCGTCGGCGAAGTTCGCCTGCGGCACGAACCCGAGCTCGTTGCGGATCTTGGTGACGTCCGCGAAGCAGTGGCGGATGTCGCCGGCCCGGGCCTTGCCGGTGATTTCCGGCTCGATGCCGCTGCGCCCCATGGCCGCTGCGAGCAGTTCCGCCACGTCGGAAATCGAGCGATGCTCGCCGCTGCCGACGTTGTAGATGTTGCCCGGAGCGTTCGGATGCTCCAGCGCCAGCACGAACGCGCGCGCGATGTCGCCGACGTGGACGAAATCCCGCCGCTGCTCGCCGTCCTCGAAGAGGATGGGGCTGCGCCCGTTGAGCAGCCGCGACGCAAAGATGGCGAGCACGCCGGTATAGGGATTTGAAAGCGCCTGGCCCGAGCCGTAGACGTTGAACAGCCGTAGCCCCACGGCGCCCATGCCGTAGGCGGCCGCCATGAGCATCACCAGCCGCTCCTGGGCGAATTTCGTGAGCGCATACACCGACGCCAGGCTCGGCCGCTTCCATTCCGGCGTCGGCACCGGAGTAAGCGGCCGGCCGTGGCTGTCGACGGGATCCCACCCCGCGCTGCCGTTCATACGGCGCACGAGTTTCGGCATGTCTTCGATCAGATTGCCTGCGCTATCCCGGTAAAGGCCTTCGCCGTAGATGCTCATGGACGACGCGACGACGATACGCTCGACCGGATTGTCGATCAGCGCTTCCATGAGCACGGCGGTCCCGCAGTCGTTGGCGCTGACGTAGCGCTCGACGGCGTACATGCTCTGGCCGACGCCGACCTCGGCCGCCAGGTGCACCACCTTGTCCGCTTGCTTGAGGGCGCGCCTTACGACCGCGGCATCCCGGATGTCGCCGATGATCGCCTCCACATCAGGGCCTAGGACCTGCGCGCTCGCGGTCCGGCCATGCACCTGTTCATTGAGATTGTCGAGGATGCGGACTTCGGCGCCTCGCTCGAGGAGTGCTCGCGCGAGATGACGCCCGATGAAGCCACCGCCCCCGGTGATCAGAACTCTGTCGGACATGTGCTCGGTCTCTCGTCTTACGCGGTCGCGTTGCGGTCGACGAGCTTGTTGAATCGGCTTTCCTGACCTGAAATTTCTTCCTGATAAAGGAAGGCGAGGTCTCTTTCTTCGAATATGCGGAAGAACTCCTCCCACGAGATTTCTTCCAGGCTTTCGTCCGGCTCCTGGAAATCGATCCGCAGGATACCGCCTTCACCGTCCGTTCTTACGATGGAGGGGCGGCCACCGCGTGCTTCCGCCCATTTCCGGATTTCGTCATGGTCGGTTGTGGTTTTTGCCTGTGCCACGTGCCTCTCCACACCGATGCGTCGCCTGAGCATCAAAACGCATGGCAGGTGGCTTGGTTCCCCGCGCTTGTTGAGATGGTAAGTGAAGAAGCTGGCAATCGATTGCCGGGTTTACGCTTCCGGCAGGCCGTTCGGAACACATTCGGGCGCTCGTGCGTTCCTTCGGCACAATCGCCGAGCAAAGCAGATCAGGCAGCCCCCGATTAACCGCGTTGACGGAGTTTTCCGCCTTGTGCGCAAACAAGATTCGCGTGGGGATCGTCGGCGTTGGGAACTGCGCGTCCTCATTCGTTCAGGGACTGACCCACTATAGCAATTACAACGACAACGAACCGCCGCCCGGATTGATGAATGCGGAGGTCGGCGGTTATCACGTCGGCGATATCGAGATCAGTTCCGCGTTCGACATCAATGCAGCCAAGGTAGGCCGTGACGTCGCGCATGCGATTTATGCTCCGCCCAATAACACGTTCCAGTTCGCCGCCGTCCCGCCCGCGGGTGTCATGGTTAACCGCGGGCCAGTCCTGGATGGAATAGGCAAGTACCTGAAAGACGAGATCGAGATTTCCGACGAGCCGGAAGTCGACGTTACGGTGGCGTTGCGGCGGACAGGCACCGAAGTCGTCGTATCCTACCTTCCGGTCGGCGCGCAGCGGGCGAGCGAATACTACGCCCAATGCGCACTCGAGGCCGGTTGCGCTTTTGTGAACTGTGTCCCGGTCTTCCTGGCCTCCAATCGAAAATGGCGTGAGCGTTTCGAGGAGGCACGCCTGCCGATCGTCGGGGATGACATCAAGAGCCAGGTCGGCGCGACGATCGTACACCGCGTGCTGGCGAATCTGTTCCGGGAGCGCGGTGTTCGGATCGATAGAACATATCAGCTCAATTTCGGCGGCAATTCCGATTTCAAAAACATGCTCGAGCGGGAGCGGCTCGAATCGAAGCGGATATCGAAAACGCAATCCGTGGTAAGTCAATTCGAGACCCCACCCGAAAACGGAAACGTGCACGTTGGGCCGAGCGATTTCGTGCCCTGGCTGACGGACCGCAAATGGGCCTATATCCGGCTCGAAGGGACCACTTTCGGCGGTGTGCCGCTCAATCTGGAGCTGAAGCTCGAAGTCTGGGATTCGCCCAATTCCGCCGGCGTGGTCATCGATGCGGTCCGGTGTGCCAAGCTGGCTCTCGATCGCGGCATCGGCGGTGCGCTGATTGGCCCGTCGAGCTACTTCATGAAATCACCGCCGCGGCAATTTTCCGAGCCGGAAGCGCGTGCGCTGACGCTTGCGTTCATGCGCGGGGACGGATCCTACGATAACAGCTGACGGTCGGTCAGAACGGCGTGCCTGCGATGGGAGGTACAAGACCCAGATGCTGCGCGACCGTGGCACCGACGTCGGCATAAGTTTCACGGCGGCCGATGGGACCTGGTCTCCGGCGTCGGCAGAAGGCGAGGACGGGCACCTGCTCACGGGTATGGTCAGTGCCATTCCACGTCGGATCGCAACCGTGATCTGCGGTAATGATGATGAGATCATCAGGTCGAAGCAGCGCAAAAAGTTCGGGGAGGCGCGCGTCGAAGGCTTCCAGCGCGGCAGCATACCCCGGCACATCGCGCCGGTGTCCGTACTCTGTATCGAAATCGACGAAGTTGGCAAATAGCAGTCCGCCGTCGCCAAGCGAAGAGAAACCTTCGAGCGTACGGTCGAACATGGCCATGTTGCCTGCGCCCTTGAGCACGCGGCCGGTGCCCGAATGCGCGAAGATATCCGCAATCTTGCCGATGCTCACCACATCGCGTCCCGCAGTGGTGGCGCGATCGAGGATCGTGGGTGAAGGCGGTGGCACGGCGAAATCGCGCCGGTTCGGAGTGCGCTGGAAGTTTTCCGCAGAGGTGCCAACGAACGGGCGGGCAATGACTCGTCCGATACGCAGCGGATCGACCAGCCGGCGCACGATGGCGCAGAGATCGTAGAGGCGCTGAAGCCCGAACGCCTCCTCGTGAGCGGCAATCTGGAAAACGCTGTCGACGGATGTGTAGCAGATCGGCTTTCCGGTTTTCAGATGCTCTTCGCCCAGCTCCTCGATAATGGCAGTGCCCGACGCGTGGCAGTCACCGATTATGCCAGGCAGGCCGGCCTCCTTGCAGATGGCCTGAACGAGCTCCGGCGGGAAGCTGGGCCTCGTGTTCGGGAAGTAGCCCCAGTCGAAGGTGACGGGCGCGCCGGCGAGCTCCCAGTGCCCGGAAGGCGTGTCCTTGCCGCGGGATGTTTCGATGGCCGAGCCGTAGCACGCCCCCGTTGGATCACCTTCCAGCCCCGGCGGAACACGGCCCGTAGCGGACTGGCAGGCGCCGCCGAGGCCGAGACGGGCCAGATTGGGAACGTATAACGGCCCCGATCTCAACCCCTCGCGGTCTCCTGCCCCGCGAGCACAGCTTTCCGCGATGTGGCCGACCGTGTCCGCGCCCGCGTCGCCATAGCTGTCCGCGTCAGGTGCTCCGCCGACCCCAACCGAATCGAGAACGAGAACCGCAGCGCGTGGCATGGCATCCGTACCTATCGATGATCTGGCTAGTTCGGGCAACGCCCGCGAGCATCCGATCGTTCGGCAGAATACCTACCGCCGATCAGGCCGTGCGGCGGACATGATAGGTGATCCCATCCCACCAATCGAGATCGCGCGTGCCCAGGCGGACAGGCACGAAGCCCGCCTCATCGGCGAGCCGGCCGAAAGTCTCTGTGCTCATCGCCGTGTCCATTCCATAGGCATAGTTGAAGACCACGAGTGAGCCGCCGGCTCGGAGCACGCGGTGAGCCTCAGTGATGTGCCGTTCGGCGACGCCGCCGAGCACAAGATAGGGGAAGGTGTCGACGGCCAATACCAGATCGAAGGTTTTGTCGCCGAATATCGCCAGGTCGCAGCCGGATGTCTGGGCGAGAAGAACATTGGGACAGGCCGCGCAATTGCGTCGGGCTACCTGAAGCATTCGCCCGGAGACATCGATACCGACAACGGTGCGAACATCGCCGGCAAGGCCCGTGCAGACCCGGCCGATTCCGCAACCGAGATCGAGCACGGTGCGATCCTGGCTGAGCAGGCCCCATTCGCGAAGCCTTTTCAGCAGACTGCCGGTGGCCGATTCGAGCAGGGCAGGGCAGCCCAGCGAATAGAGCGCCACGCCGGCTTCCGGCGATACTTCGGCCAACTCATCGAAAACAGCAGCCCAGCCTCCGGCGGCGCTCGATTTTTCGTGGTTTGCCCTTTCCACTACGGCTTTCACAGTTGCGAATGCGCTTTTCGCATTTTGCCACAGTGCAAATAGCTGGCGGAGTGTTTCGGTGGCATTTCCCGTATTCGTGACGCTCGACAGGGCGTGCTCGACCTCATCAGGAGAGCGCGCGGCGATCAACAGCCGCATCAGCGCGACGTTCGGCGCGAGGTCGCCGCGTGCACAGGCTTCGAGCGGCTGGCGCAGACGTTCGGGAACGGCTCGGGAACCAATGACAACGAGGCCTTTACGCACGCGCGCGGCTCCTCGAGAATGTCCGCCGGAAGGTGAACTGGTCGACGGCGCCCCAGGCGTATTTGTAAGCCTCTCCACCGCGCAGAAAATGGAATTCGGCTACGCCTTCCCGCAGCGCATCTTCTATGGCGTGGCCGAGCAGCACGGTGCCGGGGCTGTAATATGAAAAGCGCGGATTGAAGCCGCCGATGTATGCGCAGGCGCGGCTGTGATCGGAAAAGCCGTAATACACGCCTGCGAGTTCATCGCCGATGATCAAGGCAAAGAGCCGGGCAATGCCGCGATCGATCAACTCCGGCAGCGCATCGCGATGGAAAGCTCGAGTTCGAGAATCCGCGAGTACGCCGCTTTCGCTCCGCTCATGCCAGCGCATGGTATGCAGACCGATCAGAGTCTCGAGCCATGTCTCCGCAGGCCAACTCTTCGTGGAGATGATCGACGATGCCGGACCGCGGGACAGCCTGTGCCTCGCCATACGAAGCTTGCGCCTTTGCCGGCCTGGAATTGCGGGATGAGAACCGGCATCGCTGGTTTCAGGCGATAGACGAAGGATGGGGCAGGTGTCCGCTTTGCTGCGAGTGTCGGAGCAACCGGCGGGGCAGGGGAGCGCAAGCGCGGCAGATCTCGGCAGCAGGCAGGACAGCTCGCAGTTTTCCCACTCACCACATCGCGACAAGTGCTCGGCGATGCCGTCGATTGCGTCGGCAAATCCCGGATCGATGAGAATGTCGAGATAATCGCTCACCGAAATGCCGACGGGCAGCAGCCGAGGGCCGAGTGGGCCGGTTTCCAGATAGAGCGGCGCCAGCGCGACCAGTCGTTCCTCATGCCGAACCGCCACCGTCATCAGCCGGCCCGGCGCGAAAGAATTCCACCAGGGGATCAGCCACGCGGGAGATTGGAAGGGCGTTGCCGTTGGCAATCGCTCCCACAGGTCCCACCAATCCGGCGCGAGCACCGCCAGGGCCTCCGGATCGGCAATGGTTTCGATGTCGAGCACGACGGTCACTGCGCAGCCTCTGAAGCTGGGATCGCGGCCGTGGTGCGGCTGAGGACCTCCCTGTAGAGATCGATGTAACCCTCCACCATGCGTTCCAGCGAGAATCGCTCGCGGGCGACGATGCGGCAGGCCTCTGGATCGAGCTTGGATACGTCCTGCATCGCCGCGGCCATTTCTGCGACGCTGTTCACCAGAATACCTGTCCGGCCCTCGTCGACGGCCTCCACCAGAGCACCCTGCCGGAACGCGACGACGGGTGTTCCCGACGCGAACGCCTCGCGGAGGACCAGAGAGCTCGTCTCCGGCTCGAGTGCCGGGACGACCACGCATCGGGCCGCTGCCAGCAGCCGCCGTTTCCGGACGAAGCCGACGGGGCCCAGATAGCGCCGTTTCCGGTCGAGCAGCGGTGCAACCTCTTCCGCGAAATAGCGCCGGTGATCAGGGTAGGGGAACAGTTCGCCGGCGACGAGGAGTGGCAGATCTGCCAGGCGGGCCGCTTGCAGTGCCTCGCGGATGCCTTTCTCGGGGGCCACCCGGGCGAGCACGAGTGCGAAGCTGCGGCGGGTGTGGTGATTGGCGAAGGCTTCGACCGGCACGCCGTTCTCGACGAAACTCAGAAGGCGGTTATTTGGAGACAGCTCTTCGAATTGACGCCGTGAAACGGCATTGAGCCAGACGCCGCACTGCAATGGATCGAGCGCATCGCAGCTGTACCATGTGGCCGGGCAGTGCAGGGTCGCCAGCACCGGAACACTTGCCGGCGGCAAGTAGCAGTCGAAATCGAAACCGTGCATGTGGACGAGGTCCACGGGCCTCAGCGCGAGCGTCTCGCGGACGGCCTCTGCCTGTCGCGCGCGCACAGCCCTGATCGTTGCCTCGTCATAGGGCGGGCGAACACGTGGCACTGGAATCAGCGTGCCAGAGACGTGCGAATCCTCACGCGCGATCACGAACGTCTCAATGCCTCGCCCCGCGAGTCCCCTCTCGAGATGGTAGAGGACCTGCTCGACGCCGCCGACGGCATCAGGGCCGACGGAAGCCAGCGGATAAGCGACCTGCAGGATCCTCAGCACGGGCTTCCCCCCAGCCCCAGTTCGGCCAGGGCCGCGCGCGCCAGCACCAGCCATTCGCTGCCGGTGAGGCCCCAATCCTGCCCGTCATAGTGCAGCCGACCCTCGTTCGGCAGCTCGGAGAAGTCATACCGCGGCGCGAAGCGGAACGACTCGGCCGTCAATGCGAACGGCGCCAGAACCCTGTGTTGCGTGCGGTGCGCGGCCATCATGAGCCGCTTGAGATGTTGGTGATCCGGTGTCAGGGGAACCGTGAGCGGCGGGACATCTGGGGCCGAACTGAAGCGCTGCAAGACCAGACCGCCATCGCCTGCACGGTAGAATGGCATCTCGATCACCAGCGTGGGGCGACCCCTGCCTTCGAGCAGGCGCGCTGCTGCGTGCACGGCGAAGGCTGTCGCATCGTGGTCCGGGTGGCCGCCTTCAAACGCGTGGGTGAACAGGATGCCGAGATCACGTGCCTTCACGGTCTCGATCAGGCCTCGTGTCAGCTCGACCAGCCTGCGCGCGGCCTGTTGGTCCGGGATGCCGAATGTGATGAGCGCCTCGCGCGGTACTCCTGCGATGGCGAGCGCGTCCTCCAGTTCTCGGAGACGGGCGTTCGCATAGTCCACAGCCGTCGAGAAGCCAGCAGCGTGGGCGTCCTTCAAATCCCCGGGTGCGCCGTTCGTCACCAGTACGAGGGTGGCACCAGACCAGCGGGCAAGTTGGGCACCGCAGCCAACGGTTTCATCATCCGGATGGGCGAGGACGATGCCGACATCGGCGGCGGAGACATGCTCGAATTGATTGATGAGCAGCTTGGCAACGGGATCGCCGCAGTCCAGAGACACTGTCCGGCGGCATTCTTCCGCGTGGAGCATTCGGCATCACCGAAGTAAGACGTCCAGGCTTCCAGCACCTCACGCACCGAGCGCCAGCCGGTCCGCGGCCAAATCCGTGCGGCCAGGGCAGTAACGCCGAACCATGCTGGCGCAGAACTCCGCGAACTCCTCCGCGACGAGGGGAGGGCTCGTGTGATGGGGCGCAAGGCCTCGATGCTCCGGGGTGAAGCAGAAGGTGAGCGTCACGTCGAAATCGGCGAGCGCTGCCATCTGCCGGTCGAACCACTGGAGGGCATTTGGCCGGAAGCTGTCGGCCCAGGAAAGCCCGGTCCTGAGATGCCGGACGCCGAGCCGCCGCATCCAGGCGACCGCCTCGTCGAGCCGATGGTCCTCGAAATGGAACCACTGGCAGATGCCGAGATGCGGCGTGTGACGGGCAAAGCGGTCGAGGGCCAGCTTCGGTGTGCCGTCCTCCCGCAGCAGTCCCATGTGGAAGTGCCGGTAGTAGGAGGACCCTTCCGCCTCCTTGTGCCGGGTCGTCGCCTCCCACGTGCGCGGCAGGTCATAGAGGCTGTACCAGTGAATGCGCGGCGTGCGGCCGATGAGCAGCTCCGCCGTGCGGTCGAGCCCCCAAGCCTGCACTTCCTCAGCGCCGAACGTCGAGACCCCCACCTCCGTCACCCAGACCGGCAGGCCGGTTTGGGCGCGGATTTCCTCCACCTTGTCCGGCCACTCGTGGATCTGCCACAGGTTCCAGTCGAGCGGGAAGCCGTGCACGGCAACCACATCGACGTTGTCGAGCACGCCGCGCGCGGTCATGTTGCGCATGAAGGCAGGGTCGATCGGCGAAATGCCGCCGAGCACGCGCAGCAGGTGCGGATTTTCCCGGCGGATCGCCTTAGCCGCAAGGTTGGCCATCTCCGCGAACCGCGCCCATTCGGGATCGAGCTCCGGGTCCCAATGGGACTTGTTGTTGGGCTCGTTCCAGATCATCGCCGCTTCGATCATCGTGACCCCCGGGCTGGATAGACGGCGGCGGCGCCATCGGGCGCGCGCACGCGTCGGCAGATGAAAACCTCCTCTTCCGGATGGGCCGTGATCGCGAAACCGGCGCTGCGTAGCATGGCCCCGGAGCAGGCACGGTTCGGCGCCCACCAGTTGGTCGGATCGCCGGAGTAGGAGTGCTCGATGAAATGAAGCCTCGGGTAGCCGGGCCAATCGAACTGATCCGTCTCCCAGAACCCGTAGTCGGCGCCGACCTCGGCCACCTCGGGGCTGCCGCGCTGCATGGACTGATAGACCAGGAGGTCGCCGGCGGCGTGCTCGTGGATGAGATCGAGCGCGAGCAGCGGGTGGCGCAGGTGATAGAGCACGCCGAGAAACAGCACGACGTCGAACCGCTCGCCGAGTGCGGCCACGTCGTAGACGGAGAGCTGGTGGTACTCGATATCGAGGCCGCAGATCTCTGCCGCGAAGCGGGCCTGGGCGAGATAGTCCGGATCGGCGTCAATGCCGACGACCCGCGACGCGCCGGCGCGTTTGGCGGCGATGGAGTAGAAGCCCGCATTGCAGCCGATGTCGAGCACGCTGCGGCCGGAAAGCTCGGCTGCGATCCCATCCCAAAACGTTCGCGCCTTCACAGCCGGATAATCACCGAGGAAATGATCCGGGGCGGTCTGAACGCCGGCAAGATCGATGTTGTGGAACCACGGCCCCAGCTCCGCGATCCGGCGAGCGATCTCCTCCCGCGACAGGGCTGTTGCCTCGACGGCGCTCACCGGCTCGCCTCCCCGGAAGACCCGCTGATGCCCGGGATCGGCAACACAGCAGGGCGATTCAGCCGCTCTTCTCCTGTGGTAATGGCCGGTGCGGGAGCATGTTGTGCGAGCAATGCTGATGCCGCGCGATAGCCGTTGAGCGTGCCGACGTCGACGTAGGACTGTCCCGCCCTGATGCCGACCGCGTATCCGCCTGCCGCCAGCCAGGCGTTGACGAGCGTGCCGAAGTACTCATCCGAGCGCCCGCGGGCGAGCCAGAGGCGCCGCAGATCGGCATAGATGCGGCCCGGCATCCTGAACGCGCCCCAGATCCAGTTTGAGCGGGCATCTGCCTGCTTTACCTGGATTTCGAGCACACCGCCGGACCCATCCAGCACGACGGCATCGAAGAACTCGGGATGCTCGACCGGGAACAGCAGGAATGCGAGCTGGTCCTCCGGCAGATCGGCCAAAGCGTTTTCAGGAAACCAGATCGTATCGGGCAGGCCTATGAGGACGCCCTCGTCCGGTCCGATCACCGGCTCGGCCCGGAAGACGGCGTCGCACAGCCCCGATGGCTGCGGCTGCATCACGTACGCAATGGCGGCCCCGCCGTACTCCGCGCCGTAGTACTGCATGATGTCCCACTTGCCAGGGGAGATCACGAAGCAGATGCGGTCGGCGCCCGCGAGCAGCATGCGATCGAGCAGGTACTCGGAAACGGCACAGGGGCGCTCTCCAGCGCCGGACGTGCGGCTGCCGACGGGAAGCAGCTCCTTGGAGAAGGCCAGCGGCTGAATGCGTGTGCCACGTCCCGCTGCGGGTATGATGCCCCAGGTCATGGAATCCGCATCCCCCGAACTGGCGGCCACGAGGCACGCCCCTCCATGGCCCTCCCCTTGACGGGGAGGGCGGCGCGCCGGCCGGCGCGCGGGTGGGGTGGGGCCACGGAGCGGGCGTCGGCATTTCGAGCACCCCCACCCCCAACCCCTCCCCGCAAGGGGGAGGGGAGCAGGTGTGCAGGTAATTTCGTCGTGCTTTGAACGGGCGCACTGGCGGGATTCGATCGGATATTCGGCACGATGCCC
>JAWLCO010000019.1:0-45265 GCA_041687075.1 Hyphomicrobiaceae bacterium | reverse complement strand
CTTACCCAAGGTCATGCGCGGCCAGTCGGAATGTCTCGCTCCGGTGCAGGCTCCTGTGGGCTGAGGGTGACTGTCAGAGCCTCCAGGAATGCTTTCAGCCTTGTTGGCGCCATTGGAAAAGCCGACCGCAATGGATGAATGAAAGCAGGATTCGTTGTTGTCGTCGTTTTGGTCTCGATTGACTGAACAGACCCGTCAAAACAGAGTCTGCTTCGTGATCACGCGATTTCGGGCAGCACCGCTTCGATCTGCGGGCGCTTGGGCTCGAGGAAATGAGGCAGTTTCAATTCCCGGCCGAGCGCATCCCGAGACTCGTCGATGTCAAAACCGGGATCATCGGTGGCGATTTCGAACAGAACGCCGCCAGGTTCGCGGAAATACACAGACCGGAAATAGTTGCGGTCTTTCTGCTCCGTGACACGCATGCCGAATTTCCGGGTCAGCGTCTCGACCATCTCCAGCTGCTCGGAGTCGCCGGCGGCGCGGAAGGCGATGTGATGGACCGTGCCCGCACCTGGTCTGCCGCGCAGGAACTCGCCTGCCTCGCGCAGATCGATGATGCCGCCCAAGGTCGTGTCTCCGGCCCTGTAGCGAACAACGGGCTCATCACGGGCGATTTCTGTAAAACCCATGACGTTGGTAAGGATTGCCGCCGTGGGACTTGCCTTCTCCACCAGCAGGCTAACGCTGTGGAACCCGCGGATCGCATGCTCGACCGGAATTTCGCCATCGCTCCAGCCAGGGTCGTTCTCGATTCCCGGCACGCCGGCGAGCGCCAGCCGCATCCCGTCCGGGTCTTTGAACGCGAGGAGGGTTTCGCCAAATCGTTTCTCCAATGCCTGATGCGCGACGCCCTTTTCGATGAAGCGGTGGCTCCAGTAGCCGAGGGCGCCTTCGGGCACACGAAAGACGGTTTCCTGGGTCTCGCCAATGCCGAGCCTGCCAGGCGCTGCGTGCTCCCAAGGAAAGAAGGTCAGGATCGTGCCGGGCCGGCCGGCGTCGTCGCCAAAGTAAAAGTGATATGTGCTCGGATCATCGAAATTGACGGTCTTCTTGACGAGGCGCAAACCAAGCACGCGCGTGTAGAAGTCGAGATTGCGGCGTGCGGGACCGGCAATGGCCGTGACATGATGGATGCCGTTCTGGTGCATGGTCGTATTCCTCTGTCGGGCGGTTTCAACCGGGTTTCGGAAAGTTCAGTTCGAGAACGCGCCGGCTTGCCAGAAAGATATGCGTTCTTTCGCCGTACAAAATCACCCAGCGGCACCCGCGATGAAGCGCCAAGTGCCGTGCCAGCTACGCTCCATTGCGGTGCGCTCGGCTCCGGAAAGGCGCTAGGGCTTGCGCTGCGATACGGGCCGTCAGGACTGATCCTGGTTTCTGATTCGGTGATGAAGAGCTGCGGTTATCTGGCCCAACGTAGGCGACGTTGGTCGATTGCGCGATGCCGTCGAGAGCTGACCAGCCGTGTAAATATGATTGCCGCCCGCAATCAGATCGGCGTTCCCACCGGAGCCGCCCTCACCGCCGCTGCCACCAACCCCGACATCGATACTGGCCGCGCCGCCACCATTCCCAGCCACTCCCGCAGCTATGTTGCCGCCGCCATTGCCGCCGCTGCCACCCGGCTGGCCAAACTCGAAGGGACATTCCTCGCGAGATGGCGCATTGCCATTGCAAGAGGCCTGACGCCATGGTCATGTGAATGTCAGTTCCAACCTGCAAGCCCAGAATGACGGGAGGACACCTCCGATGGGGGACAATGTAGCGGCCGCCTCGGCCGCACCGCGCACACTTCTTCTCGATGATCGGGACAATGTCATCGTTGCCGTGGACGGGCTGGCACCGGGCGCGATCGCGCGCGGCATCACGGCAAGCGTCCGCATCCCGCGCGGCCATAAGATGGCGATCGCAAAGATCGCCAAGGGCGAGCCGGTGCTGAAGTTCGGGCAGATCATCGGCTTCGCCACGGAGGACATCGTACCCGGTGAGCATGTGCACACGCAAAACTGCGGATTTGTTGCCTTCGAGAGGGATTACGCTTTCTGCCAGGATGCGACGCCCGAGCCGCTGCTGCCACCGGAGGCCCGCGCCACGTTCGAGGGCTTCCGTCGCGGCAATGGGCGGGCGGGCACGCGCAATTACATTGGCATCATCAGCAGCGTAAACTGCTCGGCGACGGTTGCCCGCTACATTGCCGAAGAGGTCGCGCGCTCCGGGCTGCTCGACGATTATCCAACTGTCGATGGTGTCATCCCGCTGGTGCACGGGACGGGCTGTGGGATCGATTATAACGGCGAGACATTCGAGATCCTCAAGCGCACGACCTGGGGCTACGCCTGCAATCCCAACATGGCCGGCGTTCTCGTCGTCGGCCTCGGCTGCGAGGGCTTTCAAATCGCCCGCATGAAGGAAGCCTACGGCATCACCGAGAGCGATACGTTCCGGACGATGACCATCCAGGAGACCGGCGGCACGAAGAAGACGATCGCGGCGGGCGTCGATGCAATCCGCAACATGCTTCCGATCGCAGCGAGGTCACGGCGCGAGACGATTCCAGCGTCCGAGCTGATGGTGGCGCTGCAATGCGGCGGCTCCGACGGCTATTCCGGCATCACCGCCAACGTCGCCCTGGGGCTCGCGACCGACATTCTCGTACGCCACGGCGGCACCGGTGTGCTGGCCGAGACGCCCGAGATCTACGGCGCCGAGCATCTGCTGACCCGCCGCGCCGCGAGCCGCGAGGTCGGCGAGAAGCTGGTCGAGATCATTCGGTGGTGGGAGGACTACACGGCTCGCGCCCGCATGAGCATGGACAACAACCCCTCGCCCGGGAACAAGTTGGGCGGCCTCACGACCATCCTCGAGAAATCGCTCGGTGCGGCGGCCAAGGGCGGCTCGACGACGCTGAACGCCGTCTATCGCTATGCGGAGCCGGTGACGGCCAAGGGCTTCGTTTTCATGGATTCGCCCGGCTACGATCCGGTTTCGGTGACGGGCCAAGTGGCCGGCGGTTGCAATATCGTCTGCTTCACGACCGGGCGCGGGTCCGCCTACGGCTGCAAGCCGAGCCCTTCAATCAAGCTCGCCACCAATTCCAGCGTCTATCACCACATGATCGACGACATGGACATCAACTGCGGCGACGTGCTCGACGGGGTTCCGCTGGAGACCAAGGCACAGGAGATCTTCGACACGATCCTGCGCGTGGCCTCGGGTGAACGGTCCAAGTCGGAGCAGCTCGGCTATGGCGATGCAGAATATGTACCCTGGCAGATCGGCGCGACGATGTGATGGCCGAGCTGAATCGCCCTCGCTGACGCCGCACACGCCTGCACCGCCCTCACAGCGACTTTCGGCTCAGGCCCTCACGCCGTGAATGTCTGGGCGAAAGTCTGATTACTGCGAATGAACTCCCAGTCGTAAGTGACGCCGAGACCCGGTCCCGTTGGGACCGGCACGCAGCCGTCCTTACCGATTGCGTCGAGCTGATCGGAATAGCCGCACGTGTAGACCGGCGGCACCGCGTTTGGCGTGTCGGGCCCTACCAAGGCCAGCTCGTAGAAGTTGGTGTTGCGTGTGGCCGCCATGCAGTGCCGGTGCGCCGGCCCACAGGCGTGGATCTCGACATCGATCCCGAACGCTTCCGCCAGATGCGCGATCTTCATCGCAGGATCGGAATTGATAGACGCCGCCATTACCAAACAGCGAGGCCAGCCCCGGATAATCTCTTCCCTGTTCCTGCGTCTGGATAGACCTCAGTCCGTCGGCTGCTTTGAGCTCGAGCTGCTGCAGTCGCTCGTAATTCTCAACGGTGGCCAAGCCCCACCTGACATTCCGCGGGATCGACCGTCGCCGACGGGCACGGAAGGCCGTGCTCGGGCGTTCTTGAGCATCAGGAGAGCGTGCCAGTGACCGCGGTGTTGAAATGGCGGAAGGGGCGAGTGAGAGCTGGAGGGCACGGCATGCGCCACTGCCGCGCTATGTCGTTCTCTACGCCCTCCTTTATGCGTCCTTCGGCGTAGCATCTCCTTACCTCCCTTCATTCATCGAGGCGCGCGGTCTCCCGGCGGAGCAGATCGGGTTGATTTTCGCCGCCGGCACGGCAATCCGACTGCTGTCGGCGCCTCTCGCCGGCCGCATGGCGGACCGCTGGAACGCTCGGCGCGAGGTGCTGGCGGCCTGCGCCGTTGCAGCCGCAATGGCGGCGCTGATGTACCTGCCGGCCAGGCAATTCGGCATTATCCTGCTGGTGAGTTTGGCCCACGCCGTGGCCCTGGCACCCCTCACTCCGTTGGCCGACGCGCTGGCCGTGGTGGCGGCCAATCGCCCGCGCGGCGGTTTCGAGTATGGCTGGGTACGCGGCACCGGCTCCGCGGCCTTCATCCTGGGTTCGATTGCTGTAGGCTGGGCCGTGGCTTCCCTCGGCTTGGCCACCATAATCTGGTTGCAAGCAGCGCTGCTCGTTGCCGCCGCGGTTGCGACGCGATGGGTGCCCGAGGCCAACGTGGAGCCACCGACGGAAACGGCGGTGACCGGCGGTGGCCTGACGGCCCTGTGGCACTCAGCCGTCTTTCGCCGCGTCGTGCTGGTCGCAGCGCTGATCCTCGGCAGCCATGGCATGCACGATACCTTCGCCATGATCCGCTGGACCGAGGCCGGCATCACACCGCAGATCGCCGGCCTGCTGTGGTCGGTGGCGGTGACCTCCGAGGTGGTCGTCTTTTTCCTCGTCGGGCCACCCCTGATCCGCCGCCTGACACCAGCAGGATGCATCGCCTTGGCAGCCCTGGCCGGAGCCGTGCGCTGGGGCATTGCCGCAGTGACGACGGGTGTCTTGGTTTTGAGCTTGATCCAGCCGCTGCACGGGCTCACCTTCGCCCTGCTCCATCTCGCCTGCATGCAGCTCATCGCCACACATGTTCCGCAGAATCTCGAAGCCACAGCTCAGGCGATTTACAGCACGCTCGGTATCGGTGCGGCCACGGCGCTGGTGATGCTGGCTTCCGGCTGGCTCTTCGGCCAGATGGGCGGAGCGGCGTTTGCGGTGATGAGCATTCTTTGCCTCGCGGCTTTGCCCTTGGCCCGCGGCCTGGCTCGCGAGACTGCGATCCGGCGGAATGGTTGAGCGTGGAGCACAAGAAAGAACGCTTCAGCCGCCGCAACAGGCCTCATCCGCGCCCGTGGCACCGGCAATCAACTCACCTCAGCACTACGCCGCATGCGGCCGCAGCTGTCTTTCGGCTGCAAAAAGCAGGCCGCCGGGTCGCGTGTAAACGCCCCAGGTGATCGCGATACACGAGATGTAGAATATCAAAAAGCCCCACAAGGCCGCCTGTGCACCCCCGGTCGCCGAAATCGAGAGGCCGTACGCACCGGGAATGAAGAACGCGCCGAACGCCGCGATGGCTGATGTGAAACCGATGATCGCAGCGCCTTCCTTCTCCGCCTGCTGCTGCCGCGCATCCGACGACGCACCCGGCATCAGCCTGTCCATCTCCAGCCGCATGATGACCGGGATCATCTGAAATGTGGATGCATTGCCAACGCCCGAAATGAAGAACAGGAACAGAAAACTCGTCAGGAATAGCGCGAAGCTTCCCCCACTCAGCGAATAAAGAGCTCCAAGCACACCCAAGCCCATCAGAACGAAAACCCACAGGGTCACACGCCCGCCACCATAGCGGTCGGCAAGCCAACCTGTGCCCGAGCGCGAGAGCGCACCGATAAGTGGCCCCAAAAACGCAAATTGCAGTGCGTCAACTTCCGGAAACTGGCTCTGTGCGAGCAAAGGAAACCCAGCGGAAAAGCCGATGAACGAGCCGAAGGTGCCGGTGTAGAGCCAGCACATGATCCAGTTGTGTCTGCGCTGAAAGATGACAGATTGCTCGGCAAACGACGACTGCGCAGCTTCCAGGTCATTCATCCCGAACCAACAGGCAAATGCCGATAAAGCGATGAATGGCACCCAGACAAAGCCAGCATTTTGAAGCCACAGCGGTGTAACCTCACCGTTCGCCGGAACAAGCTGCGGCTCTCCGCCGAGCCAGCCGAAAACGCTCACCGTGATCACGAGTGGCGCAACGAACTGTACGACGGACACACCGAGATTCCCGAGCCCCGCATTGAGTGCCAAGGCATTCCCTTTTTCACCGCGCGGAAAGAAGAACGAAATATTGGCCATCGACGAAGCGAAGTTGCCCCCGCCCAGCCCGCACAGCAAGGATAGAAGCAGCAGGATCCAGTAAGGCGTGTCAGGGTTCTGGACGGCAAGCCCGATGCCGATCGCCGGGATCATCAGCGACCATGTGGTGAGCGTGGTCCAAAGCCGGCCACCGAAAACCGGAACCATGAAGGCATAAAAGATGCGCAGTATCGCCCCGGATAGTCCTGGCAGGGCGGCCAACCAGAACAACTGGTTCGTGGAAAGCTGAAAGCCCGCTGCGGGCAGCCTGGCGACAATGACCGACCAGATCATCCACACCGCGAATGACAGGAGCAGCGCGGGAATGGAGAGCCAGAGATTGCGCTTTGCGATGGCCCGTCCCTTCGTTTCCCAGAATTCCTCGTTCTCGGGCCTCCAATCCCGGAGGAGATGCGGTCCCAGCACGCCCACATGGCGGGCCTCGTGCACCTCCCGCATTTCGGGCAGCTCGGGTAGCGCCTCGAGATCCGGCGCAAGAGCCTCCCGCTCCATGGCTCTGATGGAAACATGCATCCAGATGAGTGCAACGGTGGAAATGGCGAACAGAAGCATGAATATGCTCGTCCAGATCCCCGTCAGATCAATCAGCATGCCAAAGGCGATCGGCAGGATGAAACCGCCCAGCCCTCCCACCATGCCGATCACGCCGCCCACGGCGCCAACGTCTTGCGGGTAGTAAACCGGGATATGGTTGTAGATCGCGGCTTTGCCGAGGCTCATGAAAAAGCCAAGGACGAATATGAGGACAGTGAATGCGAAAAGCCCGATCTCGAACTGGAACGCTATTGGCCCTTTCGTGCTCCTCACGACGTATTCTGTCGGCGGATAGCTGAGGATCAGGCACACAGCGACCGAGATACCGAACGTCCAATACATGACGCGACGCGCGCCATAGGCTTCCGACAGTCTTCCACCATAGATCTGGAATATACTTGCGGGCACCACAAAAGCTGACGCGAGAATGCCCGCTGTTCTGAGATCAACTCCATAAGCACCGATCAGATATCGCGGCAGCCATACCGCGAGCGCAACGAATGCGCCGAAGACGAAAAAGTAATAAAGCGCAAAACGCCAGACCTGCAGCCGGCGCAAGGGCGCCAGCATCGCTGTCACCGATACTGGCGGTTCCCCTGTTCGGCGCCGCGCCCTTAGCTGCGGCTCATCCCGCGTCAGAGCCCAGAACACTACCGCGACGACGGCCAGAGCCAATGCCCATACCAGGGCCACGCGTTGCCACCCGTAGGCAGCCAGGACGAACGGCGCGACGATCATCGTGACCGCGGCGCCGATGTTTCCGACACCGAATTTGTGGAGCGCGCTCGCCTGTTGTTCAGGCCCATACCACTTCGACAGGTAGGTCACGCCGACGCCGAACGACCCGCCCGCAATGCCGATGCCGAGTGCCGCCAGCAGCAGCATCGGATAACTGTGCGCATAGGCGAGCAGCGCGGTGGCCAATGCCCCCGCAAACATGACCACCGCAAACACGATCCGGCCGCCGTATTTCTCACTCCAGACGGCAACCGGAATGCGAACGAGGCTGCCGCTCAGGATGGGTGTCCCAACGAGGAGGCCGAACTGGGTTTCGCTGAGACCGTATTCGGCCTTGAGGCGGATGCCGATAACGGCAAAGATCGTCCAGACAGCAAAGGATGCCGTAAACGCCAGTGCCGAAAGCCACAAGGCGCGGTTTTGCTCTGGCCTGCTCACCTCTCTCGGCGGAATCGCGGTTGTTTCGGTCATCATGAGCTGTTCGAACGCAGGCCGTTCAGCAGGGGAACTGTTCGGACCCCGAACCGGTGATTACTGCTGCCGAGGTAATTCCAGCGCAGCCCTGACCGCTGGCAGACTGGGGCCCAGCCCGGCCGTAATCCCGTCTACGACCGCGATTTCCGGCGGAACGCCCAGGCCAGCTCGGTAAAGCGCCCAGACGGTGCCAACCTGGTCAATGCTTTCGCCGTGCACGAGAATGGGCAGATTTCGCGGGTCCTGGACGATATTGGCAAACTGCTGGACAAGCTGCCGGCTCGGCACGCCTTGGCCGACTGGGAGATTGAAATACTGAAGGTGCGCGTATTCGGCCATAACCCGCTCGGAACGGCTGTTTGCGGCCGAGGACTGAAGATCGAGAATGGCAACAAAGCCTACCCGCTTCGCCTCCATTATCCCGTCGCGCGTCAGTGGCCCAGCCGTCCCGATGACGTATGTTGCGCGGTGGTACCCTGGGATACGCTGCTGATTGATGGCACTGCCAAAGGGGGCCCATCCGGGTGAGATGAGCGCAGCTTGCGGGTCGCCCTGGCGCGCCGTGGGCCTCGTCTCGACTTGCGCCGCTGAAGTGAACGGAACCAATCCAGCGATGAGGCAGCCCAGGAACCCGAAACCATTTCGAAAACGAAACCCTCCGGCGATCATAGGGTCACTCCCGGCGCCTTGCCGCAGCCACAACTCGAGCCGCAACCAGACAGCTCTGCATGAGGAGGTTCCTCACGGCCCTCGACCGTTGCGCGCGCCATCAGCCGGCCTATGAAATCGTGCACGGCTTGCCGCCAGGCACGTTCGCAAAGATAAGCGCTGATCCGTGTCCTTACGCTTTCATACGGAAGCGGCCGGCCTTCGAGCCGCCTGTCGAGCCGCGCAATGTGATACCCATAGCGCGTCCGGATCGGAACCGGGCAGATCTGGCCGGGCTCCAGCGCAAAAAGGAATGTTTCGAACTCGGGAATGGTGGAGCCACGCGTTATCTGACCCAGATCACCCCCATGCTCGCGCGAGGAGCAATCCGATAGTTCACGCGCCAGCTCTGCAAATCGCTTCGGCGCGTCGCGAAGCTGTCCGAGGGCTGCTTCGGCGCGCGCCTTGGCCTTTGCCATGGCCGCTCGATCCTCCGGAGCAGCTGCAAACAGAATATGAGCAGCCTGAAGAAGATCGGGACTTCTGAAGCGCTCCGGGTTTTCCAGGTAGTGGGCTTGGCACTCGTCCTCGCCGGGCTCAGCAGGTTTGACCTCAGCATCGATAAGCGCGCGGATGAGCGCTTCCTCCGGAGCTTCGATCAGCTTGTTCGCCGCATCGGTGAGTGGATCTGATACCGTGATTCCTGCCCGCCTGGCTTCGGAGAGCAAGACTGTGCGGACAATGAGGGCGTCGATGGCCTGCTGTCTCGCATCCTCCGCCGATGCAGCCGGATGATACTGGATCTCCTCCCGGATGCGCTCTTCCGCGATCTCGACACCATTGACACGCAGGGCCATCGGTCAGACTCCCTGCTTGGAGACGTTCCGGTTTCGCCGCACGATCTGCCAGCCTGGCCGTCCGAGCATCCAGATGGGCGCACTGAAGATGTGCACGAGCCGCGTGAACGGTGTGATCAGGAATAGCGTCATCCCGAAAATCAGGTGGATCTTGTAAATCCAGGGCACATTTACCAGCAGAGCAGCCGCGCCTGGCTGGAACAGCAGAATGCTGCGTGACCACTCGGCCATGACCAGCATGTATGTCCCCTCGATGTTCATCATCGAAACGGGGATTCCAGCGATGCCGATGATGAGCTGGATGTAGAGGAACAGGAGAATGAATAGATCTGTCGGCTTGCTGGTTTCATAGATCCGGGAGTCGGTCACGCGGCGATAGATCAACATCGTCGCGCCAATGAAGCATGCGGTGGCAAGGACGCCACCCACAACGATCGACAGGATCTGCTTGCCTTTCACGCTGAGGCCGAGCGCGTGATAGATCTCCGGTGGCGTGAGCAGCCCGAACAGATGGCCGAAGAACAGCCCGATGATGCCGACGTGAAATAGATTGCTGCCCCAGTAGTTATACCGGTGGCGCAGGAAACGGCTGGACTGGCTGCGCCATGTGAATTGGCTCCGGTCGAAGCGCGCCCACGCGCCGAGAAAGTATGCAACCATGCACAGATAAGGAAAGAACCCGAAGAAGAACTGATTGAACCAATCCATCGGATGCCTCCTCAGCGCCTTGCCGCCTGAGATCTGGAGCCTTTGCCTGGAGAGGTTGCGGCAGCGATTTCCCGTTCCATGCGGTCGACCATCGCCGATGCGATCCGGCATTCCTCGGCAACCTGATCGCTGAGCGGAAGATCGAACCGGACCGGCGCCTCCTCCCATTCCTTGTCGATGTCGACTGGCTGTTCTGCGGCGACCGCGCTTTCTACTGCAGCCGGATCGATATGGGCTTTGGCAATCGCGCACAGCGCACGGAACACAACCGCATAGGGGCTCGAACGCTGGGAGAGGCGTGCCTGCAGGAGCGCCAGAAGATCGGCGACCTCTGCCAGCATGGAACGCGCATCCTCGAGTGGCTGCAGCGAAAGGAATTCCAGGAAAAGTGGCAAGTAATCCGGCAGCTCGTCCGCCGTGATCTCGAGACCGCGCATTCTGTATTGCTCGATCAGGTCCGACATGGCTGCGCCGCGCTCGCGCGAGTCCCCATGGACGTGCTCGAAGAGATGCAGCGACAGCGAGCGCGAGTTGTCGAACAGGGATACATATTCAGCCTCGGCAACCAGCGGCTCGGCCTCGGCCCGCCGCGCAATGAGGCTGCGCAATCCCTCCCGAAGTGAATCGTTGACGAGCGCCTCCTGCTCGAGGATAGCGGCCATATCAGCGCGCGCCTCGGCCAACTCGCTCGTGGGGTAAAGGAGAAGCGCCGAAAGAACCTTGAACGTGAGCATCGATCGACCCATTCCCCTACCCGAACCGCTCGCCCCGTGTTTTCCGCGTATCCCGGCCGAACAGGCTGAAGCTGGAGTTCCCCTCCGAGCAGTTCTGGGTAAAATTGAATCCGCAGACGCCCCTCTGATCGTAGGGGTTCTCGGCATACTCCTTGTGGGTGGTGGGAATAACGAAACGGTCCTCGTAGTTCGCGATGGCCATATAGCGGTACATTTCTTCGACCTGATGCTGGGTCAGGCCAACACGCTCGAGCACGCCCAAATCCAGCATTCCATCGATCTGCTTGCGGCGCATATAGCTGCGCATCGCCAGCATCCGCTCCAGGCAGCGGCGGATGGGAGCCTCGTCACCGGCCGTCAGCAGGTTGGCGAGATAGCGCAAGGGAATGCGGAGGCTGGATACGTCCGGCATTCCATGCAGCGACGCAATGGCGCCCGATTCTGCCGCGTGCTGGATCGGCGATAAAGGCGGTACGTACCAGACCATCGGCAGCGTACGGTATTCCGGGTGCAGCGGGAAGGCGACCCCCCATTCCTTCGCCATTTTGTAGACGGGCGACAGCTTCGCGGACTCGATCCACGCTTCCGGAACACCATCCCGCCGGGCCTTCTCCTGGACTTCCGGATCGTGGGGGTCAAGGAAGACGTCGAGGTGTGCCTGGTAGAGGTCCTTCTCGTCCGCAACCGAGGCAGCCGCGCCGATACGGTCTGCGTCATAAAGCACGACGCCGATATACCGCAAACGGCCGACGCACGTCTCGGAGCAGACCGTCGGCAACCCGGCCTCGATCCGTGGAAAGCAGAATATGCATTTTTCCGATTTACCGGTATGCCAGTTGTAATAGACCTTTTTGTAGGGGCAGCCGGTGACGCACATCGTCCAGCCGCGGCATTTTTCCTGGTCTATCAGAACGATGCCGTCCTCTTCCCTCTTGTAGATCGCGCCCGTGGGACATGCCGCCAGGCATCCCGGGTTGAGGCAGTGCTCGCATATCCGCGGCAGGAACGTCAGAAACGTATGCTCGAACTGTCCGTAGATGTCCTTCTCGATGCCGTCGAAATTGTAATCCTGGGAGCGCTTGGCGAATTCAGTCCCAAGGCTTTCCTCCCAGTTCGGCCCCCAGTTGATTTTCTGCATCCGCTCGCCGGTGACCACGGATACAGGCCGTGACGTCGGCGCTGCCTCCGATTCCGGTGCGTGGTGGATATAGGAATACTCGAAGTCGAACGGCTCGTAGAAATCGTCGATCTGCGGCACATGCGGGTTGGCGAAGATCTTCGCGAGAATGCGCCACTTGCCGCCGATACGCGGCTCGATGGTGCCATCGGGCTTATAGCGCCAGCCGCCCTCCCAGCGCCGCTGATTTTCCCAATCCTTCGGGTAGCCAATGCCCGGCTTCGACTCGACGTTGTTCCACCACGCGTACTCGATCCCCTGGCGCGTCGTCCAGACCTGCTTGCAGGTGATCGAGCAGGTATGACACCCGATGCACTTGTCGAGGTTCATCACCATGCCGATTTGTGCCCGGACTTTCATTCCTTCAACTCCTCGGCCATAAACGGGCGCTTTTCGGACAGCGGCCGGTCGCGCCAGTCGAGGATGCTCACCTTTCGCAGCACGATGAATTCGTCTCGGTTCGACCCGACTGTTCCGTAATAATTGAAACCCCATGCGAGGTGCGCGTAGCCGCCGATCATGTGGGTCGGCTTCATGACAACGCGCGTGACGGAGTTGTGAATGCCGCCGCGGTTGCCGGTGATTTCGCTGCCAGGGACATTCGCCATGCGCTCGGCCGCGTGATACATGAAGGCGGCCCCTTCGGGAATGCGCTGGCTTACGACCGCGCGGGCGACGAGCGCACCATTGAGGTTGTAGGCCTCGATCCAGTCGTTGTCCTCGATGCCTGCTTTCTGCGCATCCTTCTCGCTGATCCACACGATCGGGCCGCCGCGCGCGAGGGTCAGCATGATCAGGTTTTCGGTATAGGTGGAATGGATGCCCCATTTCTGATGCGGGGTCAGGAAATTGAGAACCACTTGCGGATTGCCGTTGTCGTAACGGTCCATGACCTCGTCGAGCGAGCGCGTATTGATGGGCGGTTTATAGACGGCAAAGCTTTCACCGAACGCGCGCATCCAGGCGTGATCCTGGTAAAGCTGCTGCCGGCCGGAAAGTGTCCGCCAGGGGATGAGCTCGTGAACATTCGTCCAGAACGCGTTGTAGCTGACCCGTTCCGATTCTATTCCGGACCAGATGGGCGAGGTGATGATCTTGCGCGGCTGGGCTTGCAGATCCCGGAACCGTAGCTGTTCGTCCTGCCGATGCAGAGCGAGATGGACGTGCTCTCGACCCGTCGACTTCTCGAGAGCTTCCCATGACTTGACGGCGACGTGCCCGTTGGTTTCAGGTGCCAGCGACAGGATCGCTTCGATCATATGAAGGTCGGTCTCGAGCCGTGGCTGTCCGGCGCCGGCCCCCTCGGCCTGCCAGTGATTGAGGGTGCGCAGCAGCTCGACCTCATCGGCCGTTTCCCACAGAATGCCCTTGAGCGAATTCCCGTTGCGCTCGAGCAGCGGTCCAAGCGATTTGAACTTGTCGGCAATCGCCGTGTAATCGCGCTTCACCACGGTCATTGCCGGCATGGACTTTCCGGGCACGAGATCAGCACCATCGTGCCGCCAGTCCGTGCCGCCAAATGGCTGACCAAGCTCGCTCGGCGTATCGTGCAGCGATGGGGTCAGTACGATATCCTCGACCTCACCCAGCACGCCTTGGGCTACACTCGAGAATGCCTCTGCAAACCCTTTGAAAATGCTGAAATCGCTGCGTGCCTCCCAGACCGGATCCAAAGCCACCGACAGCGGATGAATGAACGGGTGCATGTCGGTCGTGTTGAGGTCATTCTTCTCGTACCAGGTGGCTGTCGGCAGAACGATGTCCGAGAAAAGGCACGTCGTATTCATCCGGAAGTCGATGGCGACGAGCAGATCGAGCTTGCCTTCGGGCGCCGGGTCACGCCAGGTCACCTCCAACGGCTTGGTGCCGCCCGTCGCGCCGATGTCCTCGTTCAACACGTTGTTGCGGGCGCCGAGGAGATGCTTGAGGAAATACTCATGACCCTTGCCGCTGGCCCCCAGCAGATTGGCACGCCAGACGAACAGGTTTCGCGGGAAGTTTTTCGGATTATCCGGATCCTCGCAGGCCATCGTCAGCCGGCCCGATTTCAGTCCGTCGACGGTGTACGCGACCGGATCCTGCCCGGCCGCGCGGGCGTCGCGGCACACTTTCAGCGGATTATCGCTGAGCTGTGGCGAGGACGGCAGCCAGCCCATGCGCTCGGCGCGCACGTTGAAATCTATGAAACTCCCTTTGAACTCGCCTGGGTCAGCGAGCGGCGACAGCATTTCGGAAACCCGCAGCCGCTCGTAACGCCACTGATCGGTGTGCGCGTAGAAAAACGAGGTGCCGTTCATCAGGCGCGGCGGGCGGCTCCAGTCCGTCGCAAATGCGATCGGATACCAGCCGGATACCGGGCGCAATTTCTCCTGGCCTACGTAATGCGCCCAGCCGCCGCCGCTCTTTCCGACGCAGCCGCAAAACGCCAGCATGTTGATGATGCCGCGATACGTCATGTCCTGGTGGTACCAGTGATTGAGACCGGCACCCAGGATGACCATTGAACGGCCTTCGGTCGCCTCGGCGTTGACGGCGAAACCGCGCGCCGTGTCGATGATCTTCTGGCGCGGCAGCCCGGTGATCGCCTCGGCCCAGGCGGGTGTGTATGGGGCGTTGTCGTCGAAAGATGCTGCGACCTGGCCGCCGAGCCCGGTGTCGATGCCGTAATTGGCCAGCATCAGGTCGAAGGCGGTGACGACGAGCTGATCGCCGCCATTCAGAGAGAGCTTCCTTGCGGGGACATTCCGGACCTGGATTTCGGCGTGGTCACTCAGTCCGAAGCGGCCAGGAGCACGGCTGCCGAAATAGGGAAACGCGATCGGAACCACGGCATCCGCCCCATCCTTGAGAGACAGGCGTAGCCGGATGGACTGGCCGTCGCGGCCGTCTTTTTCCTCCAAATTCCAGCGGCCTGCTGCTGTCTGCGTACCGCTTGTCGACCCCTCAGCCGCTTCTTTCGCCGCGTTTTCCCAGCGGAACCCGATCGAGCCCTGCGGCACGACAACTTCGTTGCTGCTTTCGTCGATCCCGACCGTCTTCCATTCAGGATGAACGTCCTGGCCCAGCTTGTCAGCGAAGTCGGACGCCCGGACCAGCGCGCCGGGAACGAACGTGTCACCTCGCTTCTCGAGCTTCACCAGCAGAGGCAGATCGGTGAAGCGGCGCACGTAATCGTCGAAATAGGGCGTGGTTTTCTCGACGTAGAATTCCTTCAGGATGACGTGCCCCATGGCAAGCGCGAGGGCTGCATCCGTCCCCTGCTTCGGGGCAAGCCAGAGGTCGGCAAACTTTGCGCATTCGATGAAATCGGGAGCGATGACGACGCTTTTCTGGCCGCGATAGCGTGCTTCCGTATAGAAGTGCGTGTCGGGCGACCGCGTCATCGAAATGTTGGAGCCCCAGACGAGCAGGAATCCGGCATTGTACCAGTCGGCGCTTTCAGGGACGTCGGTCTGCTCACCCCAGGTCTGCGGCGAGGAGGGCGGCAGGTCGCAATACCAGTCATAGAAGCTCAGACATGTCGCGCCGATCAGGCAGAGGTAGCGCGTTCCCGCGGCGTAGCTCACCATCGACATCGCCGGGATCGGCGAAAAGCCGGCAACCCGATCAGGCCCCCAGGTGCGAATCGTGTAGACGTTTGCCGCTGCGACCAGCTCGTTGATTTCCGCCCAGTCGGCGCGCACGAATCCGCCAAGTCCTCGGACGGATTTGTAATAACCTGCACGTTCCGGAAATTCGACGATGGATGCCCAGGCCTCGACAGGAGGCAGGCTGGCACGCGCCTCCCGCCAGAGCTGAAGCAGCCTGGAGCGGATCAGTGGATACTTTATGCGGTTCGACGAATAGATATACCAGCTATAGCTTGCGCCGCGCGGGCAGCCTCTTGGCTCGTGATTGGGCAGGTCGGGCCGGGTCCGGGGATAGTCGGTCTGCTGCGTCTCCCATGTGATCAAACCATTCTTAACGTAAATCTTCCACGAGCAGGAGCCCGTACAGTTCACGCCATGAGTCGAGCGGACGATCTTGTCGTGTTGCCAGCGTGTCCGGTAGTTGTCCTCCCAGGCCCGGTTTTCATTGGTGACGACCCCGTGTCCATCTGCAAATCGGCCGACGTACTTTCGGAAAAACAGTAGCCGATCTACGAATTGGCTCATGAGGGTTCCCTCGACGGAGCGAAGTCCCAATCGCTTCCTGCGAGTCAACCCGAGCGGCATGTATTCGTTCCTTCAGGAACCGTACTTTCCGTCAACGTTGGAACCGGCAGGCTCGGGAAACTGGTGTCCTGCGAAGGGCTACTCGTCTCCATGCGGATGAGGCACCATAGCGCGTCCTATTCTGCGGGCACTTGTGATGCTGTGCGGCTCGGTGCAATCAGAGCAGGCTACCTTCATGGGCACGGGCCCGCTGCGCTCATTCGGATTTACCATGTGCAATCTATATTCGATGACCCGATCGCCGGAGGCTGTGCGCCGGCTTTTCCGCGTCGCACACAACCGGTCCGCCGCTTTCGAGCCGCTGCGAGCGATCTTTCCCGGCCATCTGGCACCCGTCATCCGAAAGGCCGCCGATGGCGAACGGGAGATTGCGATGTTGTCCTGGGGGTTCGTGCTGCCGCAGAACGGCCGTGCTGCGAGGCGCATCACCAATACCCGCGACGACAAGGTGCTCACCAGCCCGTTCTGGCGGGAGTCGTTCGAGCTGCGACGCTGCCTCGTGCCGGCATCCTCGTTTTGCGAGCCCAAAGGCGAGCGGCCGGCGACGTGGCACTGGTTCGCGCTGCGGGGAGATGAACCGCGGCCTCTGTTCGCCTTTCCCGGTCTCTGGAGGCGCTGGAGGGGGCCGCTAAAGCCCGGCGGCCCAATCGTCGAGCTTGACGTTTACAGCTTTCTGACCACGCGGCCGAATGCGCTTGTCGCCACCATCAACCACGAGCGCATGCCCGTGCTGCTCAGCGAAGAGGAGCAGTTCGAGATGTGGCTCAGCGGGTCGCCGCAGCAGGCGTTCTCGCTGGTCCAAAGCTTCGACGCGGATGCCATGCAGATCGTGCAATCCGGAGCCGATCGGGAGGATCTGCTCGCCGGCTAGTGGCCTGATCGCCCAAATTCGGGGCGCTACCTCCGAGACTTTGCGGCAAAGCGTTGACGATCTTGTTGATAATCCGGTTTTGCACAACCGGAAGTGGCCGCCACACCACTGCGCCTCTTCTGCAACAACGCCCGAAATGCCCGACATTGCTGATTCCTACACGCATAGGGACGCATTACACCTAACACTTGCTTAAGAGTTGTCCCCTTATTCTCTCTCCGGTTGCGTTGCTCGTCTTGTTCGCGTCGCGCTACGAATCACGCCACGGGCCGCAGAGAGCGGTCCATCGCATCAGGGCAGTAATGGTCAGTGGCTTTCTGTGAGCTTCTGCGGAATGGAGGGACTTCCCGTGTCCAAGTCAGTTGCATTATCCGTTGCCGGAATTGCAGTCGCCGGCGCGTTGGTTGCATCACCCGCTCTCGCCGACGGCGGATATCCCATCTACGGCGGCGGCTTGAAAGACGAAGTGCTCTATGCCCCGCCCCCGATCACCTGGGCCGGATTCTACGTTGGCCTGCATGCCGGCTATGGATGGGGAAACTCCGATTGGAAGGCTCTCGAGGACATCCCCCCTGTCTTTGCGGGCGAAACCTTCAGCCATGACCCTGAAGGCGGGCTGGTGGGCGGACAAATCGGCTACAACGGCCAGAGCGGCCCGTTCGTATGGGGAATCGAGGCGACGCTTTCGGGGACTGACATCAACGAGGAGACCCGTACCGACTTCGGTATCCTGAACGACGCCATAGAGCTTGAATCGAGCATTGACACGCTCTGGACCGTCACAGGCCGGCTCGGTTACGCTTGGGGTCCCCTCCTCACGTATGTGAAAGCTGGCTACGCAGGCGCGGATGTGGAGCTCTCCGTCCGGGATCCATTCCTGTTCGAGATTTCCGAAAGCCAGACCCATCACGGATGGACGGTCGGTGCCGGCCTCGAATACCTCGCATCGGAGAACCTCGTCCTGGGCCTCGAGTACAATTACTACGATCTCGGCGAGGAGGACTACGGCAGGCGCTTTGCCGAGTTCCGTGACGGTCTCGTCGAGAACGATCTCGACCTGCACACGG
This sequence comes from Hyphomicrobiaceae bacterium, assembly GCA_041687075.1. Lineage (GTDB taxonomy): Bacteria > Pseudomonadota > Alphaproteobacteria > Rhizobiales > Hyphomicrobiaceae > ZC4RG25. The sequence continues at coordinate 27,038 of JAWLCO010000019.1, read as the reverse complement.
TCACGGCACGCGTGAGCTACAAATTCAACTTCCGCGATCGGGCTATCCCGGCCCCTCTACCGCCGCTGAAGTAATCGCGGCAAGACCCGAATGGGCGCTCACAATGCTGACGTCCGGGATGATGGACGCGAGTGAGAGGGGGCTCCGGATGTTCCGGAGCCCCATCCCGTTCAGTTCCGGCTCTTGTCGACGAGCGCCTTCTCCTGGATCCAGGGCATCATGCCGCGCAGCTTGGCGCCGACCTCCTCGATCTGATGGGAGTCGTTGTTGCGGCGGATCGCCTTGAACTTCGGCTGGCCGGCCTTGCACTCGCGGATCCACTCGCTGGTGAAGGCGCCGGTCTGGATATCCTTCAGCACCTTGCGCATCTCTTTCCGCGTCTCGTCGGTGATGATGCGCGGTCCGGACATGTACTCGCCGAACTCGGCCGTGTTCGAGATGGAGTAGTTCATGTTGGCAATGCCGCCCTCGTAGATGAGGTCGACGATCAGCTTCACCTCGTGCAGGCACTCGAAGTAGGCCATCTCGGGCGCATAGCCTGCCTCGACGAGCGTCTCGAACCCGGCCCGGATCAGCTCGACCAGACCGCCGCAGAGCACCACCTGCTCACCGAACAGGTCGGTCTCGCACTCCTCCTTGAAGGTCGTCTCGATGATCCCGGCGCGGCCGCCGCCAATCGCGGAAGCGTACGAGAGGAAGAGGTCGTGCGCGTTGCCGCTCTTGTCCTGGGCGATGGCGATCAGGCAGGGCACGCCGCCGCCGCGCTGGTACTCGGAGCGCACCGTGTGGCCGGGGCCCTTCGGGGCCACCATGCCGACGTCGAGGTCTTCACGCGGCTCGATCAGGCTGAAGTGCACGTTGAGGCCGTGCGCGAACATGATGGCCGCGCCCTGCTTCATGTTGGCGTGCAAGTGGTCCTTGTAGATGTCGGCCTGCAGCTCGTCGGGCGTCAGCATCATGACGACGTCAGCCCACTTGGCCGCCTCGGCGACCTCCATCACCTTGAGGCCTTCCTTCTCGGCCTTGGCCGCAGAAGCCGAACCCTTCCGCAGCGCGATCGCCACCTCCTTCACGCCGGAGTCGCGCAGGTTGAGCGCATGCGCGTGTCCCTGGCTGCCGTAACCGATGATGGCGACCTTCTTGCTCTTGATCAGGTTGATGTCCGCATCACGATCGTAATAGACGCGCATGATTGTTCCTCTTAATGCATCACGTTCCAAATTTTCGGGGGGCGGCTTCACCAGCCGCAAACCGAATTCTGCGCCGGGGACCCTACCGAGGGACCATCGAAAATCCAACCAATTCCGCAAGCCGGGCGCGAACTTCTTCGAGCACATGCTCAGGCACGCGTCCAGCAGGACGAAATCCCCGTGACTGCCGATCCAATGTTCGGACCTGGTCGACGAGGATGGCACCCGATATTTGCAGTCCGTCGGGCAGGAGCACCTTAGTCGGCCACGGCGTCAGGTTGGATGTGATCGGGCAGATAATGGCCCTGCGCGACTGCGCGTGAAAGACGCGAGCCGTAAGCACGACCGCGGGTCGCATGCCGGCCTGCTCACTGCCTCGGACCGGATTGAGGTCGACCCAGACGATGTCACCCGCGTCGGGCAGCTCACCCGCGCCGGCTGTACTCGTCATCGATCACCTCTGCACCGATATCGGGGCCCCAATCGACGCTCGGCGGCTCATTCTCAGGCCCAAGCCGCTCCATCTCAGCAACCATTTCAGCCAGTGTCGGGTATTTGTGCTGCCGTATGGGCGTGAGCCGAACCGCCCCGTTTTCGATCTCGACATCGACGGCCTGCCCCTCCTCGAGTCGGAGATCTTCTGTGACCGGCCGGGGCAGGCGCACGGCTAAGCTGTTACCCCACTTGGAAACCCGGACTCGCATCGCTCACTCTATCCTCTTCGCGGATATACATAGGATATCCACACCTATAGAGCAAGGGCAATTGAGGATCTCAGGGCCTCACTGCGTCGCCTTCGGCAAGTTGGTCAGCGAGGCGACATACCACTCCTCGGCCTTCACCACGGCGGGGTTCTCGCCGTTTTCGTAGATCCAGCTGTCGACGGCCCAGCGCTGGCCGCTCTTCTTCTCGTGGATCGTAGCAGTCCAGTGGGTCCAGCCGGCGACCCCGCGCAGGTAATTCTCCTTCGCGAACGGCTGGCCGACGGTGTGGTGTTTCAACAGATCGGCGTTCTGCAGGACCGTCAGATAACTCGTCGTGTTGGTTGCTTCGTCCACGCAATCCTGCTGGGTTGGATCGCCAGAGCCCGCGAAATCCATGCCGGGGCGGTCATGCTTGGTCCCCACGGCCTCGCCGGTCCGCTGCTCCATCCAGCCGATAGCGTATGCGATGGCGCGACGCTCCTCCTCGGGAGTGTCCGCCTTCTTGGTCTTTGCCATCAGCTTCCTGATCTGGGCGATATCGGCCTGCGAGAAAGTGAACTTCGTCTGCTCGCGGCAGCCATAGGCATGGCATACGGTAATGGTCGTATTCCGCGGCGGATCGACCTTGAAGACGGAATAGTGGTCAACGCCCAGAGCGTGCTCATACGAGCAGCCGCCAGCCAACAGGGCGACCACAGCCGCCAGCCAACACCCCCGTGCGAGCATTCCCTCGTGTCCCACCCAAGCTGCAATCCGTCGCGGCCGCTTATGCTCCACGCGGCGCCATTCCCCTTACTATCCTAGTGATTCGGTTAAGGACACCCCGCGCGTTGAGTGTGCGGGGAATTTCCAGTACGTTGCAGCACCATGGCCACAGCGAAGCCCATCCATGTGATCGGCGGCGGGCTTGCCGGCTCCGAGGCGGCCTGGCAGATCGCTCGCGCCGGCGTTCCGGTCGTCCTGCACGAGATGCGTCCCGTTCGTGGAACGGAAGCGCACAAGACGGACGGCCTGGCGGAGCTCGTCTGCTCGAACTCGTTCCGCTCCGATGACTGGGAAACGAACGCCGTCGGGCTGCTTCACGAGGAAATGCGGCGCGCCGGGTCGCTCATCATGTCCGCGGGGGACCGGCACAAGCTGCCGGCAGGCGGCGCCCTCGCGGTCGACCGTGACGGCTTCTCGGCAGAGGTAACGGCGCGGCTCAGTGCGGAGCCGCTGGTGACGGTCGAGCGAGGCGAGGTCGCGGGTTTGCCGCCCGCGGACTGGGACAGCGTCATCATCGCAACGGGACCGCTCACCTCCCCGGCGCTGAGCCAGGCCATACTCGAGCTCACGGGCGAGGACGCACTCGCATTTTTCGATGCCATTGCGCCGATCGTGCACTTCGACACGATCGACATGTCCATTGCGTGGCGGCAGTCGCGGTACGACAAGGCCGGCCCTGGTGGCACGGGCGCCGACTACATCAATTGCCCGATGGACAAGGCCCAGTACGCGGCCTTCATCGACGCGCTGCTTGCAGGCGAGAAGACGTCGTTCAAGGAGTGGGAGACGAACACGCCCTACTTCGATGGCTGCCTGCCGATCGAGGTCATGGCGGAGCGGGGCCGGGAGACGCTGCGGTTCGGGCCAATGAAACCCGTCGGGCTCACCAATCCGCACAAGGGCGGCGAGCGGCCCTACGCCGTCGTGCAGCTCCGGCAGGACAATGCGCTCGGCACGCTGTGGAACATGGTCGGCTTCCAGACGAAGCTGAAGTATGGCGAGCAGGCGCGGATTTTCCGGATGATCCCTGGCCTCCAGAATGCCGAGTTCGCGCGTCTGGGCGGCCTGCACCGCAATACGTTCCTCAACAGCCCCAAGCTGCTCGATGGTCTGCTGCGGCTGAAGGCGGCGCCGCGGATTCGCTTTGCCGGTCAGGTTACGGGTGTCGAGGGTTACGTCGAAAGCGCCGCCATCGGTCTGCTCGCCGGACGCTTTGCAGCGGCCGAACGGCTGGGCCGGCAACCCCAACCGCCGCCACCCGCAACGGCCTTCGGCGCCCTGCTGGAGCACATCACCGGCGGCCACATTGCCGAGGATCGCATAGAAGCGGGCCCGCGCTCGTTTCAGCCGATGAACATCAATTTCGGGCTGTTCCCGCAGCCCGAGCTGTCCGCGGACGGGCCACGCCTCAAAGGCAAGGAGCGGGGGCGCGCGAAGAAGCGGGCCATAGCTGTGCGCGCCTTGCAAGAGATCGACCGTTGGCTCGCCGGCGATCTGGCGTCACAAACGGCTGCTGAATAGCGCGGCAGCCCCGCCCGGCCGAGTTCCGGCGGCTACGGGTTGAACCGCAGGTCGTCGACCCGGACCTCCTGCCCGGCCAGGCCCCGGGAGTACTTCGCCAGCACACGCCGCGCTTTCTCGACCACTGCATCCGCGATGGCGGCCTGCCCCTCCGCAGTCGGATGGAAGGAGCCGGAATAGGTCGATGCCAGCACGAGCTGAAACCACGAATTGTGGACCTGCAGCACCTTCTGCAGCAGCGTCGCCGGAACGTGGAAATTGCCGGTGAGGAACGCATCGTTCGGCGTCCTGAACCAGCGCTGGCGGGAGGCGTAAGGCCGGTAGTCGGCCGGATTGAAGGGTTGCCAGACGCCGTCGACCTTGCGCGGCAGCCTGAGGTCGTCGGCGGTCGAGAACGCGGCATCGCTCCAGCCGGCGCAAATCCCGCGGCCGAGAAAGTCCTTCCGGTGACTGTCGACGAAGGTCCAGCCGTGCTCGCGCGCCGCACGCCGCATCAGCTCGTTGAGCCTCTCGGCAAGCACGCTGCCCTCCCGAGCCTTCGCCTCGCTCAGTTTGAAGTCCCTGAGAATGTCCATGCCTGCCCTGCCGCTGGGGCAGACGGTGCTGCCGTCCTCGAGCAGAGCCAGGCCAGGATAGGCCGTCAGCAGAACGCGATCGTTCTCTTCCCAGGGGATGTGCAGAATATTCCGGATCGCCCGGTCGAGCGCCATGTAGCGCAGATAGAGTGTTCCGAGGTGATCCTTGGCGGTGGCAGCGTCCTCGATCTCACCAAGCCAGCCGCCGAGCCATTTCAGGAGAGACTTGTCGTTGAGCACGGCGTTGGCAACGAGGCGTGAGAAACCGACGTCGTTGCCGCCGATCGAAATCATCAGCAGGTCGATCTTTCGCGCGTACTCGGCATCGCACTTGAGGAGCGTCAGCCCCTTCAGCTCGGGAACGCGTCCCTTGAGATGATAGGCCTCGGGCAGATCGTGGCGGCGTGGCCGGTAACGGCCGCACTGGGCTTCGGCCACCGCGGAGATCTGAGAGAGCCTGGGCGGATGCGGCACCCATTCGTTGCCCTTGTAACGCAGGAAGAGTCCCTGAGTGATCTCTGCGCCGGAGCAGGCGACACCGACGAAGGTCACGGCCCGGTGCGGATGCTCGAGCGAAAGTTGCAGCGCCGCCCGGAGCTGGTGTGAGTAGAGGGAACGGTGGCAGGCCTGGTCGTGCCAGCGGGCATTCTCCTGGATGAACCGTTCATCCCCGATCTGGCGCCAGCCGCCGATGCGCGCCGGATAGCCGACAAGGTCCGAGCTGAGCCCAACGCCGTAGCTGACCGACCGCTCGCGGGAAAAGCGCACGGGCAGGTCCGGGTTGCCTTCTCCGGAGGCGAAGCTGTCGCCCATGCCGACGACGAAAAGGTCTGTCACCGCGGCGTCGGTGCCGGCGATCTCGCGCCCGCCGATCTCCACCGAGATCCGCGCCCCGTTGGGATAGGGCAGTTCGAGCTCCACAGGCTCGTTGCACGGCCGCGTCACAGCCTGCCCGCGCGGCGCGCGAGGTCCATTGGGTGCCGTCAGCCAGGTGCAACCGATGAGCCCGGCGTCGGGAATACCCTTAAGCTCGGCGATGATGCCGTGCGACTGCGGATTGATGTAGTCGGTGCCATCCGGGCAGACGTGCAGGTGCTTCTCGGCGTGCCAGCAGGTCCGGCCAAGGACGATGGATGCCCAGCCGTCATCGTGTTTCTTGGACAGCTCACGCTCGGCGGAAAGCACCGGTGCCTCGTGCTCCTCGTCCGACATCGACAGGAACGTCGCCCGGTGGACCTGCGTGTCCGACGGATCGGTGAAGAAGCGGAAGGGGTTTTCGACGCGCCACTCGATGTGCGGATGGATCTGCGCGGTTTCGATCGCAAACGCACGCGGGCTGATGACGCATGCTGCCAGCAGCAGCAGTCCCGCTTTCGCCCCATTGCGCAGCATGTCTGTCCCCCATGCACGTCCGGCATGTGCCCGGGTCGCCTGGCTTCGCGGTGCCGCTCAGAACCGGCCGCTGACGTGCGACCGGAGCAAGGCCCAGACCCGGCTCAGCGGCGCGATGTCGAGCGGTTCTCGAAGCGGATCGCGCCCGTCCCTCTGAAAAGCCCGTAAATAGGGCTCTACGACGGCAAGGGGCAAAAATGCTTTGTGCTGTGCACGGTTGAGGCTTCTGCCGTAGCTCCGTGCCTCGACCAGATTGCGTCGGGTTTCCGCGATGAGGCCGCGGAAAACCGGGGCCAGCCGGTCCGCCGCCACGCCGGCCTGGACCTCGGCGATCTCAAGTCCGGCGGCTCGGAGTCGCGATTGAGGAATGAGAATGCGGCCCTGCGCCCAGGACGCCGGGAGCTCTACCAGCAGTCGCGCAATCCCGTAGGCCCGGCCCGCTGCCAGTGCGGCCGCGTGCGCCACCTCATCGCTCCGCCCCATAATGCGTAAGGTCAGCTCGAACAGGGCGCCCTCGGTCTTGGCCAAATGTGCGGTCAGGGCCTGATCGTCCGCAATCGGCTCATCGTGCAGCAGGGTCGACTGGGCATCGATGAAGCCGATCAGAAACCCCATCGGCAGCCGGTGCCGTGCCGCGGTGATGCGGACGGCATCCGCTATCGGATGGCCGGTGCGGATTGCGAGGTCGGTGTTCTCCAGCGCCTCCCGCCACCACTGCAGCCGAATCTCGCCCATCATGGGCTCGCTGACGAATGCCGGGATGCGCGCGATCTCACCGGCAAATGCGGCAAGGGCGATCAGATCCTGCCGCAGGGGGCGCGGCGACAGCAATGCGGAGAGATACCGGTCGATTTCGAAGGCGCGCGCCGAGGCGCGGACGACGTCCTCGTTCGGCAGAGGGGGTTCGGCTGTCGCCGTCTCGCTCACGTCAGTAGAGATGCGGTGCCGCGACCATGGCGAAGGTCACGGGAACGGCCAGAACGAGATTGAGCCGGGCGTAGGTTCTCACCTCGTTTCTGGCGCGCGCCTTGGCGTCGGGCTCAGCGGGAATCTCTCCAAGCACGATGCGCAGATTGGGCCAGATGATGAAGTGAACGAACGCCCACATCACGATACCTCCGATCACACCGGCCCAGAGCAGTAGGGCGCGGGCAGTCGGAACGTAGACCGGGGTCGAGAACACAAGCGTGTCGAACAGATAGCCGGTCGTCACCAGCAGCAGCGCGCCAGTCACAAGCGTGAGGTGGGAGGCGTGGCGAAACGCGTGGGCGACCCGCGGCACGACGGCCGACATGAGGGTGCGCCGCCCCGGTTCATCGGCCTGCTGCAGAGCCGCGAGTTGAATGAAGTTGACGAACCAGATCATGCCCACCCAGAGGATGGCAGCCCCGACGTGGACCCAACGGATGAGAAATGAGACGAACCCCAGGAGATCGGCGCCCGCCAGCACCAGCCAGAGGACCAGGATCGCGAGTGTGATCGCGACGCCCGCCGCCAGCGCACGACCGGCGGTTTCGGTAATGGCATTCATGGTGCCTCCTGCGTGAGGGGTGAGGTCTTACAGTCGTGACGTCGTGATCGAATCTGGCCGATCTGTCGATTCCACAATCTCACGATCTCACGATCTCGCGACTTCACCACGTCACGATGCGATCAATCCACCGCGACAAGCGCGGCCGCGACCCGGCGATGCTCCGCCAGCAGGATATTGTAGGTCCTGCATGCCGCGCCCGTATCCATGGGCTCGAGACCGAGCCCTGCGTCGGCGAAGCCTTTGCGGATGTCACCGGAGGGGAAGACCTGGGTGCGGCCCGTGCCGAGCAGGAGGAACTCGATCCGCTCCCTTTCAGCGAACACGCGATTGAATGCGCCGAGGCTGAAGTCGTCCGGACTTGCTATATCCCAAGCGAAAATGCCGCTCGGCAGGCAAATGATTGAGCCGCGGTGGCTCATCTCGGCGAACCGGAAGCCGCCGTTCCCATAAGCGTCGATGGGCGCCTGATAGGGATAGCGTGCGGCTTGCTCGGCCATGCCTTGTCTCCGCCAAGCCCCGCGCGGGTCAGGCCCCGCTCGCGACCGCAGGCGACTTCTTGCCCTTCTCAGCCCCGGACCAGTCGCGCTTGATGCCGGTGTAGCCGAGCAGCGGCGCCGCGATGAAGATTGACGAATAGGTGCCGATGAGGATGCCGAGCAGCATCGCGAGGGTGAAATTACGGATCACCTCGCCGCCGAGGAAGAACAGTGCCAGCAGCACCGCGAAAGTCGTCACACCGGTCAGAATGGTCCGCGAGAGCGTCTCGTTAATCGAGAGGTCGAGCAGCTCATTCAACTCCATCCTCTTGAACTTGCGCAGGTTCTCGCGGATGCGGTCAGCCACGACCACCGTGTCGTTCACCGAGTAACCGAGAATGGTGAGCAGCGCAGCGACGATGGAAAGATCGAAGCTCAGCTGGAACAGCGAGAAGATGCCGACCGTCAGCAGCACGTCGTGTGTGAGAGCCGCGATCGTCCCCATCGCGAACTGCCACTCGAATCGGAACCAGACGTAAAGAATGATCGCCAGCAGCGAGACCAGCACCGCGATCGTGCCCGTGGTACGCAGCTCGCTGGAAACCGCAGGGCCAACCACCTCAATGCGGCGCTGAACGAAATTGTCGCCCAGCGCATTGGTAACCTTCACCATGGCATCCTGCTGCGCCTGCTCGCCACCAGGCTGCTCCTCCAGGCGGATAAGGATGTCTGTCGGGCTGCCGAATTCCTGAATCTGCACATCGCCCAGCCCAAGATCACCGAGCGTCTGGCGCACCTCGGGCAGATCGACCGGGCCGGTCTTAGACTGCACCTCGATGATCGAGCCGCCCTTGAAGTCGACGCCGTAATTGAGCCCGAGCGTGAAGAACAGCCCGAGCGACAGCACCATCAGAATCGCCGATGCCGTCACGCAGATTCCCTTCCAGCGCATGAAGGGAATCCGCGTGTCATGCGGGAAGAAGTCGAAGCCCTTGAAATGCGGAATAGGAAACATGGGTCAGAAATCCTGTGTCAGATCGGCACTTCGACGGTGCGGCTCTTGTGCCGGATCGACCGCACCCAGAGCGCCACAAGCAGGCGCGTGACGGTGACGGCCGTGAAGACCGAAGTAAAAATGCCGATACTCAGCGTCACGGCGAAACCGCGGATCGGTCCCGACCCGAGCCAGAACATGACGATGGCTGCCGCAAGCGTCGTGAGCTGCGAGTCAGCGATGGTGATGATGGCACGGCTGAAGCCAGCGTCGATGGCCGCAATGGGCGACTTGCCGGCCCTCAGCTCCTCGCGAATGCGCTCGTAGATCAGCACGTTGGCGTCGATGGCCATGCCAATGGTCAGCACCAGTCCCGCGATACCCGGCAAGGTCAGCGCCGCTCCCAGCACCGACATGATCGCAACCATCAGAATGGCGTTGATGATCAGCCCGGTTGCAGCGAGCAGGCCGAACGTGCCGTAGGCGATCGTCACCATCGTCAGCGAGGCGAGGCCGCCGACGACAAATGCTCGGGTGCCCGCTTCGATCGAGTCCGCGCCGAGCGACGGCCCGACAGTCCGTTCCTCAACCACAGTCAACTTGGCCGGCAGCGCGCCGGAGCGAAGCTGAATCGCCAGGTTGTTGGCGGTCTCGACCGTGAAGCTGCCCGAGATCTGGCCCGATCCGCCCAGGATCGGCTCCTGGATCACAGGCGCCGACAGCACCTTGTCGTCGAGCACGATGGCGAACGGCCGCCCGACGTTCTCCTGCGTGAAGCGGCCGAACGTGCGTGCGCCGGACTGGTTGAAGCGGAACGTGATGATCGGCTCGTTGGTCCGCTGATCGAAGCCCGGCTGGGCGTCGACGAGCTGGTCGCCGCGCACGACCGGTGTCTCGCGCAGCAGATAGACGAAGCCGTCCGCTTCGGCCGACGGATACACCCGATATCCGGGCGGCGGCCGCGAGGCGCGTGCCTCCTCACCGCTGATGCTGGGGTGGACGTCGTGGAAGCTGAGCCGCGCCGTCTCGCCGATCAGCGCCTTGAGCTGCGCCGTGTCCTGCAGGCCTGGGAACTGCACGAGAATGCGGTCCCAGCCCTGCCGTACGACCGTTGCCTCGGCCGTGCCGAGCGTGTCGATACGGCGGCGGACCGTCTCGATCGAGGCGCTGATGGCGTTCGAGACGCGCTGCTGCATACCCGCATCGGTGGGCTGCAGGATAATGAGGTTCGGCTCTGCGCCGCGCTCGACGCTGATGTCGTCACCAACGCTGCCGAGCAGCGCATTGCCGATCGGCTGGACAACGTTCCGCAACTGTTTCAGCGCCTGATCCACCTGATCCTGCTGGGCAATGCGCACATGCACCGCCCCGCCCTGCACGCCGAGCCCGGTGAAGCCGATCCGCGCATTGCGCAGCTGTGCACGGGCATCATCACGGAGCGTGTCGAGCCAGTCCTTCCGGACGTCGTTCACGTCCATCGAGAGCAGCAGATGCGCGCCGCCACGCAGGTCGAGCCCGAGATTGATCTGGCTCTTCGGCAGCCAGCCAGGCCAGGACTGCAGGGTTTCCTTCGAGAACAGGTTCGGCAGCGCAAAGAGGGCGCCCAGGAGGCACGTCAGCGTGATGGCGATGATCTTCCAGCGCTGGAAATGAAGCATTTAGCCTTAAACTCCTCGGCACACGAGCAGATCGCGCCGCTTGGTGAATGAGGGGTCGCGTCCCGACCCCATGAACATGGGCTGCAGACGGTGGCGCCACCGCAGGTCGTGTCAGGCGCCTTCCTTCACCGGCTCGCCCTTGGCCCGGACGTCGGCGACGGTCGCCTTTACCACCCTCACCCGGGTGTTCTCGGCGATCTCGACCTCGATCTCGTTGTCGTCCCGGACGCGCGTGACCTTGCCGACTATGCCACCCGAAGTCACGACGGTGTCGCCGCGCCGGATATTGCTCACCATCTCGCGGTGCTGCTTTGCGCGCTGCTGCTGGGGCCTGAACAACAGGAAATAGAAGATCACGAACATCAATAGAATGGGCACGAGCTGCAGCATGAAGTCGCTGCCGCCGCCGGGAGCGCCTTGCGCAAAGGCTGGAGTGATGAACATGTGGCTTTCGTCCTTGGGCCGGCTCAGGTCATGACATATGAGCCCCGCAGGCAACGCCGCCCGCAGGCCTGTCCGTCTGATTGCGGCGCGACTATAGTGGTCCGTTTCGGCTTGGCAAGAGATGCGTCGGCTGCGACAGGCTTCCGCCCGTGACGAGACGGTTCGTCTCGACTATAGAACGCGCTGACCCACCCCTGCGCCTGCTCGGCAGGCCTGTAAACATCCGCATCACTGGATTGTCATGACTTCCACATCCGATACCGCCCTACTCGAACGCATTGCCGCGGCACTGGAGAGGCTTGCCCCGCCGCCCGCCAAGGCGCCTGATTTCGATGCCGCCGAGGCGTTCGTCTGGCAGGCCGACCCGCCGGGCTTCCAGCCGGTGCGGCAGATCAACCGGGTGCCGATGCAGCTCCTCAAGGGACTCGAGAACCGCGCTGACCTGCTGCTCGACAACACCGAGCGCTTCGCCCGCGGGCTCCCCGCCAACAACGCCCTGCTCTGGGGCGCCCGCGGAATGGGCAAGTCATCGCTCGTCAAGGCCGCTCACGCCGAGGTGCGGCGGCGCCTCGGCTTTGGCAAGTCGCCCTCCGAGGCAGACCTGAAACTCGTCGAGATCCACCGCGAGGACATCAGCTCGCTCCCCGTCTGCCTCGGCCTCGTGCGCGAGAGCCGGCACCGGTTCATCGTGTTCTGCGACGATCTCTCGTTCGATCGCGACGACACCAGCTACAAATCCCTCAAGGCCGTGCTCGAGGGCGGCATCGAGGGGCGGCCGGAGAACGTGATCTTCTACGCCACCTCCAACCGGCGCCACCTGATGCCCCGTGACATGATGGAGAACGAGCGCTCGACAGCGATCAATCCGTCAGAGGCCGTGGAGGAGAAGGTGTCGCTGTCCGATCGATTTGGACTTTGGCTTGGTTTCCACCACGGCTCGCAGGATCAGTATCTGGAGATGGTCCGTGGCTACGCCGCCTATCACGGCCTCGACATCGCCGACGACGATCTCATTCGCGAAGCTCTCGAGTGGTCGATGACACGCGGCGGCCGCTCCGGTCGCGTCGCGTGGCAATTCATCCAGCACCTGGCCGGCCGGCTCGGTCAGAGACTGAGGGTGGAGTAGCAGGCCAGATACGGCGGTTTCGACGAGGCTTGCGCTGGAGCTCCAGCGCAAGCCCGTGCCTTGCTCCGCTCAGCCGGAATGCCGGACTTTGTCCTGCGGTCATCCCCGGACTGTGTCAGCATCGGCGAGCGCCGATCCGGGATTCAGGAGATGAGGTGCCGGAGGCGCAGTATATCCCGGCTCCGGCACATGGCGCGGTGGAACTTATCCCACGATCTCGTCGAGCCGGAAGTTGAGGGCAATCTCGCGCTCCGCGGAAGCGGGGCTGTCGGAGCCATGGACGGAGTTCTCGCCCACCGAACGGCCGTGAGTCTTGCGGATGGTGCCTTCGTCAGCCTTGGCCGGATCGGTGGCGCCCATAACCTCGCGATATTTGGCGATGGCGTTCTCGCCCTCCAGAACCTGGACGACAATCGGGCCCGAAGTCATGAAATCGCACAGTTCGCCATAAAACGGTCGCGCTTTGTGCTCCTCGTAGAACTTCTCGGCCTGCGCCCTGGTCCAGCGCACGCGCTTCTGCGCCACGATGCGCAGCCCGGCCTTTTCGATGAGCGCGTTGATCGCGCCGGTCAGGTTCCGCTCGGTCGCGTCCGGTTTGATGATGGAGAATGTACGCTCGATGGCCATCGCTGCCCTCTGTGTCCGTTTCTGCCGCTCGCTGGCGCCGGTTTATAGCGGCCACCCTGCAGGCCAGCAAGGGAGGCGCCCATGAAACGTTTCGGGGAAAAGGACGCACCACAATCGCCGCGTGCCTCCTTTCGCCACATCAACGTGACGTTTATAAGCGGCCCGGCGGGCACACTCCGGGAAGAGCATGGATGGCAAGCTGCAGGCGGCGCTGGCTCCAGCGTCGTCCTCGGGAAGATCAGAATGCTAATCTGTCGATGCGGTCCGAGAAGCATAGGATGCCAATCATTCGGTTGATGGTTGGGAAACCCTCGCGTCGAGTGTCGTGCAAGCAGTCTCGGGCTGGCCTTGCTGGCGGGTGGACTGGCACCTTATGCTCGGCACCGGCGCATTCAGCGACAAGGCTGTGAGTGAGCGATGGCGGGGGCGGCTCCTCAGATAGAGTGGTATATCGCGCGAGACGGACAGCAGTACGGGCCTCTGTCGGACCCGGAAATGCGCAAGTTCGTCGAGCTCGGGCACCTGCGTGCGTCCGATCTCGTCTGGCGGCACGGCTTCGCGGACTGGCGTCCGGCGCCTGCGGTATTCCCGTTGCCTGCCCCGCCGCCGCCGCGAGCGGAGCCGCCTCGCCCGGCCTATCGCCCAGAGGCGCGAGGTGGTCCACAGCAACCCCATCGCGAGCCCGCCCGTTCCGCAGCACGGGATCATCATCATCGCTACGGTGCAGAAGCAGCCCGATCCGCGGCGACACCGGTGGCCGTTTCCAATCCCTTCGATGATGACGATGACGACATCGATGATGATTTCCTGCCGGAACAGCCCCGCAGAAGCTGGCGCCGGATGGCAATCGTCGCAGTTCTCGTCGCGCTGCTCGGCGGCGCCATCTGGCTGGCGGTGGACCTCGTTCCCAGTCCGGCCCGGCTCGTCGCGCTGATCGAGGCGCCGAAGTCGCCCTCCGGCAGCCCGCCTGCCGAGACCTCTGGGGCCCCGTCAGAAGAGGCATTGGCTGATGCGCCGCTGCAGGCCGCCAATGCAAGCACCGAGGCGGTGGATACCGCCTTTCAGGACACGCCGTTGTGGCAGCTCATCCGGCAAGAGTTTCCGGAGTGGTATCAGGAGCGGTTGAAGGAAGCGGCACAGCTCAAGGCGGAAGGCCGTGACGACGCCTTCATCGAGCGGCGGCTGGCGGAAAACGTCGTGGCGCTCCGGCGGCAGCACGCCGAGCAGGCGCTGTCGGCCTCGCCCGCGGCCCTGAGGGGCATCGCCGAGAGCTTCCTCGACAATCTGCAGCAGTTTTCGGCCGAGAGCGTGCAGGCCTGCTACGGCTTCATCAGCCAGGGCGAGACGAGCCCGCAGGTGCTCTCGCTGATGGATTCGCCCGAGCACCGGGATCGGCTGCAGCGCCAGGTGATCGCCGTGTTCGAAGCGGTCGCCGAAGGCCGGCGCTCGCCGCAGACTCACCTGCCGCCACGCCAGTCGGATTATCAGGCGCTCACGCAGGCCCTGACCAACCGCGGCTGGACAGATCGGGACGTGCAGCTCTTCTCCAATCCGCGCGCTCTGGCCCAGGCGCCTCCGCAAGAGGTCTGCCGTCTGGTGCAGGACTGGTTCGCCGCTCAACTCTCCATCACCGAGGAAGATGTGCAGTTGCGGCTGCTGATCGAGTCGCTGAAGCCGGTGGTGGCAGGATGATGATTGCCACCTCTCCGGGAGAGGTGGAATCCTCACGCTGGATCCCGGCTCGCGTTCGCGCTGCGCTCTCACTTGGCCGGGATGACGTCATTTGGAAACGGCGCCCGTGACAATCGCCAGCTGAGCCGCTATCTCCCGCCGAATGCTGCACATCAACGACCTCACTTTCCGCATCGAAGGCAAGCCGATCTTCGAGGGGGCCACGGCAGGCATTCCGGCCGGGCACAAGGTGGGGCTTGTCGGGCGCAACGGGGCGGGAAAGACGACCCTGTTGCGGCTGATCACCGGGGAACTAGCACCCGACGGCGGCTCCATCTCGATGCCGAAGCACTCGCGCATCGGGTACGTCGCGCAGGAAGCACCGGGTGGCGACGACAGCCTGATCGACTGGGTGCTCTCAGCCGATCATGAGCGCGCCGAGCTTCTGGCCGAGGCCGAGACCGCAACCGATCCGCACCGCATCGCGGACATTCACCAGCGCCTCGCCGACATCGATGCGCATTCGGCGCCGGCGCGCGCTGCACAAATTCTCGCAGGTCTCGGCTTCGACGAGACGGCCCAGCGCCGTCCGTGCCGGGAGTACTCGGGCGGCTGGCGCATGCGGGTGGCACTCGCCGCGGTCCTGTTCCTGCAACCGGAGCTGCTGCTGCTCGACGAGCCGACGAACTACCTCGACCTCGAAGGCACGATGTGGCTCGAGAGCTATCTCGCCACCTATCCCCACACGGTCCTGATCGTCAGTCACGACCGCGGTCTGCTGAACCGCGTGGTCGGCGCCATCCTGCATCTCGAGCGCGGCAGGCTCGCCCTCTACACCGGCAACTACGACGAGTTCGAGGACGCCCGCCGCGAGCGGCAAAGCCAGCAATTGCAGCTCAAGAAGCGCCAGGACGAGGAGCGCCGCCGTATCGAGGCATTCATCGCCCGCTTCAAGGCCAAGGCGAGCAAGGCGGCGCAGGCCCAAAGTCGCGTCAAGGCGCTGGCCCGCATGAAGCCCATCGTGGCCCAGGTGGAAGAGCGGGTCGTGCCGTTCAACTTCCCGAAGGCTGACAAGCCGCTGGCGAGCCCCTTGCTGCGCCTCGAGGACGTTGCGGCCGGATACGAGCCCGAACGGCCGGTGCTGCGCGGGCTCAATTTGCGCATCGACAACGACGACCGCATCGCGCTGCTCGGCCAGAACGGCAACGGCAAGAGCACGTTCGCGAAGCTGCTGGTGGGCAAGCTCCAAGCCATGGCGGGCCGCGTTGTCAAGGCTCACCGGCTGGAGGTCGGCTACTTCGCACAGCATCAGCTCGATGAACTGCTCCCCAGCAGGACGCCCTACGACTACATCGCCCGGCTGATGCCGGACGCGACGGAAGCGCAGCGGCGCACCCGGCTCGGCGGCTACGGGTTCGGCATCGACAAGGCGGATACGCGGTGTGCGAACCTGTCAGGCGGAGAAAAGGCTCGGCTCCTCTTCATGCTGACCGCCTTCCACGGGCCGCATCTGCTCATTCTCGACGAGCCGACGAACCACCTCGACGTCGACAGCCGGGAGGCGCTGATGCAGGCGCTCAACGAATTCGAGGGCGCCGTCATCCTCATCAGCCACGACCGCCACCTGGTCGAGGCCAGCGCCGATCGCCTTTGGATCGTACGGGGTGGAACGGTGACACCGTTCGACGGCGATATGGATGACTACCGTCAGCTGCTGCTTGCCGAGCGCGGCGCACGGAACCGCGAGCGCGCGAAGGACGCTGCCGGCTCAGAACCCCGCATCGGCCGCGCCGAGCAGCGTCGCGCCGCAGCAGAACGCCGAGCAGAGCTCGCACCACTGAAGAAGGCGATGCAGCAGGCCGAAAAACAGGTGGAGAAGATCGCGGCTGAGATCGCGAAGATCGATGCCGCCCTTGCCGACACTGAACTGTACGCGCGCGATCCGGAGAAGGCCCAACGCCTGTCCATCGATCGCGGCCAGGCGGCCAAACAGCTCGCCGACGCGGAAGAGGCCTGGCTGACGGCCACGGAGGCCTACGAGGCGGCGGCCGCTTCAGATGCTGATGCGGTGGTTTGACCCGAATACACATAACCAGGCTCACCCCGGGCCGTGTGCCCGGGATCCGGATAACCACAAGCAATGAAGCAAGTTTCGTAGTAGTGAGTCTCGGCGACGAGCACCGGGATGACGCCGCTATTGGATCGCGACGGACGCCGTCAAAGCAGAAGATGAGAGCCGTCGCAGTAGGGCGCATCGTCTGTCGACTTGCAGCCGCAAAGATTGACGACGCCGGAGGTCTCGGCGACGAAGCGAACGGGCTCGATCCCGGTGTCCTTGTGCGAGCCGTCGCAGAACGGTTGCCTCGAAGAGCGCCCGCAGGCGCACCATAAATAGGCACGCCCCTCCTGCAGCTCGACCTGGTAGGGTCCATTCTGGGCTGCGACCGGTTCCTCAGCCATCCCCTCGATCTCCCTGGCCAACGCGTGGGCCACATTGTGCAGCATTGCCGGCCGCTGCGTAACGGGGTCGCGACGGGCTGCCGCGCTCTTTTTCACTATCCGAGCCGGTGCCGAATTGCCTAGTAGTAGCGGCGAACAGCACAATCTCACCACCGGGGAGTCATCATGCGGCACGGCGGCAAGATCCTGATCGATCAGCTCGAGGCGCAGGGCGCGACAACGGCGTTCACCGTTCCGGGCGAAAGCTTCCTCGCCGCGCTCGACGGGCTGCACGATTCGAACCAGATCCGCACGATCATCTGCCGCCAGGAGGGTGGCGCCTCGATGATGGCGGAGGCCTGGGGCAAGGCGACGGGCAAGCCCGGCATCTGCTTCGTCACGCGCGGGCCCGGCGCCGCCAACGCGATGAGCGGACTGCACGTCGCCCAGCAGGACTCGACACCGATGATCCTCTTCGTCGGCCTGCCCGGCGAGCGGCACGAGGACCGCGAGGCCTTCCAGGAGATCGAGACGAAGCAGCTCTTCTCCTCGTTCGTGAAGTGGGCCGCAGTGATCCGCTCCACCGAGCGCATCCCCGAGTATGTCAGCCGCGCCTTCCACATCGCCTCGTCAGGCCGGCCCGGGCCCGTCGTCCTCGGCCTGCCGGAGGACATGCTCTCCGCCAGGGCCGAGGCGAAGGACGCCCGCGCAGCGCGCATCACCGAGCCCGCGCCCAGCGCCGCGGTAATGGGCGAGTTCGCGGATCTGCTCGGTAAGGCCAAGAAGCCGCTGATGATCATTGGCGGTCCGGGCTGGAGCGCCGATGTGCAGGCGCGCATCGAGCGGTTTGCGGAAAGGTTCGATCTGCCCGTATCGGCCGCATTCCGCTTCCAGGATTACATGGACAACCGGCATCCCTGCTACGTCGGCCACGCCGGCATCGGCATCGATCCGAAGCTCGCGGCGGCCGTCCGCGAGGCCGACGTGCTGATCGTGCTCGGCGCGCGGCTCGGCGAGATGACCACCAGCGGCTATACGCTGATCGACATTCCGAACCCGTCCCAGCGGCTCGTCCATATTCATCCGAGCCCGGACGAGCTCGGCACCGTCTACGCTCCCGATCTGCCCATCACGGCCACTGCCGAGCAGTTCAGTGCTGCGCTCGATAGCTTGCAGGCTCCAGCGGACATCCCCTGGAAACAGCGGCGCGCTGACCTCAAGGCGGCATACGAGGCGGCGCTGGCGCCGATCGCCACGCCCGGCGCGGTGCAGCTCGAGGAGGTCATCCGCACCGTATCGGACATGCTGCCCCAGGACGGCATCGTGGCCAACGGCGCCGGAAACTATGCGGCCTTCGTACACCGCTACTTCCAGTACAAGGGCTACCGTACCCAGCTTGCCCCGACCTCAGGTTCCATGGGCTACGGACTGCCGGCGGCAATCGCCGCCAAGCTCGCCCATCCGACGCGTCCGGTTGTCACCTTTGCTGGTGACGGCTGTTTCATGATGACGAGCCAGGAGCTGGCAACCGCCGTCCAGTACGGGACCAACGTCGTGACCATCGTCTGCAACAACGGCATGTACGGCACCATCCGCATGCACCAGGAGAAGACCTATCCTGATCGCGTTGTCGGCACGACGCTGGTCAATCCGGACTTCGCCGCGTTCGCCCGCAGTTTCGGCGCGCATGGCGAGACGGTGGACCGAACGGGCGAGTTCAGAGCGGCCTTCGAGCGGGCACTCACCGCGGGCAGGCCGGCGGTCATCGAGCTGAAGATCGATCCCGAGGCGCTGACGCCACGGCAGTCCTTGAGCCAGATCCGTGCGAGCGGCAAGTCTTGAGGACGTCGCCCCTTGTCACGGTTTCGCGTTAAACGTGTTTTCAGCACACGTTCGACGCACAAGGAGCGATCGGTTATAAGGCAGTAACGATCTCGACACGCCGAAACAGCCACGATTGAGACCCGGCATTCGAATTGCATGCGGCAGCCGTGATTTCGGCGGCTGTCCGGTGCCGGTCAGACTCTGCGCTCGCGAAATTCGGCGTGAACGTGGATCGCGGTCATGCTTGACCCGCTCCTCACGCGGCTTTCTTGACGACTCTCCCCCCTTGCCTTCCCCTCCTCCAACTTGGAGGAGGGGAAATTTTCCTTCTGCAGGCCGCAACTGATCTGATCGGCCCGAAACCCGACCGTTCAGGCAGCCTCTGCGAAATCGAGCCGGAAGTTGTGCTGGTCGGCCAGCGTCTTGATGGCCCGCTCCGCCTCCTCTGCCGGAAGCGGTGTGAACGGCGGGAGAACCTCGGCCCAGCCTTCGTCCTGGCGATAGTGCGCGATCAGCGCCTTCATCGTCGGAATGACCGGGAAGGTCTGGATCGTCTTCCGCAGCG
Organism: Hyphomicrobiaceae bacterium; assembly: GCA_041687075.1. GTDB lineage: Bacteria > Pseudomonadota > Alphaproteobacteria > Rhizobiales > Hyphomicrobiaceae > ZC4RG25. The sequence continues at coordinate 7,533 of JAWLCO010000019.1, read as the reverse complement.
CAGAGATTTTCTCCTGCATGGCATCCGCCTCCGGCCCCTGCCAGTTGTCAAAGAGCTGGCGCATGGCCCGCGCGCTGACGTTCGCTGTTGCCGAAATGACGCCGGCAGCCCCGTTCCGCAGCCCGTCGAGCAGGTAGAGCTCCGAGCCCGGGAACAGCTCGAAATCCGGGAAGGCGTCGAGAATTGCCTTCATGTTGGACCAGTCGCCCGAGGAATCCTTGAGACCGACGACGATCCCGGGAAACTCGTTCTTCAGCCGCTCGATGAGTGACAGCGAGAAGCCGACCTGGGCGACCGGCGGGATGTGGTAGAGGTAGAGCCGCAGCCGGTCATCACCGACCTCGTCGATGACCTCGGCGAAGAAGCGGAAGAGCCCCTCCTCGCTCGGGTTCTTGTAATAGAACGGCGGCAGCATCAGCACCCCGCCGCAGCCGAGGTCGACCGCGTGCTGGGTCAGCGTGGCTGCGTCGGCCACGGAGCACGCGCCGGTGCCGGGCATCAGCCGTGAAGGCTCCATGCCGCTATCCACCAGCTCCTCCAGCAGCTCCATGCGGTCGTCAAGACCGATAGAATTGGCCTCGCTGGTGGTGCCGAACGGCGCCAGCGCCGTGCAGCCATCCTCCATCAGCCACTCGGCATGCTCGATGAAGCGGTCCGGATCCGGCGCGCCGTCATCGCCGAATGGCGTCAGCACCGGCGCAATCACGCCGGAAAAGTTGCGTGGGACCTTCATGGTAGCTGTTCCTTGTACGACCTTTGATCTCGAGTTCAGGTGATCTGCCCCGGCGCCTGAGAGTCAGGGCATGGGAATTGACGGTTGCGGCACGGGCACATGGTAGCCCTTCTGAACCGCGGGACGTTCCGCGATGGCACGGTACCAGCGGAGCACATTCGGGAATTCCTTGAGATCGACCTCCTGCCACTCGAACCGGGAGACCCAGGGCCAGGTGGCAATGTCCGCGATAGAGTAATCCCCCGCCAGATACTCCGCCTCGGCAAGCCGCCGGTCGAGCACGCCGTAAAGGCGCTTCGCCTCGGTGGCGTACCGCTCCTCGGCGTAGGGCGCCTTGCCCTTGTTGAACTTCACGAAGTGGTGGACCTGGCCGAACATCGGGCCGACGCCACCCATCTGCCACATCAGCCACTCGACGACGCGCCAGTAGGCCTCGCCCTCCTTCGGCCAGAGCTTACCCGTTTTCTCGGCGAGGTACATGAGGATGGCGCCGGATTCGAACAACGACATTCCGTTGTCCCGGTCGACGATGGCGGGAATCCGGTTGTTGGGGCTGATCTTGAGAAACGCCGGCTCGAACTGCTCGTTCTTGCCGATGTTCACCGGGTGCACCGTGTACGGGAGCCCGACCTCCTCCAGCATGATGGAAGCCTTGCGGCCATTGGGTGTTGACCAGGTGTAGAGGTCGATCATCGCGCGCACGTCCTTCCCGTCAGGTATCTCGAGCGGCGGGGAGCCTAGACGAAACCACCCTGCCGCGGCAATGGTGCCGGTTATCCATCACACAAGCCGCGTGGCCAAAATCCAGGCGGTTACCAGGATCGGCGACAGCGCCGTTGAAAGCACGATCGCTGTCGAAATGAACTCCGGTTCGGTCTTGTACTCCGCGGCGAAGATGGCGATCAGCACACCGACGGGGGTGGCCGCTGCAACGACGATCACTGCGGTGATGTCCGGTGGCATCCCCATGGCGTAGCAGATCCCCCAGCTCAGCACGGGCGAAGCGATGAACTTCAGGACCAGCATCAGCATTTGCGGTCCCGCCTCGAACTTGATCGCCCGCGCCGCCGCGACCTGCGCTCCCAGCGTGTAGAGCGCCAAGGGCGTGAAGATCGATCCCAGGAATTGCAGCGGCTGGCCGACGACGGACGGCAGCTCGACCTCGAACCCGCGCAGCGCGATGCCGAGGATGACGGAGGGGATGAGCGGCGTTTCGAAGGCGTTGCGCAGCTTGCCGAGCCTGCTGCCGCCGGCGGGCGCCAGCAGCCAGACACCCGCGGTGCAGACCAGGATCGCCATCAATGCCGTCAGCACGGATTGGTAGACGAGATAATCCGGCCCGAACGCGAGTTGCGTCACCGGGATGCCGAAGAAGCCGACGTTCGCGTAGGCCGTGCCGAGCCCCATCATCGGCCCCAGGGAGCGGCGCATACGTAGCGCACGCACCAGCATCCAGCCGAGGGGAATCAGGATCAGGAACTGCACGATGCCGAAGTAGACGACCGGCCAGATGACGGACAGCGGCTGCTTGCCCGTCGACAGGAAGTGGACGAGGAACGCAGGCATCACGACGTAGACCTGCAGCCTGTTCAGGCTGCCGACGTCGAGCTTCAGGCGCGGCTGCAGCAGCCAGCCCAGAGCGACCAGCGTGATGATCGGCAGGGTGACCTGCGTAAGGATCTCGAGAAAAAGCGACATCCCCTCCCCGCCGCTATCGCTTCCGGTTGGAATAGCCTGCCAGGAACGGCTGCTCAGCCGTCACGATGCGCGATGCTGCTCGCAGAAATGTCCCCCGGAGCAAACGGCTACAGTGCCGCAGGGGGTGCGGTCATACGCCGGAAGCATGCCGTGCGGCCGCGCATGCGCGCCTTCGGCGCCGGCAGACCCGGCCCCGGCACGCCACGCTCACGCTCGATGCGGATAAGCGCCTCGCTCAGCGCGCGCACCGCCGACGGCATGTCACCTGCGTGAGGCACAGCGTCGGTTCGCGCAGGCATCTCGCGGGCTTCGAGCCGCTCCGCAAGACGTGGCCCGACGATGCGGCGCAGGCAGGCCTTCGGCGTCAGTGGCGCACGTGCCGCGTCCAGCTGACCGGCGAGCCGCAAGAGGCGTACATCGGGGCAAATGTCATCAAGCTCGCTCACGACTCCGGCAGGCGCGGCAACCACGACCGAACCGCCCGCGATCAGCAGCTTGCGCACACTGTCCGGCAGCCCGAAGCGATGCCCGTCCGCCTGCCACGTGACAATGAACCCGCCGTCCTGCTCGATCTCGCGGAACAGCGCGCGCGTGATGGTAATCTCGGCGTCGGATGGTCCGTTGCGGCGGGTCGTGATGCGCCTCGGGAACTCGAAGGCGCTCGAGGGCAATCGCCGCCGCGCGGCCGTAAGCAGTAGATCGAGCTGGGCCTGCTCCGCAGCTGTGACCACGACGAGACAGCCTGCACAGTCGCCGGACACCCTTCTCAGAGGAGCCTTCTGCTTTGACTGCGCCCTGCGCGCCATGGAGCGATCCTCACTGCCGTTGAGGCAAGCGTACGCCATTACGTGCGGCACCCCCAAAGCCTGCATGCATCTGAACCGACTCGCCAGCGCTTGTCGATGTATGGCGGACATGCATTCGCAGCAGATCTCGTGGATGAGCCGCGCGGGCGACACAGTTTCGCCGCAATGGAGCCATTGATCGGAACAGTTCGCGTTATGCGTGTATGCGTGGCGTGCGCTCTACCTGTGGGTAGCGCAGGCGATACCTCTCACAACATCAAAGGGGTAAGCGGTATGACCATCGCATCAGGCGCCTTTGTCCATTCGCTGCTCGAAAGCTTTGCCGCCGCCCAGGTGCGCGAATTTCCCTACAAGCACTGGCTGCTGGCGCGCTGCCTCCCCGAACCGGCCATCGACGAAGTTCTCGCGCTCCCCTTCCCGGCGCCGGCGCTCGGCGGCATCTCCGGCAAGCGAGAGGTCCACAACGCCACGCGGAAATATTTCGATGTCGAGAACCGCGCGAAGTTCCCGGTCGTCGCCGCCCTGTCGGAGGCGCTGCAGGACAGGCGGGTGACCGGCGCTGTGGAGCGGGCCTTCGGTGTCCATCTGGGCGGGTCGTATCTGCGGATCGAGTATGCCCAGGACACCGACGGATTCTGGCTCGAGCCGCACACGGACCTCGGCGTCAAGCTGTTCACGTTCCTGCTTTATCTCTCAAAGGATCCAAGCCACGCCGATCTCGGCACGGACATCTACGATCTCGAGAAGCGGCACGTCGGGCGATCCCCGTTCGCCCCGAATGCCGCAATGGTCTTCGTGCCGTCCGACATCACCTATCACGGCTTCGAGCCGCGGAGGATCAACGGCGTGCGCAAGTCGATCATCGTCAACTACGTGACGAGCGCCTGGCGGGCCCGCGAGCAGCTTGCCTACCCGGACAGTCCCATCGCCGGCATGGCTGAGGCCGCCTGAGGGGCGAAGCGGCTGCCATCATCCGGCGCTACCGCCACTCCGGCCAAGGGCGAGGACCGGGATCCTGCCCCGGCACGTCCTACCGGTCATCCCCGCGCGCAGTACAGCGCATTGCGGTGCTCCGCAGATGCGGAATCAGCGGCCGGGTGCGGCGGTCAGACTGGTAGCAAGATTCCGGATCAGCACCGCACCACTGGCGTGCTGCGGTGCATCCGGAATGACGGGTGAGTTGGAAATGCGTGCTGCTTCTATCTCGCGCGCAGGCAGGTGATGCGGGCAAATCCGGCACCTTTTTTCGTGCCTTCGGCACGTCTCTCCTGATTCCGGATCTGCGCTCGGCCTGCGGCCTCACTTGTCCGGGATGACGTCAAATGAAACGAGCGCTGCAGCAGCCGCTTTAGCGCTCGTGGTTCGGATGATGGTGGCTGCGGCCGGCGGACAGCCGGAATCAGCGCGGCACGCTCGGGGTGCCGGGCGGCTGCAGGCGGTCGAGAATGCCGCCGCGCGGCGTGCTGTCCTGCTGGTCCGTACCGGCAGGCGCCTCCGTGCCCTGCTGCTGACCGGCAGGCTGCTCGAAGATGGTGGACGGCGTCGAGGTGCGTTGGGCCATCAGCGACAGAATGGTGCTCGTCAGGAAGAACGCCGCTGCAAGACCGGCCGTCACCCGGGTGAGAAGATTGGCAGTGCCGCGGCCCGTCAGAAAGCCGCCCCCACCTCCGCCGCCGCCGATGCCGAGCGCGCCCCCCTCGGAGCGCTGCAGCAGCACGACGGCCACCAGCGAAGCGGCGATCATAATGTGAATGAGGAGGACGACGGTGACCATATCGGCTCGCTTCCGGTGATCGGCATATTCGGGGATCAGCGGCCTTCTACACCAATGCGCACCGCGCCGCCACCCCTCCTATCGCCGCAGCATCATGGAGACTATCGGCTGACGCCCGGCTTGCGCCTGGGCGGTGGCACGGCAGCCTGAACCTTCGGCTTCCGCTTCGGCAGCGGCACCACCGCCGCCCCATCCGCGGCCGCCACCACGTCGGGACAGCGGAAGGTGATCTGTTCATCGAGCTCGATCAGCCTCTCGATATCCCTGAGCTGGGCAGCCGGCAGGTTGGCAGCACCCCATACCGGCCCCTTGGCCAAATTCTCCCTGACTCCGGCCAGAGCGAGGTGCAGCCGCTCCTCCCGGAGACGGACGCACGTCTCGAGATCGAGCGGGATCGCCGCGGCCACACCGCCCGGGACCACCACCGCAGCCGCCATCAACGGCACGAAGGTCAGGAAAGCAAATCTCGAAAGCATTGAGCCTACTCCTTCCGTGCCGCCCGAACCCGCCGGCCTTACACCGCGGCCTTGCAGGCCCCGACGATCCCGAGCAGATCCTTCGCCTTGAGGCTCGCACCGCCAACGAGCGCGCCGTTGACATGCGGCACTGCAAGCAGCTCCGCCGCGTTGGACGGCTTCACCGAGCCTCCGTATAGAACGCGCATCTCCCGTCCGTGGTGTCCGAGCCGATCAGAAAGAACCGACCGGATGAACGCATGAACCTCTGCCACCTCCTCGGTCGTCGGCGTGAGGCCGGTGCCGATGGCCCAGACCGGCTCGTAGGCGATGATCGTATCTGCTGCGGTCGCCGCTTCGGGAACCGAGCCTGCGAGCTGCCGGCCCACGACCTCGAGCGTCAGGCCGGCCCGCCGCTGCCCCGCCGTCTCGCCGATGCAAATGATGGCTGCGATCCCCGCCCGCAGCGCCGCTTCCGCCTTGGCCTTGACGATGTGGTCGAGCTCACCGTGATCGGCCCGCCGCTCCGAGTGGCCGACGATCACCGCCGTCGCACCGGCGTCGTGCAACATCTCGGCAGAAATATCTCCGGTATGGGCGCCCGAAGGCAGCCAATGGCAATCCTGCGCACCGACGGCGAGCCGTGTGCCTTCCGCCAGATCGGCCAGCGCAGGGATCAGCGTGGCCGGCGGGCAGATCATCACGTCGACCTCGGCTGAGACCTCGCCCGCCGCGATGGCATCGCGCACGGCTTCCGCCTCGGCGAGTTGTGCCTTGAGGCCGTTCATCTTCCAGTTTCCTGCGATGAGCGGCCTGATCGGGGCTGGATCGGTTGGGCTGGCAGACATATCGGCTCCGTGGAGTCTCTTTGACGCGTACGCAACGCGGCAGTGCGCTGGTAGGATCGAGCGATCCTGCCTTGCATTCAAGAGCGGGCTGGGCTTCTTATCACATCCGAGCCGATATGGGCGTGGCCCGGCGGGCACGCCGTATCTCTTTGAATCGCCAAGCGACAGGCACGACCAACGCAAGGACAAGACCTGATCGATGCTAGATGCCCTGCGCCGCGGCGCCACCGGCTGGGTGGCCAAAATCTTTCTGGGCCTGCTGATCCTCAGCTTCGCCGTGTGGGGCGTCGCCGACGTGTTCCGCGGGTATGACGAAGGCGCGCTGGCTGAGGTCGGCGACCGGGAGATCACGACCGAAGAGTTCCAGCGCGCGCTGCAGCTCGAGCTGACATTGCTCGCGCGCCAGATCGGCCGGCGGCCAACGCTGGAGCAGGCCCGTGCCTTCGGCATCGACGCGCGGGTACTGTCGCGTCTGGTCGGTGCGGCGGCTCTCGACACGCATGCGGATGAGCTGCGGCTTTCCATCACGGATGAAGCCGTCGCCGAGGCCATTCGGAACGACCGTTCCTTCCAGAACCCGGATGGCAGCTTCAATCGCATGGCGCTGGAGAGCGTGGCCCGGGAGCTGGGTCTCAGCGAGTACGGCTTCCTCGCCCTGCGCAAGAAGGAGGAAGTGCGCGAGCAGCTGACGGACGCCATCACCTCGGGCGTCCACGTGCCCGACACGCTCGTCAAGGCGCTCTACGACTACCGGAACGAGGCCAGAACCGTCGAGCACTTCACCATTGATCCCAGCGTCGCGATCACGCTGCCGGAACCCGACCCGGCCAAGTTGAAGGAGCTCTACGAGGCCGAGAAGCAGCGCTTCATGACGCCGGAGTACCGCAAGCTGGCGGTGATCGGCCTCACCATGGAAGAGGTGAAGAAGCGCGTGCCGATCACCGAGGAAGAGCTCATCGCCGCCTACGAGCATGACAAGGCCCGCTACGAGGAACCGGAGCGGCGGCGCGTGCTGCAGCTCGCCTTCAAGACGCGTGAGGAGGCCGAGAGCGCAGCTGCCGCCATTGCCGGCGGCAAGAGCTTCGAGGAGGTCGCGAAGGAAGCCGGTGTCGCCGAGACAGATTACACGCTCGGGCTATTGGCCCGCAACGAGCTGATCGATCCGGCTGTGGCTGAGGCTGCCTTCGGCCTTGAAAGTGGTGCCGTCTCGGCCGTCGTC
>JAWLCO010000018.1:27500-45435 GCA_041687075.1 Hyphomicrobiaceae bacterium | reverse complement strand
GTTGATGGCCGGTGCCCTGCTTGGGTCCATTCCGGTGGCTCTGGTCTATTCATTCTTCGTCGAGCACTACGTGTCGGGCCTGACAGGCTCGGTAAAGGGTTGAGTACCGGTCGAGTATAAGGTCAGAAGAGAATGGCGCAGGTCGTCCTGAAGCAGATCAACAAGTTCTACGACAGCGTTCACGCCGTCAAAGACGTCAACCTCACGATCGCCGACAAGGAGTTCATGGTCTTCGTCGGCCCGTCAGGCTGCGGCAAGACGACGACGCTGCGAATGGTTGCGGGCCTCGAGGCGATCAGCTCGGGCAACATCCTGATCGGCGAGCAGGTCGTGAACGAGCTCCCGCCGATGGATCGCGACATCGCCATGGTGTTTCAGAATTACGCGCTCTATCCGCACATGAGCGTATTCGACAACATGGCCTTCGGCCTCAAAATGCGAAAGTTCGACAAGGCCGAAATCAAACAGCGCGTGAAGCAGGCCGCGGATATCTTGGGGATCGAGCAGCTTCTCGAACGCAAGCCTCGCCAGCTTTCGGGTGGTCAGCGCCAGCGCGTCGCACTCGGCCGGGCCATCGTCCGACATCCGCAGGTCTTCCTCTTCGACGAGCCGCTGTCGAATCTCGACGCCAAACTGCGGGTGCAGATGCGGGTGGAACTGAAGAAGCTGCATGAGCGCCTCGGCACGACGGCAATCTACGTCACCCACGATCAGATCGAGGCGATGACCTTGGGCGACCGCGTGGTGGTGATGCGGGACGGCTGGGTGCAGCAGGTGGGAGAGCCGCTCGAGCTCTACAATGCGCCTGCCAACAGGTTCGTCGCCGGCTTTATCGGCTCGCCGGCGATGAATTTCGCCAACGTGACCGTGCAGGGGGAGGGGGACGAGCTTTGGCTCGGGAACAGCGGGCTCCGGCTCAAGGTGCCCGAGCGGAACGTGGCCGGCCTGCGCAATTACGTCGGGCAGCAGGTGACAGTGGGAGTGCGTCCGGAGGATCTGCGCGTCGCCAATTCGGCGGACGCCGCAGGGTGCTGCTTCGATGCGGTTGTCGAGGTCGTAGAGCAGCTCGGCTCGGAGATCCTGCTCGATGTCTCCGTTGGTCCCGATACCATGGCCGCAGCTGTCGAGCCGACCTTGAAGACGAAGGTCCACGAGAAGCTGCGCCTTGCCGTCAATCCCGACCGCCTGCACTTCTTCGACATCGAAACCGAGCTCGCGATTTGACATCCCGATCAAATCGGTAGCGCGACCCCGGCTGCTCGGTGCATTGTTCCTGCAATCGAACCGGTCCTCGATGCCTGGGGGCTGGAAGGGTGCAGTACGAACAGCAAGTGGGCGGGGAGATGCCGGAGACGATTGCCTTCATCGGGCTCGGAGCCATGGGGCTGCCGATGGCCCGAAATCTTGTGCAGAAGCAGTTCCGCGTCGTGGGATACGACGTCCGGGCCGAAGCGGTGTCGAGCCTTGCCGAAGCCGGTGGCCACGCGGCGAAGAGCGCGCGCGAAGCGGCCGATGGCGCAACTCACCTCGTTCTGATGGTCGTCAATGCGGATCAGGCGGAGCAGGTGCTCTTCGAGCTGGGCACCCTTGATGTTCTGGCTTCCGAAGCGACAGTCATCCTGATGGCGACCTGCCCGCCGGGACGGGTGGCGGAAATGGCCAGGCGCGTAGCGGACACCGGCCGGAGCTTCGTCGATGCGCCCGTATCTGGCGGCGTCGCCGGCGCGACGGCTGGCGCGCTCACCATCATGGTCGGCGCCGCGCAGCCGGCCTTCACCCGCTCCAAGCCCATTCTCGATGCAATGGGCACCAACATCTTCCATCTCGGCGAGGAGCCCGGGCAGGGCGCCGTGATGAAGACCATCAACCAGCTCCTCTGTGGCGTGCACATCGCCACCGCAGCCGAAGGACTGGCCCTTGCGGAGCGGGCCGGCGTCGATCCGAAGCTCGCGCAGGAGATCCTGTCGGGCTCCGCGGCCTCGAGCTGGATGCTGCAGAACCGTGGCCCACGGATGGTGGCCGATGACGGCCAGGTGACGAGCGCCCTCGACATCTTCGTGAAGGACCTCGGCATCGTGCTTGAAGCCGGCCGCTCCGTGAAAATGGGGCTTCCGCTGGCCGCGGCCGCCCACCAGCTTTTCGTAGCCGCCTCCGGCCTCGGCCTCGGCGGCAAGGACGACAGCCAGGTCATCGAGATCTATCGTGCCCTCCGCGCGAAGACGTCGTAAAAGCAGCCGCGGAAGCTGATCGGCGACAAGGCATCAGTTGCGGAGGAGACGATGAGTTCTGAAGGGGGCACAGAGACGTTCGACTACGTCATTGTCGGTGCGGGCTCGGCCGGCTGTGTACTGGCCAACCGCCTGAGCGCGGATCCGGCCGTGCGCGTGGCGCTGCTGGAAGCGGGCGGACGGGATCGCAATCCGTGGCTCCATATTCCGGCGGGCTACTTCCGTACGATGTTCAACCCGAATCTGACCTGGCAATTCGGCGCCGGGCCTGAGCCGTACCTCGACGGGCGCATCGTGCCGTGGCCCCGCGGGCGCGTGCTCGGCGGCACCAGCGCCGTCAATGGACTGCTCTACGTCCGCGGACAGGCACAAGACTTTGATATGTGGCGCCAGCTCGGCAACGCGGGCTGGTCGTATCAGGACGTGCTGCCCTACTTCAAGCGCGCTGAGGATCAGGAGCGCGGCGAGGACGAATACCACGGCGCCGGTGGGCCGCTCGGCGTCTCGGACGTTCGCATGAAGAATCCGCTGTGCGAATCCTACATTGCGGCCTGCGTCGCGGCCGGCATTCCGCGCACGACCGACTTCAACGGCGCGAACCAGGAAGGCGTCGGATATTATCAGCTCACCACACGGAACGGCCGGCGTTGCTCGACCGCGGTGGGCTATCTCAACCCGGTCCGCTCGCGCAGCAACCTCGCCATCATCACCAATGCCGAGGTGAAGCGGGTTGAACTCGAGGGCCGCCGGGCGACGGGTGTGGTCTACCGCCGGGATGGTCAAACGCGCACGGTCAAGGCCACCCGCGAGGTGCTGCTCGCCGCCGGGGCGATCGGCAGTCCGCAGCTGCTTCAGGTTTCTGGTATCGGCCCCGGAGCGGTGCTGCAGAAGGCCGGTGTCGGGGTCCTGCATGAGCTGCCGGGCGTCGGCGAGAACCTGCAGGATCATTTTCAAGCCCGTTTCGTCTACGACTGCTCGCTGCCCGCCAGCCTCAATGATGTCTGGCATAGCCGGCTGATGCAGTTCCGGGCCGGGCTGGAGTATGCCTTCTCCCGCAGTGGCATTCTCACCATCGGCGCGGGCGTGGTTGGCGTTTTCGCCCGCTCGCGCCCGGGCCTCGAGGTGCCGGACGTGCAGGTGCACTTCATGCCGCTCTCGGCCGAGCGGCCGGGGCAAGGTCTGCATCCATTCTCGGGAGTGACCGCATCCGTGTGCCAGCTTCGGCCCGAGAGCCGGGGCGTGATTTCGATTACGGCACCCGATCCCGCCATCCCGCCCAGCATCGTTGCGAACTACCTCGCCTCCGAAACCGACTGCGAGGTTCTGCTGGCCGGTCTGCGGATGTTGCGCAGGATCGCGGCGCAGCCGGAATTCGCCCGCCATGTGAAGCGAGAGTTCCTGCCGGGGGCAGGCGTCGAGAGCGACGAGGAACTGATGGCCTTCGCCAAGGCGAAAGGCACGACGATTTTCCACCCGTGCGGGACCTGCAAAATGGGCCGCGACCCGATGGCGGTCGTTGACGAGCGTCTGCGCGTGCACGGCATCGCGGGGCTGCGGGTGGTCGATGCCTCGATCATGCCGACGATGACGTCCGGCAACACCAATGCGCCGGCGATCATGATCGGCGAGAAGGCATCCGACATGATCCGGGAGGATGCGCGGCAGGGCGCGCAAGCTGCCTGAAGGGGACAGCCGTGGCAGAGATCGACTACGAAGCCGAGTACAACAATCGCCGGCGCGTGCCGGAGCACACCGATATCATGGCACGCTGGGCGGAGCAGTCCGCGCGCGTCCGGTCGACCTTGCAAGGCGAGCTGGACCAGCCCTACGGCTCCGGTCCGCGCCATCAATTCGATCTGTTCAGACCGTCGGGGGACAGCGCAGATGCTCCACTCGTCGTCTATATCCACGGCGGCTACTGGCAGCGCGGCGACCGGGCCGACTACAGCTTCGCCGCCGAGGCGCTGGTTGGCAAAGGCGCGGCGGTGGCGCTTCCGTCCTATACGCTGTGCCCCGAGGCCACGATCGCACAAATCACCGATGAGATGCGCCAGTTTCTCGTTGCGCTTTGGCGCCGGACCAACAGGCGGCCCGTAGTCGTCGGCCACTCCGCGGGCGGGCATCTGGCGGCAGCGCTGATGGCGACCGACTGGTCGAAGCACGGCGCACCTGCCGATCTCGTCCGCGCGGCCTACGCGATCAGCGGAGTCTTCGAGCTGGAGCCGCTGATCCCGACAAGCCTCAACGAGGCCTTGCGACTTACGCCGGAATCGGCCCGGGAAGCGAGCCCGATCCTGTGGCAGCCTCCGCCGCCGGACCGGACGTTTGTTGCGGCGGTCGGCGGGGCGGAGAGTCCGGAGTTCCTGCGCCAGAGCCTGGACATCACCGCGACGTGGTCAGCGGCCGGCGTCAAGGCCAAGTGTGTGGTTGTGCCGAATGCCAACCACTTCACCGTGGTCGATGAGCTGACGCTGCCGGAAAGCGCAATGGTACAGCGCGTTCTTCAGCTGGCTCGCCCTTGATCCGGCAAAGCGCCCCGCGGTTTAGGTCGTCGAGAGCGGTTTTGAAGCCGCAGCCATATAATTGACGTCGGTGTCGGCACCCAGGGACCAGCGGTCGCTCAACGGATTATAGATAAGACCCTCGCAGGTGGGCGCCTGCAACCCTGCCGCCTCGCAGTAACGTGTCAGCTCTTCCGGCGTAACGAACCTGTCCCACTGGTGCGTTCCCACCGGCAGCCAGCGCAAGATGTACTCGGCACCGACGATTGCGAGCGCATAAGCCTTGATCGTCCGATTGATCGTGGAGGCAATGAACAGCCCTCCCGGCCGCACCAGCGCCGTACAGGTCCGGATGAATGCCTGCGGGTCCGGGACGTGCTCAATGACCTCGAGGCAGACCACAGCGTCGAACCGGGCCTGCTCCTGCAGGAGATCCTCAGCCCGGCAGGCGCGGTAATCGATCGCCAGCCCCTGAGGCGCCGCGTGCTGGATCGCTGCCGCAATGTTCTCCTTGGCAGGATCGATGCCGGTGACGCGCGCGCCGAGCCGGGCGATAGGCTCGGAGATCAGCCCGCCACCGCAGCCGATGTCGAGCACCGTCAGATCGGCGAGGGGCTTGGCGCCTCGCTCGGGCAGGCCGAAGTGGCGCACCAGATGCGACCTGATGAACGAGAGTCGCGCCGGGCCCAGCTTGTGCAGCGGCCGGAACTCCCCGTCCGGATTCCACCACTGCCCCGCGAGCCGCGCGAAGCGGTCGATTTCTTCAGGATCTAGAGTGGGTTGGCTCGGACTGGCGGACATCATGGCAGCGATCTCGCGCGATTATTGTGGAGGATGTCAAGGCTACGTCGCATTGGTTGCAGCTCTGGTGCGTTATCGCTATGAGTACGGCCCGTTCGGGCCAGTCCGCTGAAACGAGGAGAAGCTCCGGTTGCCTTGTCCTCTGTACCGCACCGCGCGGCACCGAGCACGAGGTGATTGGCGCAACGGGTATACGCATGGCAGTCGTAGTGATGAAATTCGGCGGCACGTCCGTTGCAGATATCAACCGCATCCGCACGGTGGCCCGTCACGTCAAACGCGAGATCGATGCCAGGAACCAGGTGGCCGTCGTCGTGTCGGCGATGGCGGGCCATACAAATCAGCTCGTTGCGTGGGTGCGCGAGGCTTCGCTGCTGCATGACGCGCGCGAGTACGATGCTGTTGTCGCCTCGGGCGAACAGGTGACCGCAGGGCTGCTCGCCATCGTGCTGCAGTCGATGGGCATTCCGGCCCGCTCCTGGCAGGGCTGGCAGATCCCGATCATGACTGATACCGCCCATGGCGCGGCCCGGATCCAGGAGATTCGGGCTGATGAGGTGCGGCAGCGACTGGCGCAGGGCGAGGTTGCCGTGGTAACTGGCTTCCAAGGGCTCGAGCCCCAGCGCAACCGGATTGCCACACTCGGCCGCGGCGGATCGGATACCAGCGCCGTGGCCCTGGCCGTCGCGCTTGGCGCCGATGTCTGCGACATCTACACGGACGTGGACGGGGTCTACACCACTGATCCACGCATCGTCCCGACGGCGCGCCGTCTGCCGCGTGTCTCCTACGAGGAGATGCTGGAGATGGCCTCTTTGGGCTCCAAGGTGCTGCAGACCCGGTCTGTCGAGCTGGCGATGGTTCACCGGATGCGCACGCGGGTGCTGTCCAGCTTTGCGGATGCCGAGACCATCGAGCCGGTCCGCTGCAATGCGGAATGGCAGAACATCGGCACCATTGTTTGTGACGAGGAAGAAATCGTGGAGAGCCAGGTTGTCAGCGGTATCGCCTACGCGAAGGACGAGGCGAAGGTCACGATCAGGCAAGTGGCCGACAAACCTGGCGTCGCGGCCAGCATCTTCGGGCCCCTGGCGGAGGCTAACGTCAACGTGGACATGATCGTGCAGAACCTGTCCGCGGATGGGAAGCATACCGACATGACGTTTACAGTCGGCGCCTCCGAGCTGCCGAAAACGATCGAGGTTCTGCGCGGGTGTCAGGAGACGGTCGGTTTCTCCGAGATCAACAGCTCGGCCGACGTGGTGAAGATTTCGGTCATCGGGGTCGGCATGCGCAGCCATGCCGGTGTCGCGGCTCAGATGTTCAAGGCTCTGGCCGAGAAAGGCATCAATATCCTTGCGATCACCACATCGGAGATCAAAATCAGCGTTTTGATCGACGCCGCGTACGCGGAGCTCGCCGTGCGCACCTTGCATACGCTGTACGGACTCGACAAGGATTAGTGGTCGCCCGCTCGGGCGGGCGCCAGATCACATGTGCAGGAGGGCCGGGGCAGGAGGGCGCCGGGCCCTCGCCATCCGCCGTCCGCAAAAGGACTACTGAACGGCAGCCGCCATGCAGACCAGACGTGGGGATGACCCGCGCACACTACCGACGGAGCCTGCCCTCAGAGTCATTCTGAGGCGTCTGCGCGAGATCATGGCCGAGCCCGGCGACGGGCAGTCGCGGCTCGACAAGATCGTGCGTCAGATCTCCGGCCTGATGGTAGCCGAGGTTTGCTCGATCTACCTCAAGCGCCAGGACGGGTCGCTCGAGCTGTTCGCGACCGAGGGCCTGAAGAAGGAGGCCGTTCACAATACTCGCATGCAGCGGAGCGAGGGGCTTATCGGCCGCTGCGCCGAGATCGCCGTGCCGATCAACGAGCCGGACGCGCAGCTGCATCCGGCGTTCTCCTACCGGCCTGAAACGGGTGAGGAGATCTATCACTCGATGCTTGCGGTGCCGGTCCTGCGGGGCGGCACGGTGCTCGGTGTGCTCGCCGTTCAGAACAGGACCCGGCGCGAGTACTCGGACGAGGATGTCGAGGTGCTGCTGACCACCGCGATGGTCGTCGCCGAGCACATCGTCTCCGGTGCCGTCGTGGGAGCAACCGCCGAGATCAGCCGATCGCTCGCCGGCGTGGCCCGGGGCGAGCCCATTTCCGAGGGCATTGCGCTGGGCCACGTTGTGCTGCACGAGCCGCGGGTCGTGGTGACGAAGCTGCTCGCCGAGGACGTCGCGGTGGAGCTGGAACGGCTCGAAGCGGCGGTTCACCGGCTGCGCATCAGTCTCGACGAGATGATGAGTGCGGAAGCGCTGGCACAGGCCGGAGATCATCGGGATGTGCTGGAAGCCTATCGCATGTTCGCCAACGACCGGGGCTGGATGCGCCGGATGGAGGCGGCGGTGCGCGAGGGCCTGACGGCCGAGGCGGCGGTCGAGCGGGTGCAGAATGCGACCCGCACCCGCATGCTGCGCCAGAATGACCCCTACTGGCGTGAGCGGCTGCGCGATCTCGACGATCTTTCCGATCGGCTGCTGCGTATTCTTGCCGGGCGCACCACGGCGGCGCGGGAAGGCCTGCAGCTGCCGGCCGATACGATCCTGGTGGCCCGTACCATGGGGCCGGCCGAGCTCCTCGACTACAACCGCGAGAAGTTGCGCGGTCTCGTGATCGAGGAGGGGAGCGGCCAAAGCCACGTGGCGATCGTCGCCCGGGCACTCGGGCTGGCAGCCGTTGGCCAAGCCAGGGGAATCGTCGAGCAGGTCGCGACCGGGGACCCGATCATCGTTGATGCGGAGACCGGCGACGTCCACGTCCGGCCCTCTGCCGAGGTCGTCGCTGCCTACTCCGACAAGGTTCGCTTCCGGGCCCGGCGCCAGCGCCAGTACCAGGCGCTGCGCGATCTGCCGACGTTGACGAAGGACGGGGCAAGGATTCACCTGCAGATCAATGCGGGTCTGATCGTTGATATCCCGCATCTGGTCGAATCGGGAGCGGAAGGCATCGGCTTGTTCCGCACCGAGCTGCAGTTCATGGTCTCCTCGACATTCCCGCGGCGGGACAAGCAGACGGAGACGTACCGGCAGATCATGGATGGCGCCGGTAGCAAGCCGGTGGTGTTCCGCAGCCTGGACATCGGGGGAGACAAAATCCTCCCGTACATCCGCCATCCCAAGGAGGAGAACCCGGCGCTCGGCTGGCGGGCCATCCGCATTTCGCTCGATCGACCTGGCCTGTTCCGAACGCAGGTTCAGGCGCTGCTTCGGGCCGCGGCGGGGCGCGAGCTCAGCATCATGATCCCCATGGTCTCGACGGTGTGGGAGATCGAGGCCGCCAAGGGGCTCATCGCGCGCGAGGTCGAGCTCTTGGAGAAGCGCGGTGTGCCGCGACCGGTCAAGCTCCGGCTCGGGGCGATGATCGAGGTGCCGAGCCTGCTGTATGAGCTCGACGCCCTGATGCCGCACGTGGACTTCGCCTCCGTCGGCAGCAACGATCTGTTACAGTTCCTGTTCGCGGCAGACCGGGCGAACGCCGAGGTCGGGCATCGCTATGATCCGTTGTCCGTTTCGGCCCTGCGAGCGCTGAAGCAGGTTGTTCGGGCCGGGGCCCGGCATGGGGTGCCGGTTACGCTCTGCGGCGAAATGGCCGGGCGTACTCTGGAAGCCATGGCCTTGATCGGACTGGGCTACCGAACGATTTCCATGGCACCGGCCTCCATCGGTCCCGTGAAATCGATGATCCTGTCGCTCGACGCGGCCAAAGTTGCCGGCGTGGTCGATGAGCTGCTAGAGACGAGATCCGGCAGCATTCGTTCGGACTTGCTGGAGTTCGCCAGGGCTGAGGGGGTAGAGCTGTCCTGAGGGGCGGGACCGGCCCGGACAAGCCTCGCGGCACCCAGCCAGCGATTTCGAAACCTGTGAGCATGTCCTGCGAGCCTGCGTGCTTAGACATTGCTCCCGCTTGCGAATTGCCCTCATTTGTCTACTGCGACGGCAGCGGGCGCCGGCCGGGCATGAAATATTGAGACAACGACGTTCGAGATGAACTCCGTTCCGCACGAAAAACTCGAGAAACTTGTTCAGCGCTGGGAGGTGATCCAGGCGGAGCTGAGTCAGGGCGTGAACCAGACGACCTATGCCAAGCTCAGCAAGGAATTCTCAGACCTGACGCCGGTCGTGAACGCGGTGCAGGAGCTGCGCAAGGCCGAGGAGGACCTGGCCGAGCTGACAGCCATGGCGGAGGATGCCGGCTCCGATCGCGAGATGGCGGCGCTGGCCGAGCAGGAGCTGGAGACGCTTCGCCCGAAGATCGAGGAGCTCCGGCATAAGCTGCGCATCCTGCTTCTGCCCAAGGACGCCGCCGACGAGCGCAGCGTCATTCTAGAGGTTCGTGCCGGCACGGGTGGCGATGAAGCGGCGCTGTTCGCCGCCGATCTGTTTCGCATGTATCAGCGCTATGCCGATCTGCGCGGCTGGAAGACTGAGGTCATCTCCATCTCGGAGAACGATCTTGGGGGCATGAAGGAGGTGGTCGCCTCCATCTCGGGCGACGGAGTGTTCGCGCGGCTCAAGTTCGAATCCGGCGTGCACCGCGTGCAGCGGGTGCCGGAGACGGAAGCCGGCGGTCGCATTCACACGTCGGCAGCGACAGTGGCCGTTCTGCCCGAGCCTGAGGAGGTAGATGTCGAGATCCGGCCCGAGGACATCCGTTTGGATACGATGCGAGCGAGCGGCGCTGGTGGACAGCACGTGAACAAGACGGATTCGGCAGTCCGCATCACACACCTGCCGACAGGAATTGTCGTGGTTTCGGCCGAAAAGTCGCAGCATCAGAACCGCAGGCTGGCCATGCAGGTCTTGCGCTCCAGGATCTTCGAGCTCGAACGGCAACGTTCGGCGGACGAGCGGGCCGCGCAGCGCCGGGGTCAGGTCGGTTCAGGTGATCGCTCGCAGCGGATCCGTACCTACAACTTCCCGCAAGGCCGTGTAACGGATCACCGGATCAACCTTACCGTGCACAAGCTTGATCTCGTTCTGGATGGCAGCGCGCTCGACGAGTTGATCGACGCGCTCATCACCGATCATCAGGCCAGCCAGCTTGCTGAAGCGAATGCCTACGACCATATCTGAGACAGGCTTCCGCGCGCTGACCGCAGCAACGGCGATCAAGGAAACGTCGCGCCGGCTGCGAAGCATCGGAATCGAA
This sequence comes from Hyphomicrobiaceae bacterium, assembly GCA_041687075.1. Lineage (GTDB taxonomy): Bacteria > Pseudomonadota > Alphaproteobacteria > Rhizobiales > Hyphomicrobiaceae > ZC4RG25. The sequence continues at coordinate 34,696 of JAWLCO010000018.1, read as the reverse complement.
ACGGCCGCCCGCGACGCCCGGCTTCTGGTGGCTGCGGCTCTGGGAATTGATGCCGTAAAGCTCATCAGCCAGCCCGGGGCCGAACTGGGCTCCGCCGTGCAGTCTCGACTCGATAACTATGTAGTCCGGCGCCTTGCCCGCGAACCGGTTTCGCGCATTCTCGGCAGTCGCGGGTTCTATGGCCGGGATTTCGAGATTTCACCTGCGACGCTCGATCCAAGGCCGGATAGCGAAACGCTGATCGAAGCTGCCCTTGAACTGATTGGCGAGAGCGGCAGGGCTGCTCCGCTTCGTATCATCGACATCGGAACGGGTTCCGGCTGTCTTTTGGTAACGTTGCTCGCGGAACTGCCCCAGGCTAGCGGCCTCGGAACCGACATTGACCCCGGGGCGTTGCAGGTAGCACAGCGCAATGCGCGGCGTCATGGAGTGGGCTCGCGCGCCGATTGGACGCTGGCACGTTCTCTGACTGGCATCGGCGGAGCTTTTGATCTGGTGGTCGCAAATCCGCCGTATGTTCCAACAGGTACTATCGACGAGTTGGAGCCGGAAGTCCGGAAATACGAGCCGCGGGCAGCGCTCGACGGCGGAGCGGACGGACTGCAGGTTTACAGGGAGATCGCTGCAGATCTTGCCAGGGTCGCGCCGGACGGCTGGGCCGTGTTCGAGGTCGGAAAAGATCAGGCTGGTTCGGTGAGTGGATTGCTGGCTTCAGTCCGCGTTGGAAAACAGTTGCCCCAGATCCGTACGTTCCGCGACCTGAATGGGGTCGACCGGTGTGTGGCGTGGAAAGCACGCAGCTGAATCGGGAGAGAAAAACACTTGGAAACGAACCGGTCCCGGGCTAATGTCGGATCAGGCGGAAAGAAGCGCGAGCGCAACAGTGCAGCTGGGTTTCTCTTACGGCTGCCCCCTGCGAGCGCAAGTAAACCGAGCGAAACAAGCGGAGTGTACGCGCTAGACGCCAGCCGGTTGGTTGGGCTAGCGCACACGACAGCAGCAGTGTTTCGCTGAATGCGCCTTTTCCCGAGTGGATCGACTGGCGAACCTCGTGAGTGTCGACAACACAAGAAATTACCCGGCGCGTTCGCGCGCGCGAGTGACGTAACGATTGCAGCGATGCCCTATTCAGCGCGCTGCTTCGTGGGGGCGATGATGCACGTCTGTTTCAGCGGGTGCATGCGGCAGCCGAGCTGCTGACGTCCTCAATAATATGAACCAAAACTAGAAGTAATCTGCATAGTTGAGATTGGGAGACTATGAGGCAGGGACAGCAGAATCGGAGGGGCCGCGGCCGCAACCGCAAGACCCACCACAATCCGCTGACGCGCAGCTACGAATCGAATGGCCCGGATGTGAAGATCCGGGGGACGCCGTCGCATATCGCCGAGAAGTACATGTCCTTGGCGCGCGACGCGCTCGCCTCCGGTGACCCGGTTCTGGCCGAGAATTATCTGCAGCACGCCGAGCACTACAACCGCATCATCATGGCGTTCCGCGAGCAGACCATTCAGCAGTCCGGCGAAGCCATGAACGGTGCCGGGCGGTATCGCAGCGAGAATGAATCGGAGGATTACTCCGACGAGGACGGTGACGAGGGCGAGAGCTTCGTTCTGCCGCCTCGGAGTCAAGAGTCCCAGCCGCGTACGGATGGTCAGCAGCACCGGTTTGACGACCGGCCGCATCGCCAGGCCCAGGACCGGAGCCGCCCCGCGCGGGGGCGCTACGACGAAAGCCGTAACGGCGCTGGTGCAGAGCGGAATGGCGAGCAGCCCGCTCAGACAGCCGATCAACCGGCCGAAGAAGCCGCCCCGCAGCCGCGCACCGAGGCGCCGCAGCGTAGCCGGCGTGACCGGTTTGGTGGCGCAGGGCAGGAGCAGCCGGAGTTCTTGCGGCGGCCCGTGCGCCGCACGCGGCGAGATGCCAATGGTGGCGCCAAAAGCGAGGCGAACGGCGTAGCCGCCAAGGACGAGTCGGGGGAGTAAGGAACGCCCGGCGCTATACGGCACGAAGCGAAGATGCGCGAGCGCCCGGCGGGGACGATTCCGATCCATCGTTTGAACGGTCGGGACATTCGAGGGACCAGTGACTAGGTCAGAGTAACGGCGTCGCCGGCAGTCATGCGGCCGGCCGTGATAACCTTCGCGTAGACACCGAAGTCCGAGTGGCCCCAGGTGCGCAGGAGCGTCGCCGGGATCGCAAGATCGCGTGTGCCACTTTCGGGATCGACATTCGTTGCATCGCATCGCCTGGTGCGGTGGAAAACGCGAACGCGCGCGCTGCCGATCGCAAGCTCGTGGTCGCGCCACGATAGCTCCTGCCAGGGCTCCACGCCCTCCAGGTAGATGTTCGCGCGAAACCGAAGTGGATTGACTGGGGCGCCAACGACTCGTTCGAGCTCGCGCACGCTTTCGAGATTCACAATGTGCAGACACTTGGCTGCCATGTCTGAGAAGCTATGCCCCGAGGCCGAGACGATCTTCGGCGGCCCGCGCAATGCGTCGGCCATGTAGGCAGCGAGAAACTGTTCGATCATCTGACGGCCGATAAGGGTCCCCAGATTCCCAGCAGCGACCTGCCGGCCCTGCCTGAAGATGACCAGGCTCTCCGTCTCGGGATCGAAGCGGGTTTCGAGGCTTGCGAGCCGCTCGTCGCGCATCAGCATCAGAAAGTTCGTCTTTGGCAGATGCCGCGGCTCCGCCGAATCAAACCGGCCAGGTCCATTCTCGATCGCATAAGCCCGATCGAACGGAACGGCCTCGCCCGGCCTCAGCGTCACCTCTTCCAGGGCTTCGGGCGAAAGCCCTTTCACGGGATAGCGATAGAGCCGCACCACGCGCGGGCCTGTGGGCATTTCCATCAGCCTCTCCTCACCGCATCATTAGAATAGTATCGCATGGAACCTCCTTTGACCTGGTGCAAGCCAAGCGCCTGTCATCTGTGCTGAGCTGGGTCCAGCCTGCCCCCTTTTGCCGCGCCGCAGCAACCCTATATCTGCTGCTGACGGGGTCGGAGGGTGCCTGCAGGGGTCCGCTGACGCCGTCGGACCATTCCTGACGGATCGGCGTTCGTATCGTGCCGACACGGGCGAGCGGACGCGCTAGGAGGGACAGATGAACTTCGATAAGTACACCGATCGGGCCAAGGGCTTCGTCCAGGCAGCCCAGAATCTCGCTTTGCGGGAAGGTCACCAGCAGTTCTCGCCCGAGCATCTGCTGAAGGTTCTGCTTGACGACGATGAGGGTCTGGCTGCTGGGCTCATCGATCGCGCAGGCGGCCGCTCAAGGCAGGCGCTCTCGGCAGTGGAGCAGTCTCTGGACAAGCGGCCGAAGGTCTCGGGCAGCGGCGCCGGGCAGCTGTATCTCACGCCGGAGCTGGCACGCGTTTTCGACCAGTCGGAGCAGATTGCCGAGAAGGCTGGTGACAAGTTCGTCACCGTCGAACGGCTGTTGCTGGCCATCGCGCTGGCCCGCAGCTCGGAAGCCGGCCGTATCCTGGCCGATGCCGGCGTGACGCCAGAGACTCTCAACAAGGCCATCAACGACTTGCGCAAGGGCCGGACCGCGGACAGCGCGTCTGCCGAGCAGGCCTATGACGCCCTGAAGCGCTACGCACGCGACCTTACCGAGGCGGCCGCCGAGGGCAAGATCGATCCAGTCGTCGGCCGGGACGAGGAAATCCGCCGCACGATGCAGGTGCTGTCGCGACGGACCAAGAACAACCCTGTCCTGATCGGTGAGCCCGGCGTCGGCAAGACGGCCATCGCCGAAGGGCTGGCACAGCGAATCGTCAAAGGTGACGTGCCCGAGAGCCTCAAGGACAAGAAGCTGCTCGCCCTCGACATGGGCGCGCTGATCGCCGGCTCGAAGTACCGGGGCGAATTCGAGGAGCGGCTCAAGGCGGTGCTGCAGGAGGTCACGGCGGCCGAGGGCGGCATCATCCTCTTCATCGACGAGCTGCACACGATCGTCGGGGCCGGCAAGTCGGAGGGCGCGATGGATGCCTCCAACCTGCTGAAGCCGGCGCTTGCCCGCGGTGAGCTGCACTGCATCGGGGCAACCACGCTCGACGAGTATCGCAAGCACATCGAGAAGGACGCGGCGCTGGCCCGGCGCTTCCAGCCGCTGTTCGTGAGCGAGCCATCCGTGGAGGATACGATCTCCATCCTGCGCGGGCTCAAGGAGCGTTACGAGCAGCACCACAAGGTGCGTATTTCCGACTCCGCACTGGTGGCCGCGGCGACACTCTCGCATCGATACATCACCGACCGGTTCCTGCCGGACAAGGCCATCGACCTCGTCGACGAGGCCGCATCGCGGCTCAGGATGCAGGTCGATTCCAAGCCTGAGGAGCTCGATTCGATCGATCGCGAAATCGTGCGCCTGAAGATCGAGGCCGAAGCTCTCAAGAAGGAAACCGATCAGGCCTCGAAGGACCGGCTGGAGAAGCTCGAGGCCGAGCTGTCGTCCCTCGAGGAGCGTTCGCGCGAGCTGACGGTGCGCTGGCAGTCCGAGAAGGACAAGCTCGGCAAGGCGGCGCAGCTCAAAACCGAGCTCGACAAGGCCCGCAACGAGCTGGCCCAGGCGCAGCGCCGTGGCGAGTACCAGCGGGCGGGAGAGCTGACCTACGCCATCATTCCCAACCTCGAGAAGGAGCTGTCCGAGCTCGAGGCCAAGGGCAACGGCGGCGTATTCCTCGACGAGGCTGTGACGTCCAACCACATCGCGCAGGTTGTCTCGCGCTGGACCGGCGTCCCGGTCGACAAGCTGCTCGAAGGCGAGCGGGAGAAGCTCCTCAAGATGGAGGAAGCCCTCTCCAGGCGCGTCGTCGGCCAGGAGGAGGCGGTCGAGGCCGTGTCAACGGCGGTCCGCCGTGCGCGTGCCGGCCTGCAGGACCCGAACCGGCCGATCGGCTCGTTCATGTTCCTTGGGCCCACCGGTGTCGGCAAGACGGAGCTGACGAAGGCGCTCGCCGCGTTCCTGTTCGACGACGAGTCGGCGATGGTGCGCATCGATATGAGCGAGTACATGGAGAAGCACTCCGTGGCCCGCCTGATCGGCGCCCCGCCGGGCTACGTCGGCTACGAGGAAGGCGGTGCGCTGACCGAGGCGGTCCGGCGTCGCCCGTACCAGGTCGTCCTGTTCGACGAGATCGAGAAGGCGCACCCGGACGTTTTCAACGTGCTGCTGCAGGTGCTTGATGACGGGCGTTTGACGGACGGCCAAGGCCGCACGGTCGATTTCCGGAACACGCTCATCATCATGACGTCGAACATCGGCGCCGAGTATCTCGTCTCGCTCAAGGACGAGGACGACTTCGAGTCGGCACGGTCGTTCGTGCTGGCCGAGGTGAAGACGAAGTTCAGGCCGGAGTTTCTGAACCGGATCGACGAGATTATCGTATTTCACCGGCTCAAGCGCGAGCAGATGGCGGCTATCGTCGACATTCAGCTCGAACGGCTGCAGCGGCTGCTCAGCGATCGCAAGATCCATCTGGAGCTGGACGCCGAGGCACGCATGTGGCTCGCCAACCGCGGCTACGATCCGGCCTACGGCGCGCGGCCGCTCAAGCGCGTCATCCAGAAGAACGTCCAGGATCCGCTGGCCGAGCAGATTCTGGCCGGACGGGTCATGGATGGCCAGAGGGTGCACGTAACCGTGCGCGACGACGGGCTCGTCATCAACGGAGAGCCAGCCAAGGCAGCGGCCTGATGCGCGATCTGAGTTGACCGGCGGGAGAGGGGTTGGCCTTGTTGCCAGCCCCTCCTGTTTTCCACGATCGAGGCCGGGGCAGCTCAGCGGCTTGCCGTCAGGACAGGCGCGCGCCGCATCAGCTCGTCCACGCGGGCCCGCTCCTTCTGGAACTCTGCAAGCTGCCGGCCGGCGAGCTGCCGTTCCCGCGGGACCTGGATCTTAAGCGGATTGACGAACCGGCTGTTCACGAGAACCTCGTAGTGAAGATGCGGACCGGAGCATAGACCCGTGCAGCCGACGTACCCGATCACCTGCCCCTGCTTCACCTTCACGCCCTGCTTGATACCCGGGCCGATTTTCGACATGTGCGCGTAGGTGGTCTGGTAGCCGTTCGCATGGCGGATGCGCACGTAATTGCCGTATCCGCCCTTCCGGTGCGCTTCCTCGATGACGCCGTTGCCGGCAGCCAGAATAGGCGTGCCGACCGGTGCGGCCCAGTCGATGCCGGTATGCATCCTCGGCACGTTGACTACCGGATGCATGCGCATACCGAAGCCGGACGTGAGGCGGACGAAGTCGCCACGCACCGGCCTGCGCATCAGGAAGCGTTTGGAGTTGTTCCCATACTCGTCATAGTAGTCGACGATGCCGTCCGGGGTGCGGAATCGCCAGAAGCGCTGCGACTCACCTCCCGATGTGATGGCGGTGTAAAGCAGCTCTCCCGGTATGCTGTCGGGACCATCATCCTCTTTCACATCGAAGAAGAAATCGACGGTGTCGCCATGCCCCACGCGCCGGCGGAAATCGGTCTCGTACGCGTGGATTCGCAGGATCTGCATGATGGCATCGGCCGGAACGCCCTCGGAGAGCGCCGCGTGATAGATGCTCGCATAGAGGCTTGCCGTATGCGACTTGTCGCCGTTCTTCAGCGCCACCCGTGCGATCTTGTCATTGTCGAAGGGCTGGGTGCTGGCGACGAACTCTCCCGAAGTGTTCCGCAGCACGGTCACCTTGTGCTCATGCGCCTCGGAGAAGATGCTGAAGCGGATAGGCTCCATCCTGTCCGGGCTCGCTAGCGACGGCACGAGCGTAGCGTGCACCTCCTGGCCCGGCATGAGGGCGTTGTCCGGGAAGGTCGGCCGTGCCGCTTGCAGCATCGCGTTGATCTGCCAGCGCTCGGCGCCAAGGCGCTGCAAAATCCGGGCGAGACTGTCGCCGCGCGCGACCCGAATGACCCGGACTTCGGCTTCTTCCAGATCTTCTTGGGCGTCGTCCGCATCCGCTACGGACTTGAAGAGCACCGTGGTATTGGGGGCATTCCCCGCGGCCGGCACCTCCTCCGCGCCGGCGACCTCCGGCTCTGTTTCCGGGCCGGGATCATCGGGTTGCAGACTTGGCCGGATCGCCATGTTCTGCACCTCTTCCTCGGCACGGGCGACGAGCTCCATCACCTCGGTCGTGTCGAGCTCCTGGCCGTCCTCACCGGGAAGAATGCCGCCGAGC
>JAWLCO010000018.1:0-20000 GCA_041687075.1 Hyphomicrobiaceae bacterium | reverse complement strand
ACTGTGCCGTCAGAGCTGCTCGGGGCCGGGGTCGCCCGGGGCGGTGTCCCGCGATCTGTTGCGCCGCTCGGCCATGAACTGGTCGAACTCGGCTTTGTCCTTGGCCATGCGCAGGCGGTCGAGGAAGCTGCGGAACTCGTGCTGCTCCTCTTCCAGGCGGCGCAACGTTTCCTCGCGGTATTCATCGAAGGCGCGGTTGCCTGTCGAGGGATAGACCCGGCCGTGCAGTCCCCACTTGCCCCGTTTCCGCTCCCAGCGCTCAGCCATCCGGCTTTGCCAGCGCGCCATATCACCGTTCCGCCCACATCCCATGCGTCCGCTCCAGATCAGATAAGCCAGAATTGCAAGCCCTACGGGCCAGAAGACCACGAAGCCCAGGATCATGACGGCGATCCAGGCCGGCTTTCCCCAGTCGTCTAGGCGTTCGATCACCTCCGCCATTGCACTGTCCTCATGTAAATGTCATTTACATTTACATACGTGCAGTCGATGGGCGCGGGCGTCAAGGGGGAGGACTAAAAAAACCGGCTGGTGGAGCCGCGACGTGCTCCCGTGACTACGTAGGGACGCGAGTGCTTGTTCGCTCAGCCTTCGGCCGGTGCCGGACCGCCAGACCCGAAACCCAGGCCCTGCAGGTAGACCAAGGTCGCCGCTTCGAGCAGCTCTTCGGGCGTCATCGGGATGGCACGCCGCGCTGCGTCGCCGCGACCGAAAAGCGATGCGATGCCGTGCGCCAGAGCCCAGATATGCAGCGCCATCATCAGGGCAGGCGGCCGCCGGCCAGGCGGCAGCGTCGCCGCCAGCACCTCGCAGGCCTCGCGCAGAACGGCGAATGCGCTGTCAGCGGCGTCCTGGACGGCCGGGAAGTTCTTGAGGTCGAGCCCCGACTCGAACATTGCGGAAAAGTAGGCCGGCTCCGCGCGGGCAAAGGCGAGGTAGGCCCGGCCGACCCGGTCGAAGGCCGCCAGCGGCGTGGGCCGCCCCTCGTCCCAAGCCTTGGCCAGCGCTGCGGCGAACTGCTCGAAGCCGCGGCGCGCGACATCCGCCATGAGCGCATCGCGGTCGCGATAATGCCGGTAGGGCGCGGCGGGACTGACGCCGGCGTACCGCGCCGCCTCAGCGAAGGTAAAGCCGGCCGGACCCTTGTTCGAGATCAGATCGAGTGCCGCTTGAATAAGCGCCTCGCGCAGGTTGCCGTGATGATAGCCCCGCCGGCGCCGATGGTCGTCCTTCCAGCTCATGCTCCGGTTCTACACCAGATGCCCGCCCCGAGACATGGGGCTGAATGGCTGGGCGCCGCGTTATGGAGGGGTGGATCTGGGCGAGAGCCCGAGAGGTCTCTTCTTCCTGCGGACTTCCGCAGAAGCTCGGCATCGAAACCCACGATCAACGCGAGGCCGTGACCATCGCCGGCCTGCCGGGCCGTCCGCTATCGCGGCGCCCGACGCTCAGTCGGGAACGCAATTCCGGAGCTCGGCAAGGAGCTGACCAGCAATCTCGTTAGCGGCAGTGGATCGACGCTGCCATCGCGGCAACGATTGGACGCGTCCTGTTCGTCAGAACCGGAAAGCCGACATGGCTTGTGGTGCCCAGGGGCGGAATCGAACCACCGACACCGTGATTTTCAGTCACGTGCTCTACCAACTGAGCTACCTGGGCTTTCGCTCGAGCATGCCGGGCTAACCGGCTGCGAGGTGGGGGCGTTATAGTTCGTCGCTGTCGGGCTGTCCAGCGCCTTGACCGCGCAGTGGCTCCCCCGCGGCAGGAGTCATCTCATCCTCCTCGTCGTCGGCCGATTGCGCGGGGATGGCGTAGGCGCCACGCAGCCAGCGCGACAGATCCACGTCCGCGCAGCGGCGCGAGCAGAACGGGCGGAAAGCCGGATCGGGGGGAGCGCCGCAGATGGGGCAACGGCCGCGCAATGTGCTCTCTCTGTCGGTGCGGTCGTCCATGTCGCCCGATGCGTCTCCGTTCAATCGATCTCTGTATCGGCGGATTTCACCCAGGCAAAATGCACCGGATAGCCCTCGCCCGTCAGCATGTTCACCGCCTCGGTCAGCGGCAGCCCCACGACGCTCGTGTAGGAGCCGATGATCTTCTGCACGAAGCAGCCGGCGAGGCCCTGGATGGCATAGCCGCCGGCCTTCCCGCGCCATTCTCTCGAGGCGATATAGGCTTCGATTTCCTCTCTTGAAAGGCGCTTGAAGCGCACACGCGTGTCAACCAGCTTCACGCGCTCGCGATCCTCCGGCGTGATGAGGCATAGCGCCGTCAGCACGCGATGGGCGCGCCCCGAAAGGAGCTGCAGGGCCGCCACCGCTTCATCAACCGTTTCCGGCTTCAGCACCGTGCGGCGGCCCACGGCAACGACCGTATCGGCTGCCAGCACGAAGGCATCGGCCAGCTCGCGATCGTTGGCGATCTGTTCTCGGGCGGCTTCGGCCTTGGCCCGTGCCAGACGGGTCGCGAGCCGCCGCGGCACCTCGCCCTTGCGGGGCGTCTCGTCGAGCGAGGCCGGACGGAGCGCGTCGGGCGTAATGCCGACCTGCGAGAGCAACATGAGCCGCCGCGGGGAGGCGCTGGCCAGCACCAGCTTGGGGCGCTCGAGCCTCTTGCGCTTCCCGTCCCGCGATTTGGCCAGCGCGCGCCGCAGCGTGTCACGCGCTTGGCCTTCCGTGCGACCGAGCCCGGCAAGGCGACCTATTCTGGTAGAGATCATCCAGCAACTCTTTGGCTGATGGGAGACGGGATGGGATTGCTTAGAGCTCAAGGATACCCGGTGCCCAGCCTCCAACGTGACAACGCTGGGGCACCGCAAGTGGCAACGCGCAGAATGCGCGGTCGGTATCATGAAGGCAAGTAGCGCTATACGGGAGCCACACAGCACTCGGCAGATCAGAAGATCCATGCCGGCTGCGGCCTTTGCTCGCAGTTTCGGCCCATCTCGGTTACTCTGCGTGCAGAGCAGCGTGAGACGCCGCCTCGATGCCGAAAGGAGACTGCCATGACGCCACAGGCGAGTGTCGCCCAGTTGCTCGGGAGTGCAAAGCTGTTCGGCAAGCTGGACGAGGACTCCCGCCTGGAGATTGCGAAGCAGATGCGAGAGACTTCGTTCAGCGCCGGCCAATCGATCTTCGCGCGGGGCGACACCGGCAAGGAGGTCTACCTGGTGCTCGACGGCCGAGTTCGATTGTCGGTGCTGTCGAGCGAGGGCCGCGAGCTTTCATTCACTCATGCCGCCCGCGGCGATGTTTTCGGCGAGATCGCCGCGCTCGACGGGGGCCCGCGCACGGCCGACGCCACGGCCGTGACCGCCGTAAGGGCCATGACGCTGTCGCACACGGCGCTGAAGCGGCTGGTGCAGACATCGCCGCCGTTCGCCGAAGCCGCCATCACCTTTCTCTGTTCGCGCATTCGGGACGCTGACCTGCAACTCGAGGGAGTCGCCCTGCACCGTATCGAGGTGCGGCTTGCGCGGTTTCTGCTTGGTATGCTCCGCCAGCGCCATGGCACCCTGGATTCCGGTCGGGCCAAGATCGATCTCAGCATGTCCCAGGGGGAGCTGGCGTTGCTGCTCGGGGCGAGCCGGCCGAAGGTCAATGCTGCTCTCATGCTGCTGGAGGACCTGGAGGCGATCCGGCGCGAGGAAGCGCTTATCGACTGCGACGTCGATGAGCTGAGGCGTATGGCGGAACTCGACTGAAGTCGCGGCCAGGCTGCTGCAGGAGAGATCGGTGACGCGTGCCGGTGAGCATAGGTCGGCATGGCGGGGCGACCTGACGCCGTCCTCTCGCATGCCAGATGCCGAGCAAGTCGGGGGAACCGCAGACGCTCATGGCGATACCCATTCGGCGTTTCAGGTCGACGGGCGATCATTTGCTGCGCCAGGGAAGCTCCTCATTCAGCTCGGCCAGTTCCTGAAAGGCGTATTGCGGCATCCGGCGCCTCGGCGGCTGGGCGCGCTTGTCAAATGGCTGGGTGAGCTAGGCACCGCTGGGTATGCACCGGACGTGCGCAGGCGGCTGCTCATCCTCAACCTGTTCGCCTACCTGATCGCCGCCACAACGGCCGGCTATGCGCTCCAGCACATTCAGCTCGATTACGACACCTACAAGCCGCTCGTGTTCATCAACGTGGCGCTGCTCATCATGGCGCTGACCGTGCCGGCGATGCACCGGATCAGTGACATAGCGGGCGGCATGCTGATCGTCGTCAGCGAGTACATCGCGCTGATGGCGTTCACGATTTACCTGGGGCGGTCGGCGGGCATTCACCTCCAGTATATCGTTGCCGCTGCTGCGCCGTTCGTGGTGTTCGGGCTGGAGCGAATCAGGCTGGTTGCTGCCGTCGTCGTCATCGGGCTCGTTCTGCATCTCGTCGCATGGTTCCAGTTTCCGCCCGAGGCCGCGCTGATCCGGGCCGATCAGGCGGTACTGGATTCGCTCTACACCCAGGCGGCCATTTCGACGGTTGGGCTGATTGCGGCATCGGTCTGGTATGCCTTCCGGCTGGTCGAGCGGGCTCGGGCGGAAACCGATGCCCTCTTGCGCAACATTCTGCCGGACAGCGTCGCCGACCGGCTCAAAGCGCGGCCCGGCGAGCTGATCGCGGATACTCACGAGGAGGTCAGTGTCCTCTTTGCCGATATTTCCGGCTTCGTCGCGCTGGCGCGGAGCCTGGGCGCGCCCAAGGTCGTCGATCTGCTCAATGAGATCGTCAGCGAGTTCGACAAGCTGGCGGCCAGACACGGGGTCGAGAAAATCAAGACAATCGGCGATGCCTACATGGCCGTGGCTGGGCTGCCTGAGCCGGCCGACGATCATGCGGAGCGCCTGGCGCGGATGGCGCTCGACATGCTGGCGCTCGTGGAGCGGGTGCGTGCCGAGACGGGCCTCGTGCTGCAGATGCGCGTCGGCATGGCGGCCGGTCCGGTGCTCGCTGGCGTGATCGGGACCCGCAAGTTCAGTTACGACGTTTGGGGCGATCCGGTGAACCTGGCGGCGCGCCTGGAGAACCTGGGCGAGCCGGGCCGCATCCATGTGTGCCCGGTCTGCCGGGAACGGCTGCAGCACGCCTTTGAAGTCGAGTCGCGCGGGCTGACGGAGATCAAGGGCGTCGGTCGGCAAGAGACGTGGTTCCTCGTGGGGCTGCGGCTGGATCAGCAGCCACGGTGATTGCCGCGCGGAATCGGGCGTGGGTGCGAAGACGGCTCTCCTCCCCCTTGCGGAAAGTTGGGGGAGGGGGGTGAACACAGAGCGTCCGTTCTCGGCTCCACCCACCGGCGCATCGCGCCTTTGCCTCGATGCGCCGCCCTCCCCGTCAAAGGGAGGGCGCAATGGGTGTCGCCCGTGCGATGACCGGACTTACTCCGCAGCCTCCTTGCGGGCCGTATCGGGCTGCCAGCGGAGCTTCGGTTGGCGGGCGGCTCTGGTCTCATCGAGCCGGCGCCGGGGTGCGAGGCGCGGGGCCTGCTTGAAGCGGTCCACGTCGCCGCGCTTCGCGGCTTCCGCGAGATCCCGCAAGGTGGCAATGAAGAGGTCGAGGCTGTCCTTGGACTCCGACTCGGTCGGCTCGATCAGCATGGCGCCATGGACGACGAGCGGGAAGTAGACCGTCATCGGGTGATAGCCCTCGTCGATCATCGCCTTCGCGAAGTCGAGCGTGGTGACGCCGGTGTCCTTGAGGAACCTGTCGTCGAACAGCACCTCGTGCATGCAGGGCTGGTCGCCGAAAGGCTGGCTGAAGAGATCGCGAAGGGCCGCGCGCACGTAGTTGGCTGCGAGCACCGCGTCTTCCGAGGCCTGCCGCATGCCGTCTGCGCCGTGGGACATCATGTAGGTCAGCGCCCGTACGAACATGCCCATCTGGCCGTGGAATGCGGTGAGGCGACCGAAGGGCGCCTGGCCCTGGGCTTCCGCATCGCCTGCATCCTCGACCAGCCGCAGGCCGTCGCCGTCGCGGACCACGAATGGCACGGGCGCATACTTCGCCAGCGCATCCGACAGGACCACCGGCCCGGAGCCCGGACCGCCGCCGCCGTGCGGCGTCGAGAAGGTCTTGTGCAGGTTGATGTGCATGGCATCGACGCCAAGCTCGCCCGGCCGAACCTTGCCGACGATGGCGTTGAAATTGGCGCCGTCGCAGTAGAAGTAGGCGCCGGCCTCGTGCACGGCCTTGGCGATCTCGACCACCTCCGGCTCGAACAGGCCACAGGTGTTGGGGTTGGTCAGCATGATCGCTGCCACATCCGGGCCAAGCGCTTCGCGCACCGCGGCGGCCGCCACCGTGCCGTCCTCGCGCGCGGGGATCGAGCGGACCGTATAGCCCATGAAGGCAGCCGTTGCCGGATTTGTGCCGTGCGCCGACTCAGGGACCAGGACGATGTTACGCTTCGACCCTGCTGCATCGTGCGCAGCCCTGATGGCCAGCATGCCGCAGAGCTCGCCGTGCGCTCCCGCCTTGGGTGACAGCGCGACAGCCTTCATGCCGGTCAGCTCGAGCAGATAGGCTGACAGCATCTGCATGAGCTGCAGTGCCCCCTGCACCGTCTGCTGCGGCTGCAGCGGATGGATGTCGCCGAAGCCCGGCAGCCGCGCCATCTTCTCGTTGAGGCGCGGGTTGTGTTTCATCGTGCAGGAGCCGAGCGGGTACAGCCCGGTGTCGATGGCGTAATTTCGCTGGGACAGCCGCACGTAGTGGCGCATGGTCTCGGGCTCGGTCAGCCCCGGCAATCCGATCGGTCCCTTGCGCGCCAAGCCGCCAAGCCGCGTTTCCGCCGACTTCGGCTCGGGCAGGTCGACTCCCGTCTTGGCCAGACTGCCGCTCTCGAAGATCAACGCCTCTTCGTGATCAAGCCCGCGGTTCCCAGTGAACGTGTGTGCCTCATTGCCTGCTGATGTCACCGCATCCGGGGTCGTCGGCCGTCCTTGCGTGTTCATGCCCATCAGAGCACCTCCTGCAGCGCCTTGACGTAGGCGGCGCGGTCCTCGTCAGTGTTGATTTCGGTTGATGCGACGATGATGAGGTCGCGCACCTCGCCGCGCCCCGACGCCAGCCGCGATACGGGCACGCCGCCCATCACGCCTTTTCTGGCGAGCGCATCGATGGTCTTTTGCGCGTCGCCCGGAATGCGGATGGTGAATTCGTTGAAGTAAGCTGGGGTGACCACCTCGACGCCGCCGATCTTGGCCAGCGCATCGGCAAGCGAGACCGCATTCGCGTGATTGATGCGCGCGAGCCGCGTAAGGCCTGCCTCGCCGAGCAGCGTCATGTGGATCGTGAATGCCAGCGCGCACAGGCCGGAGTTGGTGCAGATGTTGGAGGTCGCCTTCTCGCGGCGGATATGCTGCTCGCGGGTCGACAGCGTCAGCACGTAGCCGCGGCGTCCTTCGGCATCGACTGTTTCGCCAGCGATGCGACCCGGCATCTGTCGGACGAATTTCTCGCGCGTGGCGAACAGGCCGACGTAGGGGCCGCCGAAGTTGAGGCCGTTGCCGATCGACTGGCCTTCCGCAGCGACGATGTCCGCGCCCATCTCGCCCGGCGGCTTCAGCAGGCCGAGAGAGACAATTTCGGTGACGACCGCGACGAGTAGCGCGCCCTTGGCATGGGCCGCCTCGGCGATGGGAGCGAGATCGCGCACCGTGCCGAAGACGCTCGGGTACTGCACCACCACGCAGGAGGTCTCATCGTCAATCTGGGAGATGATGTCCTCGGTGCCTGTCGGGTCGGGGGCGAGCGCCACCACATGCGAGCCGCCCCAGTGCGACAGCGTCTCCACCACCGATCGGTAATGCGGATGCAACCCGCCGGACACGACCGCCTTCTTCCGCCGGGTGAGCCGATGCGCCATAAGCACCGCCTCGCCGCAGGCCGTCGAGCCGTCGTACATGGACGCGTTGGCGACCTCCATGCCGGTGAGCAGCGCAACCTGCGTCTGGAACTCGAACAGGGTCTGCAGCGTGCCCTGGCTGATCTCAGGCTGATAGGGCGTGTAGGCCGTCAGGAACTCCGAGCGCTGGATCAGGTGATCGACGGTGGCCGGCACGTGATGACGGTACGCGCCCGCTCCGACGAAGAACGGCACAGACCCGGCCGCCACGTTGCGCGCGGCCATGTTCGACAGCTCGCGCTCGACCTCCAGCTCGCCCTTTGTCCTGGGCAGGTTCGGCAGCTCTTTCAGGAGCTTGTCGGCCGGGACACCAGCAAAAAGCGAATCGACGGCCGGCACGCCGATTCGGGCGAGCATCGCCTCACGCTCGGCCTGCTCGAGGGGAAGATAACGCATCAGCACCGCTCCTTCAGGGCGTGGCAAAGGTAATTCCCTCTCCCCGCAAGCGGGGAGAGGGGGGAATCAGCTCTGCTTGACGAATTCCTCGTAGGCTGCCCGGTCCATCAGGCCGTCGAGCTCGGACGTGTCGGCGATGCGCAGCTTGAAGAACCACGCTTTGCCTTCGGCATCCTCGTTCACCAGAGCCGGATTGTCCGTCAGCTCGGCATTGGTCTCGACGACCTCGCCGGAGACGGGCGCAAAGATCTCGCTTGCGGCCTTCACCGATTCGACGACGGCTGTCGCTTCCTTCTGCTTCACCGAGCGCCCAACCTCGGGCACTTCGACAAAGACGACGTCGCCGAGCTGTTCCTGAGCATGAACCGTGATGCCGACGGTGGCGATGTCGCCATCGACGCGGATGTACTCGTGGTCCTGGGTGAAGCGTTCGAGCGCCATGGATGGGTTCTCCGGGTTCAGGTCTTGCGAAGGTAACGGTGTGGTACGAAGGGCAGGTCGACGATGCGCGCCGGCTGCGGCTTGCCGCGGACCATCAGCTCGATGGCGGTGCCCGGCTTGGCGTGGGCGGGCTCGACGTAACCCATGGCAATCGGCCCATTCACGGTCGGCCCGAAGCCGCCTGAGGTGATGATGCCGATGCGGGCGCCGGAGGGCTCCAGGATCTCGGTACCGTCGCGTGCAGGAGCGCGGCCTTCCGGCTTGATGCCGGCGCGCTGCCGCGCGGGGCCTTCCCTCAGCTCTTTCTGGATCCGCTCGGCGCCGGGGAAGCCACCCTCCTCACGGCGGCGCTTCTGGATCGACCACACAAGTCCCGCCTCGACGGGCGTCGTCATCTCATCGAGCTCATGGCCGTAGAGGCAGAGGCCCGCTTCCAGCCGCAGCGAATCGCGAGCGCCGAGACCGATCGGTTGCACCGCGTCCTCGGCCAGCAGTAGCTTTACCAGCGCGACGACTTCATCGTTCGCAACCGAAATCTCGAACCCGTCCTCGCCGGTGTAGCCCGACCGGCTGACGTGGCAATCGAACGGGCCAACCCTTGCCTGCCGTACTCCCATGAAGCCAAGCGCCACGGCGTCGGGAGAGTGCTTCCCGAGCACGGCCGCCGCCTCGGGCCCTTGCAATGCCAGCAGCGCACGGTCCGGTTGCGGCTCGAGCCGCACCGAGGCAGGGAGGCGTCCGGAAATATATTCGTAGTCCACCTCCTTGCGGGAGGCATTGACGACTAGCATCAGCCTGCCGTCCTCGGCCGGATCGGCGGAGCGAGAAACCATCAGGTCGTCGACGATGCCGCCTTCCGTGTTCAGCAGCTGCGTGTAGCGCTGCGTGCCCGGCTTGAGGTTCAGGATATCGGCCGGAACGAGTGTTTCGAGTGCCGCAGCCGTCGTCTGGTGATCCGGGCCGACCAGGTAGGCCTGCCCCATGTGGGAGACATCGAACAGTCCCGCGCTCGAGCGGGTATGCTGGTGCTCCTTCAGGATGCCGGGCGGGTACTGCACGGGCATCTCGTAGCCGGCGAACGGCACCATCTTGGCACCGAGCTCGACGTGCAGATCGTAAAGCGGCGTTCGCTTCAGGGATGGATTGGCGTCGGCGCTCATGTCGCGTTCCCGAGGACTTGAGACGGCTCAGTTGAACGAGTGCCGAAACACCCGCTGACGAGCCCCCTCTGTCTCGGAACCTGAGAGAGTCAACCCCGCCGCCCGCGAATTTGTTGCGGAAGCCGGGTCTTAACCCCTTCGGTGGACCGGGTGACGGATCACCACGGTCGCTTTCCAGAGCGCCATCAACTTGCGGTCCTTTTGCCTGAGAGGTTCCGGGGCGGTTGCTCCTTCGGCGCCGGCAGCACCAGTCTGCCGAACTCTTCCGCAAGTATCGACTGGCAATGGCTAACCATAGGGCTGCGGCTTGCGAAGTCAATCTGCATTGCGATGTAGACTACCCTGCGTTCGGCAGGTTGCGGTCGAAGCCGACGAAGACCTCGTACTCGGCAGGGCGCGTGCCTTCTGGAATCTCGAAGGAGACCGTGCGAACGACCGAGAAGTAGCCGATCGGCTTTTCGAGCGCCACGGCGACATCGACGGCCATGGCGTCCTGAGCGATCTTCTCGCGCCGGGCGTCCGTCACGAAAACGTTGAGCGGCAGCCTGACGTTGCCGGGCTGCCCGCGGGGGCCGAGCAGCACACGGCCCGAGAAGCCGTACTTCACGGTTACACGGCCGTTCTCGATATGGCACTCCCGCGCCGTCTTGGTGATCTCGCCGCGGTGCATCACGGCCAGTGCGTCGCCGACGCGGCCCTGCTCATAGATCGTCACGTGATTGTCGCGCGGCCAAACGACGAATCGCGGGCAGCCATGCGCGACATCAACTCCAGAAGAGCCGGTCGTGCCGTAATCCGCCTTGGCGGCCGAAAGAAGCTGCTCCTCGCTCACCGAGGCGACTTGCGTGCCCGAGCCCGATGAGCCGCCGAAGACGCCGCCGCCCAGGCCTGAGGTCAGGCTGGACATGCCGCAGCCCGCCAGCAAGGTGAGCGCCAGTCCGGAAGTGGCCATCTGAAGCGCTCTGCGTCTCGCAGCAGTCCTGAGTTTGATCACGGCAGTTCCGCTCGTTTCTTGTTCCGGCTGGAGGGCGCCGGGAGTTTGCTGTCTTGCTCCGCCGCGGAAAAGCCCGCTGGCGTGGGAACACTTGTCGCACTGTGGCCGACTTCGCCCAACACCCTCGACTCGGAGCGGCCAAGCGCGTAGCAACGAGTGCGACTCGACTCGAAGGACCGGGACAAAGGTATGTCCGCCTCTTCAGCCGTTGACCAGTGCCAGGGGGGCACGCGGGAAAAAATCACGTTGATATTGGCGGCTCCGCGCGGGTTCTGCGCTGGGGTGGATCGTGCGATCCAGATCGTCGAGCTCGCGCTGGCCAAGTACGGACCCCCCGTCTACGTGCGGCATGAGATCGTTCACAACCGATTCGTGGTCGAATCTCTTCGGGCCAAAGGCGCCATTTTTGTGGAGGAGCTGGACGAGGTTCCCGAAACCGACGCCCCTGTGATCTTCTCGGCACATGGGGTGCCGAAGTCCGTTCCGGCGGCGGCCAAGGCGCGTAACCTGTTCCACCTGGACGCCACATGCCCGCTGGTCTCGAAGGTGCACAAGGAAGCGCATCAGTATCATGCCCAGGGGCGCGAGCTTGTGCTCATCGGCCATGCCGGGCACCCTGAGATCATCGGCACCATGGGCCAGCTGCCCGAGGGTGTCGTGACGCTGGTCGAGACGGTCGAGCAGGCGCGCGCGTTCACGCCGCGGAATCCGGAAAAGCTCGCCTACGCGACTCAGACCACGTTATCTGTGGATGACACGGCCGAGATCGTCTCCGTGCTGCAGGAGCGTTTCCCCAGCATCGTCGGCCCGCACAAGGAAGACATCTGCTACGCGACGACGAACCGTCAGGCGGCGGTGAAGTCCGTCGCGCCCAGGGTCGAACGGTTCCTCGTCGTCGGCGCGCCGAACAGCTCGAACTCGCTGCGGCTGGTGGAAGTCGCGGAACGCGCGGGCTGCGAACACGCCATGCTCGTGCAGCGGGCGGCCGATGTCGACTGGGCCGCCTTCGAGGGCGTGCGGAGCGTTGGTCTGACCGCAGGCGCCTCCGCTCCCGAAGAGCTGGTGAACGAGATCATCGACGCGTTCCGCGAGCGTTTCGACGTGACGGTTGAAGCGGTCAGCACCGCGCAGGAGCGCATTGCCTTCAATGTGCCCCGGGAGTTGCGCGACGTCGCCTCCGCCCGCAAGCAGCCTGTGGGCGCCTGACGCCATGGCCGTCTATACCGAGGTCGCCGACGACGAACTGGCGCGCTTCATCGAACGATACGGGCTCGGAGAAGTCCTCTCCTGCAAGGGGATCGCGGAGGGGGTCGAGAATACGAACTACCTCGTTCAGACCGCCCAGGGCCGCTTCATCCTGACGCTTTACGAGAAGCGGGTGCAACGCGAGGATCTGCCCTTTTTCCTGGGGCTGATGGAGCACTTGGCGAACCGCGGAATCACGTGCCCAACACCTGTTCGCGACCGCAACGGCGTGATGCTGAATGAGCTGGCCGGGCGGCCGGCGGCGCTGGTGACCTTTCTCGACGGAATGTGGATTCGCCGCCCGCGGCCGGAGCACTGCCAGGCCGTGGGGGAGGCGCTGGCGAAGTTGCATCTTGCCGGCAGGGACTACGCGTTGACCCGGGAGAACGCGCTGGGACCTGGCGGCTGGGAAGCACTGTTCCGGCGCTTCGAGGATCGGGCAGACGAGGTCGCGCCAGGCCTTGGTGACGAGATCCGCCGCGAACTGGCGGAAATTCTGCCGAATTGGCCGCAGGGCCTGCCTGCCGGCGTCATTCACGCGGACCTCTTTCCGGACAATGTGTTCTTCCGCGGCAGCGAGCTGTCGGGGCTGATCGACTTTTATTTCGCCTGCAGCGACTACTTCGCCTTCGACATCGCCGTTTGCCTCAATGCGTGGTGCTTCGAGGCCGACTTTGCATTCAACATCACCAAAAGCCGGGCGCTGCTCAAAGGCTATACCGCAGTGCGGAAACTCGAGCCGGCAGAGCACGAGGCGCTGCCGATACTCGCTCGCGGCGCAGCACTGCGCTTCCTGCTGACGCGGGCTTATGACTGGCTGCACACCTCGCAGAACGCCCTCGTCAAGCCGCACAACCCGCTCGAATACCTCAGACGTTTGCGCTTCCATCGGACTGTGAAATCAGTGGGCGATTACGGGCTCGAGCTGGCGCAATGACCCGCACCCGGCCCGTTGTCGAGATCTATACGGACGGCGCCTGCTCCGGAAATCCGGGACCGGGCGGCTGGGGCGCCATTCTGATGTCCGGCCCACACCGGAAGGAGCTGTGGGGCGGCGAGCCCGTCACCACCAACAATCGCATGGAGCTGATGGCCGCCATCAAGGCGCTCGAAGCTCTGAAGCGCCCCTCGACCGTCGACCTCTATACGGATAGCGCGTATCTCCGGAACGGCATTACCGCCTGGATCCACACCTGGAAGCGCAACAACTGGCGCACTGCCGACAAGAAGCCGGTGAAGAATGTCGAGCTGTGGCAGCGTCTGGATGAGGCCCTGAAGCCTCACGACATCCGCTGGCATTGGGTCAAGGGCCACGCCGGCCACCCCGAGAACGAACGCGCCGACGAGCTGGCAAGAATGGGGATCCGCGAGATTCGCGGGGGCTGACGACACGCCGTTCGCCAGGGGTGTCCTGCGGTGCAGCGCCCGATCTTTTTGCGGCGTGCAAAAATTACCAGCATACATCGCTCTTCCCTTTTCCCGATTCCCGGGCTTTGATGGTGCCAACGACAAAAGTAGGACACGGCAGCCCAGTTGGTGCCGTACCAGCGGAGGGAAGCGATGGACCTCGGCAGCCTGGACGAGATGCTCCAGAGGGCATTCGATGAAAGCACGAAAATCTATCAGCAACGTGGTTTTCAGCGCCGGATAGGGTTCGGCCGCAAGCCTGCCCTCGTCAGTGTGGACCTCGCGAATGCATGGACCCGGCCGGGGAACCCTTTCACCTGCGAAAAAATCGACGACGAGATCATTCCCGGCATGCAGCGGCTGCTCGAGGCCTGCCGCAAGAACGGCCACGTCGTGGTTCACGTGACGACCGCCTACCAGAATACAGACCGGAACGACCGCACGTCCGATATGGGCTTGTGGCACCACAAGATTCCCGTCGAGGCGGTCGATATTGCCGATGAGCACCTCTGGGCCATAGATTCCCGCATCGCGCCGGTCGAAGGCGAATATGTGATGCTGAAAAAGCGCGCCAGTGCGTTCAGCGGCACACCCCTCGCCGGCTATCTCCGCTCTGCGGGCGTCGACACTATTCTCGTTACCGGCGTCACGGCGACCGCCTGCGTCCGCACCACGATCTGCGATGGATTGGCAGAGGGATTCCGGACGATCGCGGTCCGTGAATGCATTGGCGACCGCGTACCCGGCGCTGTTGCCTGGAACCTGTTTGATATCGATGCAAAGTTCGCCGATGTCGAATCAGTCGACACTTGCGTGAATTACTTGAATAATGTGGAGGGCTTCAACCAGACCCACAGGTGATGCTGGAGGGTACGGGGCGCGCTGAATTCGGTCGACCCCAGAACATAGAATAAGCCAATATCAGTAAGGGAGAACGCGTATGAAACGAGTTTCACTCGCCATGAAGGGCATGGCGGTCGCAGCGACGCTTGCCTTGTCAGCGACTGCCATGTCGGCATTTGCGGCGGATGACGAGGTTGTGCTGCTGGGCATCTGGCCATTCAGCGGACCTTATGCAGATGTTGGCCCGCTGCTCGATAATGGGGCGCAAGTTGCCCTTGAGCAGGTCGGTTACAAGGCTGGTGGCAAGACGATCAAATACATCACCCGCGACAGCGAGACAAAAGCGGGCACCGCAACCCGGCGCGCACAGGAGGCAATCGACGGGGAGGGCGTGAAGTTCATGGTCGGCCCGTGGTCGTCGGGTGTCGGTCTCGCAGTTTCTGACGTCGCGCAGAAAAATAAGGTCATGTACGCCTTCAGTGGTGGTACAGAGGATCTTTCCGGGAAACGCTGCCACCGCTACACGTTCCAGTGGGCCGCCCCGGCATACACCGCAGTGGAGGCAAACCTGCGCGTGTTCAAGAAAAATCATCCGGACGCAAAATCGATCTATCTCTTCATCGCCGATTATGCGTTCGGCTGGTCCCTGCAGAAATATGCGGAAATGCTGGCGCCCAAGTTCGGCCTGACGATTGCCGGCGTCGATCGCCATCCGTTGGGACATCGCGAGTTCTCCTCGTACATCACGAAGGCCGTCGCGGCGAATCCGGATGCGATCATGATGGTCAACTTCGGCATCGACGCGGTAACGGCACTGCGCCAGATCTATAACTTCGGCTTTACGCCCAAGAAGCCGGTGATCATGGCCTGGTCATCGGGAACCGAGGAGCTGATCCAGCTCGATCCGGAAATGCGCGAAAACCTCCAGGTCGGAACCAACTATTATTGGACGATCGACAATCCCGAGAACAAAGCCTTCGTCGAGGCCTACAGGAAGAAGAGCGGCGGCATTCCTCCGGGATATGCGCCAGCAGCGGCCTACGGCATGACGCAGGCGATCCTGGCCGGAATCCAGCTCGCCAACAGCGCCGAGCCACAGAAGGCGATCGAAGCGTTGGAAAGCTACAAGGGCAAAACCATCCTCGGCGAGACGTCGGTTGATGCGAAGACGCACCAGATCAACCGGCCTTACTTCATCCTCAAGACGAAGTCGAAGTCCGAAATGAAGGACGAGTACGACCTCGCCACCGTCATAGATGAGAGTTCGGTTCAGCAGCCGCCCGAGCTGAACGAGTGCAAGGACATCGGCGGGTTCTGAGTGCAACGTGCTGCATTGGTCCTAACCATGGGGCCAGTGCAGCACCTGATCTGGCCCTGACCGCCCGCACCTTGCAGGAACTTTCATGACCTTTCTGATCGCCAGCCAGTTGCTGAACGGTCTTGCGACCGGGATGCTTTATGCGCTCGTCGGTGTCGGCCTGACACTCGTGCTCGGGATGCTCAACATTCCGAATTTCGCACACGGGGGTTTGTATGCGTTCGGCGCCTACTTCACGTATACGATCGTAAACCTGACTGGCTCCTTTTACCTCGCAGTGCTCATCGGCCCGCTGCTGGTGATCCTGGTCGCCTTCGTCATCGAGAGCCAGGGCGTCCGACGCCTTTACGCAGCGCATCACGACTATCAGCTGCTTTTCCTCTTCGCGATGGCGCTGATTTTGCAGGAAGCCATCATCCTCATCTGGGGGCCGGTCGGGTTCTCGGTGCTGACACCGAAAGCGCTGTCGGGCGTCGTGAATCTCGGTTTCACCGTTTATCCGGCCTATCGACTTGCCCTGATCGGAATGACGGTTCTGATCACGGTCGCCCTTTGGCTGTTTCTGACGCGAACCAACATCGGCGCGATCGTCAGGGCCGGCATGGAGAACCGCGAGATGGTGGCTGTGCTCGGCACTGACATCAATCGCGTTTTCATGTGGACGTTCGCGCTCGGCGCCTATTTGGCGGGACTGGCCGGCGGGCTGGCCACACCGATCATGGGGCTGACGCCGAGCATGGGCGCGGACATGCTGCCTATCAGCTTTGTCATCGTGGTCATTGCAGGCCTGGGCAGCATCCTGGGAGCCATCGCTTCGGGGATACTCATCGGAATAGCGCAGAGCATGACCACGATCTGGTGGCCCGAGGCCTCCAACATCGCAATCTACGTCCTCATGGGCTTGACCATTATCCTGAGACCGCAGGGTCTCTTCGGGACACGTTAGATGCAGAAACTATTCAGTCTGCCGAGCCTGATCGTCATCGTATTGTTGATCGTGGCGCTCCCGTTCGTTCAGAGGCCGGTCGTCGCGGCGGAAGTGCTGACGCTCGGCATAGCGGCAGTCGCGACGAACCTGCTGCTCGGCTATACCGGCATGCTGTCTTTCGGGCAGGCCCTGTTCTTTGGCGTCGGCGCTTATTGCGCCGGAATTCTTACTACGAAGTTTGGTTTTTCCGCTTTTCTGGCGATCCCCGCCGCGATGCTTTTCTCGGCCGTCGCCGCATTCCTGATCGGCCTCGTCTGCGTGCGCCGGTCCGGCCTCTACTTCATCATGATTACGTTCGCGTTCAATCAGATGGTGTTCTTCATCGCGTACTCTTGGACCACCATGACGGGTGGCGAGGATGGATTGCCTGGCGTGCGCCGGCCTTCGATCATCGACGACCAATGGTCGTTTTACATTTTCACCGTGCTGGTGTTCGTCAGCGCGCTTTGCGTGATGAAGCTTTTCGTCAACAGTCCGACGGGGCGCATCCTGCAGGCGATCCGCGATAATCCAGATCGTGCGGCCGCGACGGGGCACGACGTCGGGCGCTACAAGCTCATCGCGTTCGTGATGGCCGGCATGTTTACCGGCCTTGCCGGGGCGATCTTCGCCTTCGTCTTCGGCATCGTTCCCATCGACAAGATCGACTGGCGCTTTTCTGGCGACATCGTCTTCATGACGTTGCTCGGAGGCAGCGGGAGCTTCATAGGCCCGGTTATCGGCGCCGCGTTCTACACCTGGCTTCAGGAGACCGTATCCCAATATTGGGATCGCTGGCCCATGATCCTCGGCATTGTTTTCGCCCTGGTCGTCCTGTTCTTCAGGACCGGGATAGCGGGCATGGCCGAGCTTGTGGCGGGCAAGCTTACGCACAGGCGCGGAGCCGCCAAGGCCAAGCAGATGGAGGCCGGGTCATGAGCACGGGTCTGGAGTGCATCTCGGTTTCGAAGCACTTCGGCGCGGTCAAGGCCGTCAACGATGTCAGCTTCCAGGTGCCACCGGGAGCACTGCACACGGTGATCGGTCCGAACGGTGCTGGCAAGACGACGCTCTTCAACTGCATCACCAGCGAGCTCAAGCCGACATCGGGGGAGGTGCGCTTTGCCGGCCATGTCATCTCGGGCTGCAGACCCCATGAGCTGCCTGCATTCGGCATCGCCCGCTCGTTTCAGCGCACGAGCATTTTTTCGAATTTGACGGTCGCCCAGAATGTCTGGGTTTCCGCCTTTCGCGCTTTCGCCGGCACACGCGTGGAGGTGCTGCGCCCGGCCGATGCCCACCCTGAGGTGACGGAAACCATTTACCAGACCCTCGAGGAGGTCGGGCTTGCCCGCTATGCGGACGCGCCCGCGACCGAGCTGGCACACGGCGACCAGCGGCTGCTCGACTTTGCCATTGCGCTTGCCCCGAAGCCCAAGCTGCTGCTGCTCGACGAGCCGACGGCCGGGCTGTCCCGCTCCGATACGCAACGCGTGATGCACCTGATCGAGGGCCTCAAGAGCCGCTATACGATCGTGCTCATCGAGCACAAGATGGACGTGGTCATGAAGATCTCGGACCGGATCACGGTCATGTACTTCGGCGAGGTGCTGGCGGAGGGGACGCCGGAGGAAATTCGCGCCAATCCCCGGGTCCGCGAGGCCTATTTGGGGAGGCGTGCATGAGCCTGTCACTCGCGAATGTTCACGCCTACTACGGCAACTTCCATGTCCTGCAGAACATCTCGCTGATCGTGGAGCAGGGGACCATCCACGTGCTGCTCGGCCGCAACGGTGCGGGCAAGACAACAACGCTCAGGACCATCTTCGGGCTGATGGACAAGTGGTCCGGCTCCATCACCCTCGATGGCGAGAGCATCGGCGGACGTCCGCCACACCTCATCACGCGCGCGGGTCTCTCCTACGTTCCGGAGTATCGTGGCGTATTCTCGGGTCTGACGGTCGAGGAAAACCTGGCCATCAGTGAGTACCCGGGGTCTGCCTGGCCGGCAGAGCGCGTTCTCGAGCTCTTCCCTCCGCTCAAGCCTCTGCTCGGGCGCCTGGGTGGCCATCTCTCCGGTGGCGAGCAGCAGATGGTCGCCATCGGGCGGGCGCTCATGTCCGGCCCCAAGTTCCTGCTGCTCGACGAGCCATCTCAGGGGCTGGCGCCGGTCATCGTCGATATCGTCGTTGACACGCTGGTGCGCCTGAAGGGCGAGCAGATCGGCATCCTGCTTGTCGAGCAGAACGCCGAAATCGCGCTCGAGATCGCCGATCAGGCCACGATCATCGAACAGGGCGAGATCGTCCACCGCGGGTCGGCCGCCGAAACCCGGGCCGACCCGGATATCATGACGAGCTACCTGTCGGTGGGATAGGTCCGCGCCATCAAGCTGGCTCTCCCGGGGCCTCGTGCCCGGGGCGCAAGCGAACACTGGGAGCCGGAGCGAACCGCAAGTCGGATCCCGGTGACGCCGGCCTTCGCCGGGGCAGGCGCGCACCGGGATGACCGTTTCGAGAAGTCTCAGAACGAGCAGGCCAGCAGGGCCGTGGCGCTCGATTTGTCGTGCTGGGGCGGGGCGTCTTCGACGTTGAGGACCTTGACCACGCCGTTGTCGACGATCATGGAATACCGCTTGGAGCGCACCCCGAGGCCGCGGGCGGAAAGGTCGATATCGAGTCCAAGCTTGCGGGCAAAGTCCGCATTGCCGTCGGACAACATGGTGATCTTGCCTTCAGCGCCGGTGTCCTTGGCCCACTGCGTCAGCACGAAGATGTCGTTCACCGACGTGCAGGCGATCATGTCGATGCCCTTGTCCTGGAATTCGGGCGCGTTGGCGACGAAACCCGGCATGTGCTGCTTGTGGCAGGTCGGTGTATAGGCGCCGGGAACGGCGAACAGCGCCACCTTCTTGCCGCCGAATACGTCATCCGTCGTCACTTGCTTCGGACCCTCGGGGCCCATTACCGTGAAAGTCGCTTCGGGCAGCCGATCGCCTACGTTGATCGTCATGATGCTCTCCGGGAGTTTCTGTCAGCGTACCTGCTGAAGGTACCGCATCGGACCGTATACGCAGTCGTGCGCAGCTTAAAGCGGGGTTTCATCAGAAAGCCGTTAACTTACTCGATCGTCCAGGAGGTCTCCGACTGGCCCGCCTCCGAGACCGTCGTGATGCGTAAGGTTTTGCCGCGCAGTTCGTCGGCCCCGGCTTCCTGCGTCAGGTCGACTTCGAAGCGGACCCTGTTGCCCTCCATAGCCGTCTTCACCGGCAGCGGCACGTAGGCACCATCTGTGGTTTCGATGAACATGTCGGCGGTCTCCGCTGCACCCGGGAACGT
>JAWLCO010000017.1:0-46090 GCA_041687075.1 Hyphomicrobiaceae bacterium | reverse complement strand
TCGAGCGCCTGCGCCTGCAGCTCGACGGCCGCCTTGCGCGTCGGTGCGTGCGTGATGAGCTTGGCGATCATCGGGTCGTAGTACATCGAGATCTCGCCGCCCTCGGCCACGCCGGTGTCGATGCGCACCGTCATGCCATCGCCCGAGCCCTCCTTGGGTGGGCGGTACTTCACGAGGCGCCCGATCGACGGCAGGAAACCGCGGAAAGGATCCTCTGCGTAGATGCGGCTCTCGACCGCCCAGCCGGTGAAGGTCACGTCCTTCTGGCGCAGCTTCAGCTCCTCGCCGGCGGCGATGCGGATCATCTGCTCCACGAGGTCGATACCGGTGATGAGCTCCGTCACCGGGTGCTCGACCTGCAGGCGCGTGTTCATCTCGAGGAAGTAGAAGCTCTTGTCCTGCCCGGCCACGAACTCCACCGTGCCCGCCGAGTCGTAGTTCACTGCCTTGGCCAGCGCGACGGCCTGCTCGCCCATCGCCTTGCGGGTCTTCTCGTCCAGCAGCGGCGACGGCGCCTCCTCGATCACCTTCTGGTTGCGGCGCTGGATCGAGCACTCGCGCTCGCCGAGGTGGATGACGTTGCCGTGTTTGTCCCCCAGAACCTGGATCTCGATGTGCCGCGGGTTGACGATGAACTTCTCGATGAAGACCCGGTCGTCCCCGAAGCTCGCCTTCGCCTCGGAGCGGGCGGCATCGAACCCCTCCTCCAGCTCCTTGCGGCTGCTGGCGATGCGCATGCCCTTGCCGCCGCCGCCGGCCGAGGCCTTGATCATCACCGGATAGCCGATCTCCTCGGCGATGCGGGCCGCCTCGGCAGTGTCGGCGATCTCCCCCAGATAGCCGGGCACCGTCGAGACCTTCGCGCGTGCGGCCATGCGCTTCGACTCGATCTTGTCGCCCATGGCCGCGATTGCCTTGGAATTCGGGCCGATGAACACGATGCCCGTTTCCGCTAGCGCGAGCGGAAACGCCTCCCGCTCGGATAAGAACCCATAGCCCGGGTGCACCGCCTCCGCGCCCGTCTGCTTGCAGGCCTCGACGATCTTCTCGATCACCAGGTAGGACTGCGCCGCCGGGGGCGGCCCGATGTGCACCGCCTCGTCCGCCATCTCGACGTGCAGCGCATCGCGGTCCGCATCCGAATACACGGCAACCGTCCTGATCCCCATCCGCCGCGCCGTCTTGATGATCCGGCAGGCGATTTCCCCACGGTTGGCGATGAGAATTTTTTTGAACATTGTTCAGATTTGCTCTGGTCGACTGCCTACAGCGGAATATTGTCGTGCTTCTTCCAGGGGTTCTCTACCGTCTTGTTGCGCAGCATGTTGAGCGCGCGGCAGATCCGCCGGCGCGTGTTCCGCGGCCGGATTACCTCATCGATATACCCCCGCTCCGCCGCAACGAACGGGTTGGCGAAGCGGTCCTGGTATTCCGCGATACGGGCAGCGATCTTGTCGGGGTCGCCGAGCTCTGAGCGATAGAGAATTTCGGCCGCGCCTTTGGCGCCCATCACGGCGATCTCGGCAGTCGGCCAGGCGTAGTTGACGTCGCCGCGGATGTGCTTGGAGCTCATGACGTCATAGGCACCGCCGTAGGCCTTGCGCGTGATCACCGTCACCTTGGGCACCGTCGCCTCGGCGTAGGCGAACAGCAGCTTGGCGCCGTGCTTGATGAGGCCGCCGTATTCCTGCGCCGTGCCCGGAAGGAAGCCCGGAACGTCGACGAACGTCAGGATCGGGATGTCGAAGCAGTCGCAGAACCGGACGAAACGCGCCGCCTTGCGGGAGGCATCCGAATCGAGCACGCCCGCCAGCACCAGCGGCTGGTTGGCGACGATGCCGACCGTGCGCCCCTCCATGCGGGCGAAGCCGACGACGATGTTCTTCGCGAACGCCTCCTGGATCTCGAAGAAATCGCCCTCGTCCGCGACCTTCAGGATCAGCTCCTTGATGTCGTAGGGCTTGTTCGGGTTGTCCGGGATCAGCGTGTCGAGCGATGGCTCCACGCGGTCGGCGCTGTCCTTCGTCGGCAGAACGGGAACGCCGGACCGATTGTTCGACGGCAGGAAGTCCATCAGCCGCCGCATCTGCAGCAGCGCCTCGACGTCGTTCTCGTAGGCGTGGTCGGCAATGGACGAGCGGGTTGTATGAACCTTTGCGCCGCCCAGCTCCTCCGCCGAGACCGTCTCGTTCGTGACCGTCTTCACCACGTCCGGGCCGGTCACGAACATGTAGCTCGTGTCCTTGACCATGAAGATGAAGTCCGTCATGGCAGGCGAGTAGACGTCGCCGCCCGCGCACGGGCCCATGATCACCGAGATCTGCGGGATGACGCCCGAGGCCAGCACGTTGCGCAGGAACACCTCGCCATAGCCGCCCAGCGCCGCCACGCCCTCCTGAATGCGCGCGCCGCCGGCATCGAAGAGGCCGATGACAGGCGCCCGGTTCTGCAGGGCCATGTCCTGGATCTTGATGATCTTGTTGGCGTGCGTCTCGGACAGCGAGCCGCCAAACACCGTGAAGTCCTTGGCGAACACGTAGACCACGCGGCCGTTGATCGTGCCCCAGCCGGTGACGACGCCATCGCCCGGGACCTTCGTCTTCGCCATGCCGAAGTCCGTGCAGCGGTGCTCGACGTACATGTCGAACTCCTCGAACGAGCCCTCGTCGAGCAGCAGATCGATGCGCTCGCGGGCGGTCAGCTTGCCCCGCTTGTGCTGGGCCGCGATGCGCGCCTCGCCGCCGCCGAGCCGTGCCACAGCACGGCGCCGCTCCAGCTCATCGAGAATGTCCTTCATGGCAGGCAGAGCCCCTTCTGGGCACGATTTGACGTTCCGCGCGGTGAATAGCACGCGGCGAACGGGGTGCAAATCGGGGCGCGGCGCACCCAGGCGGCCGGCCGACAGCACCGGGGTGGACTCCGGTCAGGCCGCGAACCCTTGGGGCCGCCGGCAAGTTCTGCGGTACGGAGGTTTCGGGATGATGAACCAGGGTGGCCCGCTCATCGCCGTTGTCGGTCAGCTCCTCGAGGCCGCCGCCGTCCTGGTCATCGTGATCGGGTTCCTCTTCGCGACCGTGCGCTATCTCGACCAACTGCGCGCTGGTGAAATGGACGCGTTCCGCAACTACCGTCGTGGCCTCGGCCGCACGCTGCTGCTCGGGATAGAAGTGCTGATCGCCGGTGATCTCGTGCGCACCGTCGCTGTCCATCCATCGCTCGAGAACGTGCTTTCGCTGGCCGTCATCGTGCTGATCCGCACGTTTCTCAGCATCAGCATCCAGGTGGAGCTCGATGGCCGCTGGCCGTGGCAGCGTAGCGGAGAAGAGAGGCGCCGCCAGCAGTGACCATTGGCCATGATTTCACGCCGCCGATGGCGAGGCGCCGTATTCTGCCCGTCGGGCAGCCGCGTCGAGCCGACGATGAGCCCAGCCGAGCGCCGGCAGCAAGGGGCCAAACCACAGGAGAGCGGCCAGGGCAAAGGCCCAGTTCGGCAGCACCCCGAAGGCGGCCAGCAGGATGATGGCCATGACGCAGGCGGCGTAAACAGCGCCCCATTTGAGAGCCACTCTCAAAATGTGCTTTTGCGCATTGTTCACGGCGGCCGCAAGCACGGCCCTGGTGCCGACCAGCCCGGCAAGCAGACAGATCGCTGCTCCGCCCATTGCTCCGGAAACAGCCATAGTGCCATACATGACGCAGCCCCCAATGCCCCCCTCAGCATCCGGATCATGACGCAAAAGCGTCACCACGCCGTTAAGGGGTGTCGCGCTTTATGATCTTCAATGCGGTGGATGTACGCGGAAAGGCATGGAATTCAGCGTGTTGGTAGCCGCATGCAGTTTATAGCAGGCACCCCCGGCCTCCATTCCGGGTGCCCGGGTTTCAAAGCCGACCTGATTGTCAATTGCCGTCCCCGCGGGTATAAGGCGCCCCATCTCAGTGACATGAGACGTGGATCCTGCGGCACCCTTGGAGGCCGAGGACAACAGCGCGGGCCGGTAGCGGCCCTTTACTTATTGGAGAACAGCCATGGCTGAAGTTGTCGAGATCCCGGCCACGGCGCGTCCCAGGGCCGGTAAGGGGGCCGCCCGGGCAGTGCGTCGCGAGGGGAAAATCCCGGCCGTCATCTACGGTGAAAAGCAGGAGCCCGAGACCATCGCGCTCGAGGCCAACGAGCTCTGGAAGGTCGTGCAGAAGGGGCGCTTTCTGTCGACCGTCATCGATATCAACGTCGACGGCCAGAAGCGCCGCGTGCTGCCGCGCGAGGTTCAGCTCGACCCGGTGAAGGACACGCCGCTCCACGTGGATTTCCAGCGTGTCGGCGCTTCCGACTACGTGCGCGTCGTGGTCCCGGTCCACTTCATCAACGAGGGAGCCTCACCCGGCCTGAAGCGCGGCGGCGTGCTCAACATCGTGCGCCACGAGGTCGAGGTCACCTGCCCGCCGGACCGCATTCCGGAAGCTTTCGTCGTCGACCTCACGGGCCTGGAGATCGGACGCTCGATCCACATCTCCGCCGTACCGCTGGGCGAAGGCGTGCGCCCCACGATCACCAACCGCGACTTCACCGTTGCCACCATCGCCGGCAAGAGGACCGACGAGGATCGCGCTGCTGAGGCCGCCGAGGGCGAAGGCGAGAAGAAGTGAGAGGGCAGGTGAAATTGTGAAATTGTGAAATTGTGAAATCGTGAAGTCGTGAGGGGCAGCTTGCTCCAGAACACGACTTCACGACTTGGCCATTTCACGACTTCACGCTTCCATCACAGCACCTGTCGTCGCCACCATCGCCGGCAAGAGGACTGTCTTGCTGAGGCCGCTCAGGGCGAAGCGAGCGGAAGTAGGTGGGCAGGTGAGATCGTGAAGTCGTGAAATCGTGAAGTCGTGAGGGGCAGCTTGCTCCAGAACACGACTTCACGACTTGGCCATTTCACGACTTCACGCTCCGATCACAGCACTTTCCCCGGGTTCAGAATCCCGTTCGGATCGAACGTGGCCTTGATGCGCCGCATCAGGTCGAGCTCGACCGGGCTCTTGTAGCGGGCAAGGTCCCCGCGCTTCATGCGTCCGATGCCATGCTCGGCTGAGATGGAACCGTCCATTTCAGCGACGAGAGCATGCACCGCGCTGGTGATCGGCTCCCACAGCTCCAGGAAGCGCTCCTTGCTCATGCCGATCGGTTGGGCAATGTTGTAGTGGACGTTCCCATCTCCGAAATGGCCGAGCGGCAGCGGCCGCGCACCCGGACAGATCGATTCCACGATGCGGTCGGCGCGCTCGATGAACTCGGCGATGCGCGCGATCGGCACCGAAACGTCGTGCTTGATGTTGCCGCCCTCGGGCTTCTGCGCCTCCGAGATGCCCTCGCGCAGGCGCCATAGCTCGCGGGCCTGGGTGAGCGAGCTGGCGAGCACGGCATCCAGCAGCAGACCACGTTCCGCCGCCTGGCCGAGCACGTCCTCCATCTCGCGCGCGGCCTGCCCGTCCGGCTTGGCACCCGAGATCTCGATCAGCACATACCAGGGATAGGACTTCGGGAACGGCTCACGGGTGCCGGGGATGTTGCGCAGCACGAACTCGATGCAGATGCGTGGAATGAACTCGAAGGCTGTGACAGACCGGCCTGCCGTCTCCTGCGCCAGCGAGAAGAGGTCGAGCGCGTGGGAAATCTCGGCCAGCGCCACCATCGCCGTCGCGCTCTCGGCGGGGCGTGGGAAAAGCTTCAGCACCGCAGCCGTAATGACGCCAAGAGTGCCTTCCGAGCCGATGAACAGGTCCTTCAGATCGTAGCCGGTATTGTCCTTCTTCAGCGCCTTCAACCCTGGCACTACACGGCCGTCGGCCAGCACCACCTCGAGCCCGAGCACGAGCTGGCGTGCATTGCCATAGGCCAGCACCCCGACGCCGCCGGCATTCGTGGCGAGGTTCCCGCCGATCTGGCACGTCCCCTCCGAGGGCAGGCTGAGGGGGAAAAGGCGTTCGGCACGCTCCGCCGCGGCCCGGCACTCGGCGAGCGTCAATCCTGCCTCGACCGTCATGCTGTAGGCAGCCGGGTTGATGTCCCGCACCTGCTTCAGCCGCGATACCGAGAGCACGATCTCGTTACCGGTCTCGAACGGCATCTGCCCACCGACAAGGCCCGTATTGCCCGCCTGGGGCACCACGCCCACCCGCGCCTCGTTGGCAAGCGCCAGAATGCGCGAAACCTCCTCCGTCGAGCCCGGCCGCAGAACCAAGGGCGTGCGGCCGATGAAGAGATCACGCCATTCGCGCAGGTAGGGGAGTTGCTGGTCGGGATCTGTCAGCGCGTGTTCCGGCCCCACGATCTCCCTCATTCTCCCGATAAGCTCGGGCGTGGGGGCAGCCAGGTCCGGACGCAGTTGCGGTGTCATACGGTGATCCAGGTCGTAGTTGCTTTCTCATGCCGAAGTGCGCACCTGTAGCACACTGGTCCTGCAATGACATGAGGTCGTAACAGTCGGCAGACATACCCCATGGCCACCCATTGCCGCTCCCCATTGACGCTCCAACCCTTCAAGTGTCATCTGGCCCTACTATGCACCACGCCGCCTCGCGACCCCTCGTAATGAGCCTGCCTAACGTACTGACCTACGGGCGCATCGCCGCTGTCCCGGGGCTGGTCGCCTGCCTCTTCTTTCTGCGCGGGGACGTTGCGCACTGGTCGGCGTTCACGCTCTTCGTCCTGGCCAGCGTGACGGACTGGCTCGACGGGTATCTGGCACGCGCGTGGCAGCAGCAGTCTGCACTCGGCCGCATGCTCGACCCGATCGCAGACAAGCTGCTGGTGGGCACGACGCTGCTGATGCTCACCCACATCAACACGATCTACGGTTGGCACGTCTGGGCGGCGGTGATCATTCTGTGCCGCGAAATTCTCGTATCCGGCCTGCGCGAGTTCCTGGCTGAGCTCAACGTCAAGATCCACGTCACGCAGCTCGCCAAATGGAAGACATCCCTGCAGATGATTGCGCTTGCCGTGCTGCTGGCCGGACCGGCCGGCGACAAGCTCCTGCCCGTGGTGACGGCGAGCGGTCTGGCGCTGCTGTGGCTGGCGGCTTTACTCACCCTGTGGACAGGCTACGATTATCTGCGGGCCGCGGTGCAGCATGCCATCGGCGGTGACGAGTGAGATCTGGACCTGATGACTGAGCCCTACACTGCCAGGACGACAGTCAAGCTCCTCTACTTCGCCTGGGTGCGCGAGAAGGTCGGGCGCGCCGAGGAGACGGTCGAATTGCCCGCCGGGCTCGAAACGGTTGCGGACCTCGTGGGCTGGGTGAAGGAGCGCGGGCCCGAGTATGCGGCCGCCTTCGAGCGTTCCGATGTGATCCGCGCCGCAATCGACCAGAAGCACGTTCGCTCGTCGGCCAGCATCCGCGGAGCTCGCGAGATCGCCTTCTTTCCCCCGGTGACGGGAGGCTGACGCCATGGCCGTTCGCGTCCAGCGGGAGGACTTCGACGTTGGCGCGGAGATCCGCCGTCTCACGGCAGAGCGCAGGGACATCGGCGCCGTCGTCACGTTCACAGGGCTCGTCCGCGGCGAGGCGAAAGGCCAGCCGATCACCTCCATGACGCTGGAGCATTACCCCGGCATGACGGAGGCGGAACTGGCCCGTGTCGAGGCCGAGGCGCAGAGCCGCTGGCCGCTGCAGGCAAGCCTCATCATCCACCGCACAGGCGAGCTGAAGCCCGGCGACAACATCGTGCTCGTCATCACCGCCTCCGCCCACCGCCACGCCGCCTTCGAGGCCGCCGAGTTTCTGATGGACTACCTGAAAACGCGCGCTCCCTTCTGGAAGAAGGAAACCGCTCCGGACGGCACCGGCCAGTGGGTCGACGCCCGTGATAGCGACGAGACGGCGCTGGAGAGGTGGCAAGCTTAAGCGGAGCTTGTTGAGCCGCTACCCTCGCAAGAAGTCGAGTACCGCCGTGTCCGTCATGATCAACTCCAGCTCCGATGCGCGGTCGGCCGTGTCTGCTCCGGCGTTCGCGCGGATGAACGACCCGAGCCGGCGGGCCTGCTCTACGATCCTCTGCCCCTCCGGAATGCGCTCCCGTTCGTAACGGGCCAGGGCTGCGGGTACCGTGTCCTCTTCCTGAAGGGCCGCGGCCAGTGCCTGCGCATCCATGGCGGCCTTGGCAATGCCGGCGCCGACATGCGGCCGAGCAACGAACGCGGCATCGCCCAGTAACGCCACGCGCTCGAAGCTCACACGCTCGCTTTCGACATCGTAGATCGGCTGCAGGAAAGGCTCCGATGTGAGCGCGACGAGCCTCTGAAACTGCGGCGACAGCACACGGGCCGCGCCGAGCCGCATGTCCTCGATGACGGATTTCGCCACCAGCGGCGGCGGAATCGAGAGCTCATGCCGGTGGCCGCTTTCGTCCGTCAGCATTCGTGTCAAGGTGGCCGTGTCGGCAGGTCGGTACCAGACAAAGTTGTATTGCCGATACCCAGGCCGCACGTCGTCGCCACGGCCGGCGACGGGATAGCCGAGCATTTGCTCGCCCGGCGGCAGGCAGAACGCAAAGTACGGAAAGAGATCGCGGTGAACCGCGGCCGGGAAGCGCGCCTCGTCCACCAGTCCGCGCCATGCGACGTAACCCGCATAGATCGGCTCGGCTGCAGGGAGGAGCTGCCGGCGGACGCTCGACCTGATGCCGTCGGCGCCGATCAGGACGTCCGCAGATTCGGAAGAACCGTCAGCAAACCACGCCTTGACGGCATCGCTCCTCACCTCGCAGCCGGCGAACTCCCTGCCCAGATGATAGCGCTCGCTCGGAAATGCGCCTCGCAGCAGCCGAAAAAGGCCGTTCCAGGAGGTTGCCGTCTGCAGGCGGGCGTGCCGCGCGACGACCTTGCCTTCTCTGTCGAGCGTACGCCGCTCCTCGATCTGAACGCCGGGCGTGGCGTCCGGCTTCAACCCGACGCCGGCCAGCGCTTGATCGAGCTCCGGGTGCGTGACGATGCCTGCTCCCCGGGCCGAAAGCTCGACGTCGACGCGTTCGAAAACGTCCACATCCCAACCGGCGCGCTGAAGGGACAGTCCCGTGAACAGACCGCCCATCGATCCGCCGATGATGATGGCCCGTTTCCCGGCTGAGCTCATTTCCCCTTCACTCAGGCTCGACTCTGCTATGCAGGCCAATGATTAACGAGCCGACGCGCTGGGGGAAATCGCCGAATTGATCGTGGGCATCACTTTCTCGGCCATCAGCACCATGGAGCGCCGCGCCAGCTCAGGGTCGGTCCAGTCGTGCCCCACGTACACGATCTGGCCGAAGTCACCGATCTCCTCGCGCAGCGCCAGGATTTTTTCTGCAACCTGGTCCGGTGTACCGTATGTGACGAGCCTGTCGCAGACGTAGTCCAGCGTAACGGCGTCGTCAGGCATCGACTGATCCTCCTTGAAGAGGTTCAAGCGCCCGCCGGCCCGCATCTTCGTCAGGAGCTGGCGATAGTAGAACACGTAAGGGCCGTTCGGATCAGTTGCGTAGCGGCGGGCCGTTTCGGCGTCATCGGCCACGAAGATCGACCGCGCCACGCGCCAGTTGGCCGGATCGGCGGCACGGCCGCCTTGAGCGCAGCCCTCCACGTAATTCGGCCAATGGGTCTTGACCCATTGGCTGAGCAGGAAGTTGGCCGAGATCGGCTCCCACCCCCGCGCCGCCATGGCCGTCACGCCCTTGGAGTACGGCGCCACCACCGTGCCGATGATGGGCGGATGCGGCTTCTGGTAGGGTCCGATGATCGAGCCCTGCCCGATTTCCGCAATGAGCGTGCGCCTCGTCGAAACCTCCCAGAACCGGCCTTTGAGATCGTAAGGCGCCTCGCCTGCCCAGATGTCGAGGATCATGTTGATGCCCTCGACGAACATGGCATTGCGGTCGCGATCGAGATTGCCGAACACCTCCGCATCCGACATGAGCCCGCCAGGACTGATGCCGAAGTTCAGCCGTCCCTCGAGCATGTGGTCGAGCATGGCCACCTGGCTCGCCACGGCTGCAGGATGACTGTTGGGCAGATTCACCGTGCCGGTGCCGAGCCGGATGCGCTTCGTCTGATAGGCGAGGCTGGCGAGAAATGCGACGCAGGACGGAATGTTCTCGGCGAGATCCGTCGTGTGCTCGCCGCAGTAGGCCTCCGCGTACCCGAGCTCGTCCGCCAGAAGAAAAGCCTCGCGGTCCTCCCTGAGCGTCTGCGCCAGAGGCTTGTCGAGCGGGTGAACGGGCATCGTGAAAAAGGACACTTCCATGAACCGGCTCCCCAGCCTCATCGCGCTATTCGCACGATAAGAGGGCCGGTCCAGAAGACGGAATGATAATTCCTTATCTGGCTCTTCATGATTTTTGATACCGGTTACGGAAACCGTCAGGCCGCCTCGGCGATCAGCCGCTGCATTTCGACCGTGATGGCCTCGGCAAAAAGCCGGGCAGCGGGAGAGAGACTGCGCGTGCTCGGCTCGATCAGCATGTAGTCCACGTGCAGCTCCGGTCCGGTCAGCGGATGGAGCTTGCGGATGCGGCCATCTCGATCCGGCGCACACAGCACACCGGAGAGGATCGTCACCCAGTCGGAGCGGGCGACGAGGTCGAGCGTCCCCATCATCGCGTCCATCTCGAGAATGGCGGCAACGGGTACGCAGCAGGCCTCGAGATAGGCGTCGATGCGTCCGCGGCGGGCGTTCGAAGGACCCGGAACGATCAGGCGAAGGGGAGTCGTTTCCCGCGCCAGCTCGACGGGCGAGAGATGCGGCCGGTCCGTATCGGCCCTGGTCAGCAGATACTCCCGATCCGTGCCGATCCGGTGTGCACGGATGGCCGGACCCGCGTGACCTGGTGGCACGATGGCAAAATCCAGCACCTGTTTTGCGACCTCCTGGGTGAGGACGCCACTGTAGGCCTCGGTGATCCGCACGTTGACGTAAGGATGCGCGGCGGAGAAGGCGAGCAGCGCCGGCGCCAGAATGGCCCGCGTGAACGTCGGCATCAGACCAACGTGGACATCACCCGTCACGGCCTTCGAGAGCGCGGTCATGTCATTCCGCATATCGCTGATATCGCGGAGAATGCGGGTGCAATGCTCGTATAGCCGGCGGCCGATGGTGGTCGGTGAAACCCCGGACGGCAGCCGATCGAACAGGCGCGCGCCCAGCGCCAGCTCCAGCTCCTTGATTTGCATGGAAAGGCCGGATTGCGTGGCATTTTCCCGGCGCGCCGCCGCTGTAAAGGAGCCCTCCTCATAAACGGCTACGAAGTGGCGGATCTGCTGCAGTTTCAGGCTGTTCATGGCACCGATGGGGATCAGTGATCCTGATATCCGACATGAGGCAATACAATTGGTCCTGATACTCTGCCCAACTTATGCTTTCGAGATGACCCACGCCAATGCGAATTGCCGGGCTGCTCCGGTCCTCGACCGGCGCGAAGCCGACGAGATCCCGTCGGCGATGCAGGATCGGGAGTTGCGCGATGTTCTCGGATGCTTTGCCACCGGCGTTGTCGTCGTGACGACGCTCGGCGAGGGTGGAGTCCCGGTCGGGCTGACGGTCAACTCGTTCAATGCGGTATCCCTCGACCCGCCGCTGGTGCTTTGGAGCCTGTCGCTCACCGCGCCGAGCCTCAGTGCGTTCCGCAATCACCGCGCGTTTGCGGTCAACATCCTGTCCGAGGATCAGGCGCCGCTCGGCCCGCAATTCGCCCGCCCCGCATCGAACAAGTTCGCTGGCATCGACTGGGGTCCGGGTTATCGGGGCGTGCCGCTGATCCGAGGCGCCGCGGCGCAGCTCGAATGCAGCATCTGGCGCCAGTACGAGGGCGGCGACCACGAGATCTTCATCGGCAAGGTCGAGCGGCTTTCAGCGACCGACAAGGCACCGCTGGTCTTTCACCGTGGCCGTTACGCGAGGCTGGCTGCCCTGACCTGATCGGGATGCCCGCAGCAAAGCTTGCAAGACTGCGGCCCCGCATGATCCAAACCTATTCAAACCTGATGCACGACAGGGGGAAACATGCCCAGGCTCAAGATTGCGATCGCGGGTTTCGGCTGGTGGGGCCGGCACATGGCAACCCGCCTGCGCGACAACTCCAGAATTGTCGTCAAAGCGATCATCGAGCCCATTGCCAGCCGTCACGATGAGATAACGGCGATCGGCATCAGGCCGGTCGACGATCTTGCCACCGTGCTGGCCGATCCGGAAATCGAGGCCGTCGTGCTGACGACGCCGAATACGCTGCACGAGGAGCAGGTCATCGCCTGCGCCCGTGCCGGCAAGCACGTCTTCTGCGAAAAGCCACTCGGCCTCAGCGCGGCGAGTGCCCGGCGTTCCGTGCAGGCCTGCGTGGAGGCAGGCGTGCAGCTTGGCATCGGCCATGAGCGACGCTTCGAGCCGGCCATGCTGGCGCTGGCAGAGATGGTCCGTGAGGGCGCGTTCGGCACCATCATGCATGCCGAAGCCGCGTTCAGCCACGACAAGCTCATCAATGTCCCGCCGGGTGATTGGCGTACGGCGAAGGCCACGGCTCCAGCTGCCGGCATGACGGCGATGGGCATTCACCTGACGGATCTTTACATCTCCATGTTCGGCCGGGTGAAAACGGTCCAGGCCATGGTGGCCAAACGCGTCCTCGGTTGGGAGACAGGCGACGTCGTGACTGTCCAACTCGGCTTCGAGGCCGGCATGACGGCAACGCTGAGCGCGGTCCTCTACACGCCCCACTTCATCCGCATGCACGTGTTCGGCTCGAAGCAGTGGGTCGAGGTGCGCAACGACACCCACCCCGATACTCCGGGCGGCGTGGCAGAGCTCGTGCGGGCACGGACCGGTCATCCGCACGAGATCACCCGCTACGACTGGACCGATGCGGTGGTCGCAAACCTGGAGGCGTTCGCGGCCGGCATCCGCGGTACTGCGCGCTACCCGTTTTCCCACGCGGAGATGGTGCACAATATCGAGGTGCTGGAGGCGATTGCGCAGTCCGCCGAGGACCGGTCGACGGTTCACCTGGGCTGATGAATTGCACTGGTTGACTGATCCAAACGCGGCTTCCTAAGAAACTGGGCGTCGAGCGCGACCGCCGCTCGCCCGCTATCAGGGAAATTATAAGTGCTCCACGATCTGGTCAGCCGGCTGCCGCTACTCCTCGCCACCGTCGCCCTCGGGGCCTTTCTGGTCTGGCAAGGGCCCATCAATGCAGAAGCCGCGCGCCGGCTCAGCTCTCCGGCACTCGCCGGGGTACTTTCCATCGGCGTCAGCTTCACCCTGGTCGTTTTGTTTGCGCTGTTGACCGTGCGGGTCAAGCCGGACTGGTCATACGTCGCCAGCGCGCCGTGGTGGGCGTGGATCGGCGGCATCTCCGGCGCGGTGTTCGTCGTCGGCGCCCTGCTCATCGTGCCGAAAACCGGCAGCGTGCTCTTCCTGCTCGCCGCCATCCTCGGCCAGATGCTGGGAGCCATTGCTGCTGATACGTTCGGACTCTGGGGCCTGCCGGTGCAGCCCGTTTCACCTGCGAAGCTCGCAGCCGTCGGGCTGGTTCTGGCCGGGGCAGTCGTGTTTCAGCTCAGCGGTTGAACGAGATCTACTTCGTAGCGTCGCCGCCTTCCACGATCACCAGCTCGACCTGACCGGCACCATTCTTCCGGAATGCTGAGGCTTCCTGGTACTCGGGCGAGTCGTGACACGCCTTGGCCTGCGCCAATGACGGAAACTCGATCACGACGAAACGATGGAAGGTCTCGGGCCCTTCGAGAATTTCGTAATCTCCGCCCCGCGCCAGGACCTTGCCGCCGTACCTGGCGATGATGCCGGGCACGCGGTCCGTGTACTTCTTGTAGTCGACAGGATCGATGATGCACGAGCGCGCGACCCAATAGGCAGGCATGGTTGGTCCTTTGTTCAACGTCCGAGGTAGGGAAGCCAGTTGGCGGTTTCCGGCACGAAGATGATGAGCACCACCGTGCCGAGCAGCACAAGCCAGAACGGAATACAACCCGCAAAAATTTCGCCGACCGGAACACGTTCTTGCGGCAGCGACGCTTTCACGGTGAAGACGAGGAGCCCGAACGGCGGCGTCAGCAGGCCCGCTTCGATGGCGATGATACCGATGATGGCGAACGCCAGGGGATCAAAGCCCAGCGCCGTTGCGATCGGCGCGAAGACAGGCACCGTCAGCAGGATAATGGAGATCGAGTCGATGACGCAGCCGAGGATGAACCAGATCAGGATCATCAGGCTGAGAATGGTAATCGGCGAAAGCCCGGTATCGAGAAAGAACGTTTGCACCGCCCCGGTTACACCGGTCATGGACAGCACGCGCGAATAGATCTGAGCCATCACGAGCAGGAGCAGCAGCGGCGCGGTGGTGCGGCCCACCGTCAGCACCACCTCGTAAATATCCTTGAGCCGCAGCCCCTTCATCACGCCGATGATGAGCGCGCCGGCCCCGCCGACGCCGGCCCCCTCCGTGGGCGTGAAGAAGCCGGCCCAGATCCCGCCGAGAACGCCGACAATGAGACAGATGATGAGCCCTGTGCTGAATATCGCCGCCAGCAGCGGCGGTTCGGATTCGGCTTCCTTCACGACGGGCACCGCCGCCGAAAGGGCCCGCGCCTTCGCCTCTCCGACGATCGAGGGATTCAGGATGGCCACGGCGATGATGTAGATGCTGAACGCACCCACGACGATCAGGCCGGGGATGACGCCAGCAAGAAACAGGCTTCCGATCGACTGCTCCGTGATCACCCCCCAGACGATCATCAGCACCGAGGGCGGGATCAGCATGCCGAGACACGCACTCGAAGCGATGGTAGCCAGCGCAAAGCGGCGCTGGTACCCAAGGCGTTTCATTTCCGGGTAGGCGATGCGCGAGAACGCAGCGGCCGCGGCGATGGAAACGCCGGTCACGAACGCGAAGAGCGCATTGGCGACAACCGTCGTGACCCCGAGCCGGCCCGGAAGCCAGCGCATCACCCGGTTGACCAGCGCAAACAGGTCGCGTGCCGCACCACAGCGGGCGAGAAACTCGCCCATCAGAATGAACAGCGGAATGACGGCGAAGATGTAGTCGCGGATGGCTTCATAGGCGGTGTTGGCGAGAAAGTTCGTCACCACCTCCATGTCGCCCATCATCATGTAGACGCCGAGAGCAGCCGTGAACCCAAGCGCCACTGCGATGTGCGTGCCAAAAAGTACGAGGCCCAGCAGCACCGCGACGAGCATGAACATCTGGTAGGCGTCGAACATGTTCGTCCGTTCAGTGGGAGGCGCCCGAGAAGAACGGCTCGCCGCGCAAAGCTGCCCGCACGCCGCGCACCGCAAGAAGGATGTAGGCCAGCGCCGCGAGTACACTGCCCGAGAGGACTGCAAGCCGTACTGGCCAGGTCGGCACGCGCAAGGCCCCCTCGCCCTCGTAGGCACCGCTTGTCCATGCTGTCGTGAACCGTTCGACTGCGCCCCAACCGATCAGTCCGAACAATGCAGCCCCGAGCAGACAGGAGAGGACGCCGAGCACCGCCCGTGCCGGCGGCGGCACATTATCGGTGATCAGAGTAACTTGCATCATCCCGCCGCTGATTATGGCGTAGGCCGCCATCAGGTAGCAGATGACCACGATGGAGCTGGAGACGATTTCCGGCGTCCCTTGAACGGGATGGTTGAAGCCGGCCCGGCCGACCACATCCGCGACAACGAGAAAACAGAGCGCGAAAGCAAGCATCGAGGCCAGAATCAGCAAGGTTCTGGCGATCCACCCGAGAAGCTTTTCGACCATGAAAGTTACCTTCTAGGACGGGCGGCAATAGGCCCGGAGCCCTGATGCCAGGCTCCGGGCAACCTTGTTGCGTCAGATCATTCGATCACGTAGCGCACCGGCCACTTGTGGCCCAGCTTCTCGGCCTCTTCCAGCGCTGCTTTCAGCACTTCCGTGCCCGGCAGACCGGCCGCGTCGAGCTCCTTTGCCTTCTCCTTCGGCCAGTCCTTGAGCGATGTCGCCCACTCGACCCGCACGGAGTCGTCGATCTGGTTCACGATGGCGCCCAGCTCCTTCAGCTGCGCAATCTGCTTCGCATAGTTTGCCTCGTTGACGATGCCGGTCTGCTCCTCGTACTCCCGGCCGACCTCGAGAAGGATGTCCTGAACCTCTTTCGGCAGGCGCTCGAACCGGCGCGAGTTGATGGTCAGCCCGTGCCACGTGATCGCGCCGAAGCCGATCTCCGTATAGTACTTCGAAACCTCGTAGAGCTTGAAGTTCATGACCCCGGACGGGAACATGATCCAGCCGTCGTAAACGCCGGTCTGCAAAGAGGTATAGGCGTCCACCAGCGACGACTGCACCGGCACGACACCGGCATACTCCAGCCATTTCAGATTGAGGCCCGCGCCCGCGATCTTCTCGCCTTTGAGATCGGCGACGGTCTTCCAGGGGAAATTGGTCGTGAGATTGTAGCCGTTGTCGGCAATCAGCCCGAGCAGCTTCTGGCCGTATTTCTTTTCGAATGTTTCGCCGAGCATCGGCACGCGATCATAAACGGCGCGGGTGAGCGTGACGCTCTTCACCGGGCTCATGGTGCCGAAGGGCAGCATGACCTGGAACGCGTGCAGCGGCAGGTTCGACGGCTCGAAGCAGAAGCAATAGCCGCCAATGTCGATGATCCCCGACTGTACGGCTTCGAGCGTATCGGCGACCTTGACCATGGCGCCGCCGTAGCCCTCCACGAACTCGACCTTGTGCTCCGTGCGCTCGGCGACACGCTTCGTCACCTCCGGCACGAAGAAGTTGGTCATCAGATTGACGTAGGTGTTTACGGCGGGGTGCCCGGAGGCGATGCGGAGCCGGATCGTTTCGGCCTCAGCGGCGCCGGCGAAGCCAGTCGCCAGGACCGCCACTGCGAGTGCGGATGTGCGGATAAGCCCTCTCATGGTGTCGCCTGCTCCTCCCCATGGTGATCTTTGCTGATATTTCACACCCATTCCCGGCGCACGTCAACGGAACTTTGATGATGGGAGTTTTTCCGTGTTTCCCGTGTTCTTCTGTCATACGCCTTGAACCGTTCGGCCAATCTGAGATATCAGTGAGATC
This sequence comes from Hyphomicrobiaceae bacterium, assembly GCA_041687075.1. GTDB lineage: Bacteria > Pseudomonadota > Alphaproteobacteria > Rhizobiales > Hyphomicrobiaceae > ZC4RG25. The sequence continues at coordinate 28,996 of JAWLCO010000017.1, read as the reverse complement.
GCAACGCGACAATCGGGTCTGCCCGCAAGTGCATTTTGCTGGAGAAAGCTGCGTGACGGATGAGTCCCTGGAAGGCCGGCGCCTGGTCCGCACGAGCATTTTCCAGCAGTTGCGTGCCGATATTCTTTCGTGCGCGCTCAGGCCCGGCTCTCAGCTTCAGGAACGCCAGCTGGTCGCGCGTTTTCAGGTCTCCAAATCTCCGATCCGCGATGCGCTGCTCAAGCTCGAGGAGCAGAACCTGATCGAGGTGCTGCCGCGGAAGGGCTATCGCGTGAAGCCCGTTTCGGTTGCCGATGCGCGCGAACTTTACGAGCTCCGCCAGTTGCTCGAGCGCGAGTGTGTTTCCGGGCTGATCGAGAACGCCGGGCCGGAAATTCTTTCCGCCCTGGATGACTTCCGCACAATGACGGAGCCGATCGAGCTGCCGGCGTGGATCGATTATAACCGCGCCTTTCATTCCTATCTGGCGACGCATTGCGGAAACTCGCGGCTGGCCCGCATGGCGCGCGACGTGATCGACCAGTTCGATCGCCTCACCTATGTCAGCGTCACGAGCCGGGATGAATTGAACCTCGCCGATTTCATAGCCGAGCACGGCCGCATCATCGACGTCATCCAGCGCCGCGATCGCCGTCAGGCGCTCGCCCTCATTCGCGATCACGTGGAAAGCTCGCGCCGGCGTGTCCTCGACGCGCTGGGCAGTGCCGCCGTGGTGGCCTGACAAACCAGGAGAAGCCTTATGAAAGCGCGTGCCATTCGCATCGAAAAGCAGGGCGGCCCCGAGCTGATGCAGCTCGTCGATATCGACGTTGCCGCTCCGGGCCCTGGCGAGGCATTGATGCGCCAAACCGCGTGCGGCCTGAACTTCCTCGACGTCTACCAGCGCAGCGGCGCCTACCCCATGCAGGCGCCGACCGGGCTCGGCAATGAGGCAGCGGGTGTGGTCGAGGCCGTCGGACCTGACGTCACTGCCGTGAAGCCTGGCGATCGCGTGGCCTACCAGGGCGGCACGCCCGGCGCTTATGCGGACCTGCGCGTGGTACCCGCCTGGCGGCTGGTGAAGATCCCCCAAGGCGTAACGGAGGAAGCCGCGGCCGCCGTGCTGCTCAAGGGCATGACGGTCGAGTATCTGACGGAGCGCTGCGCCCCTCTGAAAGCGGGCGACTTCGCGCTCATGTACGCAGCTGCCGGCGGCGTCGGCCTGGTTACCGGCCAGTGGGCGCGGGCGCGCGGTTTCAAGCTCATCGGCGTCGCGGCCGGCCCGGAGAAGTGCGCGAAGGCAAAGGCTGCCGGCTACGTCGAGGTGATCGACCGCACGCGTGAGGACATCGTCGCCCGCGTGAAAGAGATCACGGGCGGCAAGGGCGTGCCGGTCGTCTACGACTCCATCGGCAAGGCGACGTTCGACACGACGATCGAATGCCTCGCACCCCGCGGTTTCTTCGTATCCTTCGGTGCCACCTCCGGTCCTCCGCCGCCGGTCGAAGCGGGCCTGCTGCAGAAGAAGGGCTCGCTCTACTTCACGCGGCCGACGCTCGTGACATACGCGGCAACGCCGGAGGATTACGCGGCCTCCGCAGGCAAGCTCATGGAGCTGATGGCAAGCGGCGCGCTCAAGGCCGAGATCGGCCAGCGCTATCCGCTGGCCGAGGCCGCCCAGGCCCACCGCGACCTCGAGGCCGGCCGCACCAGCGGCTCGACCATTCTCGTGCCGTGATCGCGGCGCGATCGATCGAAAACTGACGGGAGGAAGAGATGTCCGAGAACAATCCCCGCGCCCACTGGCCCAAGGAGCTGCAGGACGACATCGCCGCCAATGCCTTCAACGGCTGCGTCGGCAGCGTGCTGGTTTCCGAAACGGACCGCGTCCGCGTCTGGCATCTGCATCTGCCGGCCGGCAAGCGCTGCCCGTTCCACCGCCACGTGCTCGACTACTTCTGGACCTGCCACAGCCATGGGAAGGCGCGCGGCTATTTCGAGGACGGCCGCATCGTCGACGTGAGCCATTTCCCCGGCGACACGAAGCACCTCAACTACGGGCCGGGCGAGTACATGCTGCACAGCGTCGAGAACATCGGCGATACCGATCTTCTGTTCACGACCGTCGAGTTCAAACAGAGCGCCAACGAGCCGCTGCCCATCCCCGATTCGGTCAGGCTCAAAACCGCCGCCTGACGCCGTCAGAAACTGAGAGGCTGATCTCAATGTACGCGCATCCCGGCGTGAAGACCGACCCCGCATTTCCCGTTCCGGAATTCATGAAGGCGTGGGTCCTCGGCGACCCCAACGAGCTGAAGCTCGTCGAGAAGCCGGTGCCCGTGCCCAAGAGGGCGGAGGTGCTGGTGCGCGTCGATGCCATCGCCATCTGCGCGACCGATCTGGATGTGATCTCCAGCGGCCCGCCCGCGATGATCCAGGGCGGGCCGCCGTTCAACAAGAACTTCACGCCGGGGCACGAGTACATGGGCACCGTAGCCGCGCTGGGCCCCGGCGTCGACGAGTTCAGGATCGGCGATCGGGTGACGGTCGAGATCCATGCCGGCTGCGGCCAGTGCAAGCGCTGCCGGCAGGGGATGTACACGTCCTGCCTGAACTACGGGCTCAACTACGGCGACGTAGACAAGGGCCATCGCGCCAACGGGTTCACCACCGACGGCGGCTTTGCCGAGTTCGCGGTCAACAATATCAACACCCTGATCAAGATCGACGACAGCATGTCGGACGAGGAGGCCACGCTTGTGGTCACTGCCGGCACCTCCATGTACGGGCTGACGGAGCTCGGCGGACTGGTTGCCGGCGAGAGCGTCGTGGTGATCGGTCCCGGGCCGATCGGGCTGCTCGGCGCGGCTGTCGCCAAGGCGCTGGGGGCCTCGCCGGTCATTCTCACCGGCACGCGAGACAACCGCCTGGAGATCGGCCGGCAGCTCGGCGCTGACCACGTTGTCAACGTGCGCCGCGAAGATCCAGTGGAAGCCGTCCGCCGCCTGAATGGCAGCAAGGGTGTCGATTACGTCATCGAGACTTCAGGCGCGCCGGGGGCTATCGATCAGGCGGCCAGAATGCTCAACCGCGGCGGCAAGCTGTGCCTTGCAGCGTTCCCGCACGAGCCGGAGACAGTCGATATCGGCCACATCGTCCGCAACAATATCTACGTCTACGGGATCCGCGGCGAGGGCAAGAGTGCGACTCACCGGGCTTATGCCTTCATGGCCGAGAAGCGGTTCGACGCCACGAAGATCCACACGCATACCTTCATGATGGAGGACCTTCCCACCGCGCTGCGCTACGCGCGCGAGCGTATCGACGATGCCATCAAGGTGGTTGTGAAGATGCCTCGCCGGGCAGCAGAGCAGCCGCTCAGGAAAGCAGGCTGACAGCGGATCAAAACATGACTTTGCAATCAACTCGCCGCATCGGCATCATCGGCCTTGGCACCATGGGCGGTGCCATGGCGCGCAATCTCGTGGAGCGCGGCTGGACGGTCGTGGGCTCTGACGTCGATCCCCGACGGATCGACGAGGCGCGCAAGAACGGCGTCGAGGTGGTCGAAAGTGCCGCCGCCGTAGCACAGTCCGCCGAGCACATCCTTACCAGTTTGCCCAGTCCGGCCGCTTTCCACGAAGTCGCCCGCGCCATCACCGCCAGCGATGCTCCCAAAGGCCGGATCGTCGCCGAAATGAGCACACTGACCCTGGAGGACAAGCTCGCTGGCGCCGAGACGCTCGCCGCCGCCGGGCATATCCTGCTCGACTGTCCGCTGAGCGGCACGGGCGCCCAGGCACAGAGCCGCGATCTCGTCGTCTATGCCAGCGGCGATGCGGCTGCAATCGAGGCCGTTACGCCCGCCTTCGCCGACTGCACGCGCGCGCTGCACAACGTCGGCGCCTTCGGCAACGGCACGCGCATGAAGCTCGTGGCCAACCTGCTGGTCGCCATCAACAACGTGGCCAGCGCCGAGGCCATGGTGCTCGGCATGAAGGCGGGCCTCGACCCGCACCAGCTCATCAAGCTGATCTCGGCCGGCGCCGCGAACTCGCGCATTTTCGAGTTGCGCGCACCCCTGATGGCCGACCGCACCTACGAGCCCGCCACCATGTCCATCGGGCTATGGCAAAAGGACATGAAGGTCATCGACGCGTTCGCGCGCGCGCTCGGCTGCCCGACGCCGCTCTTCACAGCAACGGAGGCGGTTTACCGCGCAGCGCTCTCCATGGGGCAGGCGTCGCAGGATACGGCTTCGGTGTGCACGGTGCTGGAGGCGATGGCCGGAGTAGAGCGGGCCTAGCACAGTTTCCAGTTCGGCCGCTCAGTCTCCTCTCGCTCACCGTCATTCCCGCGGAGGCGGGAGTCCCGACACGTCTCGGCAGTGAAGCGGGTCCCGCAGTACCCGTCGCCTTCCATGTTCGCTGGCACCCTCGTGGCGCGGTGACCTGGATGCCCACCTACGTGGGCATGCGGAAGAGATGGCATGCCGGTGAGCGAGAGATGCTCGGGGATCGTGAGCTTGAGGACGAAAGCCTGCCCGTTTCCAGTGGGGCAGAAATCACTCTAACGATGCTGCGCCAGCCAGACCGTGTGGCCGCCGCAGTTCGGGTCCTCGACCGCGTGCGCCACCACAGTGAAGCCGTTCGCGTCCAGCAACATGCGATACTCGTCGCCGTCCAGGCTGCTGTGATAAAGCGGCTCGCCCTCGAACGTGCCGATGGCTTCCCCGTGACGCGGGCCGCTGGTGAACATCAGGGCGGCCTTGGGTGAGGCGTGCTTCCGGAACACCGGGAACATCTGCCGCTGGTCCTGGGGCGTGAGGTGAAAGAAGCTGTCCCAGGCGATCAGTCCAGCGAACCGATTGCCGATATCGAGCGTGCGCATGTCGCCGACAATCCAATCGTGGTCCGGAAATCGCTCCCGGCACAGGTTGATCATCGGCGCTGACGAATCCGCGCCGGTAACGGCATGGCCCTGCTCGATGAGATAGCGGGCGATGGGCTCGCCGGACCCGCAACCGATATCCAGGATACGTGCTCCGGACGGGACGAGTGCAAGGAACCGGTCGAGCCATGTCCTTTCGAACAGGCTGCGGCCGCGGGCATTGTCAAAGGCAAGCGCATGGCGCTCATAAAGTCCGATGATCTGCGCCGCAGCTGAGCTCATGCTTTCCCTGCCCGCCCCTTCAACGGCTGCCGATATCCCAATAGTCGCCGCGAAAATACAGCAACGGCTCGGCTTCAGCCCGCACGGTGCCGTCCTGAACGGAGCCGATGAAGATCGAATGGGTCGCAAACCCGTGCTGTTCCTCCAGACGGCAGTCGAGGCTCGCGAGCGCGCCGCGGAGGATCGGTGCTCCGGTGACGAGCGTCGTCCAGGCTTCGTCCATGAACCGGTCCTCGCCGCTCAGCCCCATGCCGCCGGCGAACAGCTCCGCAATCTCCTGCTGATCCGAGGCGAGAAGGTTCACGCTGAAAACGCCAAAGCGATGGATCACGTCGTGTGTCCGCGCCGCTCGGCGGATGCAGGCGAGGATGGTCGGCGGATCGTCGGATAGGGAACAGACGGCCGTTGCGGTGAGCCCGCTGCGCCGGCCAGGCGAGCCGACCGCGATCACCGTGACGGCACCCGCCTGGTGCCGCATGATGGCGCGATAGAGTTCTCCATCCATGTCATCTGGTCCTTGCGTGCACGGCGTGCACGACTTCGGGCGCTTGTTGCATCACGGCTTCGAACGGCCCGCGAGCCAGCGCTTCAGGTTCTCGGCAAGCGCCGATTGCCGCTTTCCCATGCGCTCGCCGGCGGGATGCGGGCGCGGCTTGGATTGGGGCGGCCTGGCCTTGGGCTCCTCCGGCAGGTCTGCCTCGCGCCCTCCTTCTTGCGTGGCGCGCGCGATGTCGGTCAGAAACCGCGCAGTGTCTCCCGCAGCAAGCCGGACCGACGCATCCGCGATGGCGTCGAGCAGCGGCTCCAGCCACTCCCGGTCGGCCTTGGCGAAATCGTGGAGCACGTACGGTATCACGGCATCCTTCGAGCCCGGATGACCGATGCCGATCCGGACCCGGACGAACTCGTTGCCGAGATGAGCACTGATCGAGCGCAGACCGTTGTGGCCCGCGTTGCCGCCGCCGGTCTTCACCTTCACCTTGCCGGGAGCAAGATCCAGCTCGTCGTGGAAGACGATCACATCCTCCAGGCCGATCTTCAGGAATCGCGCTGCCTCGCCGACTGCACGCCCGCTCTCGTTCATGTAGGTCAATGGCTTGAGCAGCAGCACGCGCTCGCCGCCGATGGTCCCCTCGGCCGTTTGGCCCTGAAACCGGCGGCGCCATTGCGAGAACCCATGCCTGTCGGCGATCCGCTCGACGGCCATGAAGCCGACGTTATGCCGATGGCCGGCGTACTTGTCGCCCGGGTTGCCCAGTCCGACGAAAAGCTTCATGACACGCTGATCTCGCACGTCAGTAGAACGGCCGTGGCCATCGTGATTCGAAGATGGAACTGCATGGCCCCGCTTATCGATCCAGTCTCGACGCCCTGCAAGCCCGCAATGTGCTTCCGGGGCGCTTCAACCAATTACGAGCCCATCACATGACCGCTGCTCACCCCCCCGGAGTTTCAGAGCCGCGCTGGCCAAAGGCCGCGGCCAGCGCCGCCATATTTCGCGGCGACTCCGTGTTGCTCGTGGAACGCGGCAAGCCGCCCGTGAGCGGCGTCTGGAGCCTTCCGGGCGGTCACATCGAGCCAGGCGAGCCGGCGCGCGATGCGGCTCTGCGGGAGCTTGCCGAAGAAACCGGGATCCGGGTCGAGCTCTTGGGGCTCGCTGACGTCCATGACGTGATCATCCGCGACGAAGCGGGTGCGCTCGGGGCCCACTTCCTGCTCGCCGTATTCTACGGCCGCTGGCTCGCAGGAGAGCCCATTGCCGCCACGGACTGCCGCGATGCCCGTTTCGTACCGCTCACCGAGATCGCCGCCTATTCGCTTACCGACGGCGCCCAGCGCATCATCGAGAAGGCCCATCGGCTGCTGCGAGGCACCTGATCGGGGTTGGCCCCTTACGCCTCCCGCGCACGGCCGATCATGACCATCTCCGAGAAGTTCTCCGGCGTGATGAACCCGAGCAGGCGCTCGTCAGGGCCGGCGACGGCGACAGCGCGGGCGCTTTTCTGCTGCATCATCAATACGACGTTGTCGAGGGTCGCTTGTCCGGTGACCACCGGCACGTCCTTGTGCATGAAATCCGTGACGAAAGTGCTCCCGCCGCGGTCTCGCAGGGCCTCGATGAGGGCGTCGCGGGTGACAATCCCCATCAGCCGCGCGGTCCCGTCGAGCACGGGGAATTCCTGCTGCGTGGTCCGCAGGAGAAGCGCAGCGGCATCATCGGCTGTGGAGGTTGGGCTCAGCGCCTCGAACTGCGTGATCATCGCATCGCGGGCAAGATAGCCGCGGGCCAGCGAGCGCATCTCCACGTACTGGCTTTCGGCGGTGGCGGCGAAGTAGACGAAAATCGCGATCAGGATCAGCAGCGGATTGCCGAGCAGGCCGACGAAGCCGAGGAAGATCGCGAACATCTGCCCGATGCTGGCGGCCACACGCGTCGCGCGCACGAATCCCATGCGCATGGCGAGCAGCGCTCTCAGCACGCGGCCGCCGTCCATTGGGAATGCCGGGATCAGGTTGAAGACGACCAGCGCGACGTTGGCGATGGCCACGCGGGCCACCATGTTGGTGCCCGGATTTTCCGTCAGGTTGAGCGCGGACGGGTCGAGACGCGCCCCCAGAATGGCGATCAGCACGAACGCGATGACGACGTTGACCGCCGGCCCGGCGAGCGCGACCACCACCTCCTGGCCCGGTTTCTCCGGCATCCGCTCCATGCTGGCCACGCCACCGATCGGCAGCAGGGTGATGGTCGGCGTCCTTATGCCGTAGCGGCGGGCCGCGAAAATGTGTCCGAACTCGTGCAGGAGCACGCAGAGGAACAGCAGAAGAATGAAGATGACCGCAAAGAGGGCTGCCTCCGGGCCCACTGCCATCCACTGGATGGCCCCGAACCAGGCCAGCAGCAGGAAAAAGCTCCAGTGGACCTGGACCAGCGTGCCCCCGACCGTGAACAGTCCGAAAGACCTCATCGAGACGTGTCTCCGCAGATGACCGAGGAACCAGATGCTCGCCTCAGGCAACGCTCAAGGCATTGATCCAGGTCACGCTGGCTGCCTGTCCGGCGGGGCTCGAGCTGCTGCAGGTTGAGAACCGGTTGAGCGCGTGAGCGTTCCGCTGCCGCTCCGGGATGACCGGGTTTACCCAGACATCGACGCGGGCCCCACACATTCGGCCGGGGAGCGCGACATGACGGGCCGGCTCTGGTAGGTTCAGCATGCTGAGTGCCCCAGATCACCTGTCCATGTCGCGTCCTCTCGCCCAGGCCCTGCAATCGGTTGAGATCTTCCAGGATCTTTCCCCTGAAGACATGGCTGCGCTCGCAGGCGAGCTGGAGATCGTCGAGGTCGGCCGCAGCGAGGCCCTGGTCCGCCAGGGGGAGCCGGCGGATGCCTTGTACATCGTGCTCTCGGGGCGCTTCGTCGTGACGAGAGAGGGTCGAGAGGCGCCGATCACCGAGATCGCACCCGACCAGCCGATCGGCGAGATCGCCTTCCTCACAGGTTTGGACCGCACTGCAACCGTGCGTGCCCTGCGTGACAGCCTGGTCGTGAAGCTCAGCCGCGAGCAGTTCGACCGCCTGTCGGTCAACAAGCCCTCGATCTGGCGGTCCTTGACGGCAACGCTGGCGAGGCGGCTCGCTACGACAACGGCGGCCGAGGCGCCAAGGACCGATCCGCGTCCGCGCACCATCGGCGTCATCCGCGCCGGCAACAGGCCCGTGCCGCCGGAGTTTCTGGAGATGCTGAGCCGGGTCTTCTCCGCCGGAGACAGGACGCTCGTCATCAACTCGGCGCAGAGCGTGCCGGGCTTCGACGCGGAGCTCGGCACACCCGAGGCAACGCGCGCGCTCAATGCGCTGGAGCGCCAGTATCAGACCATTCTGTTCATCGCCGATGATGAGCTGACGCCGTGGTCCGAGAAGGTGTTGCGCCACGCGGACATGGTGCTCGCAGTAGGTCAGTTCGATGCCGATCCCGGCCTGAGCCCGCTCGAGCAGCGCGCGGCCGAGCACCTGGCGCCGGACGCCATTCGCCTTGTGCTGCTTCATGCGCACCGGTCAGAGATCCGCGGTACGGCGCGTTGGCTCGACCAGCGCTCGGTCGCCATGCACCACCATGTCGCACTCGACGATGCCGCTGATGTGGAGCGCCTCCATCGGTTCGTGAACGGCACGGCGCTCGGCTTCGTGGCCTGTGGCGGCGGCGCACTCTGCGCGGCGCACGTCGGCGTTTACAAGGCACTCATCGAGGCCGGCTTCCGGTTCGATATCATGGGCGGCACCTCGGCCGGCAGCGCGATGACCGCGGCGTTCGCGCTGGGCGGCGATCCTGACCACGTCAATCGCGCCGTTCACGAGATATTCGTCAGCCACCGGGCCATGGGCCGCTATACCTGGCCGCGCTACAGCCTGCTCGACCATCGCCACTTCGACGATCAGCTCGCCCGCTACATCGGCCACAGCGACATCGAGGATTTGTGGATCCCCTACTTCGCCGTCTCGACGAACCTGTCCCGCAACAGCCTCCACCGGCACCGCCGGGGCGACCTGTGGGCAGCCGTGCGCGCGTCGAGCTCCATTCCGGCCCTTCTGCCGCCCGTCTACACGGCGGAGGGCGAGATGCTGGTCGACGGCTGCCTGTTGGACAACGTACCCGTCGGCGTCATGCGGGCACTGAAGTGCGGGCCCAACGTGGTCGTGAGCTTCATGCTGCCGCAGCTCGAGCGCTTTACCGTCGACTACTACAGCCTCCCCTCGCGCGGCGATCTGATGCGCCGGGCCATCAACCCGATCAGCCGCCAGGAACTTCCCGAAGCCCCCGGCCCAGCCGCCGTGCTGATGCGCAGCCTCATGGCCAATCGCCAGGACTTCCAGCGCCACTTGAGCGCCGGCGACCTCCTCCTCGTCCCGCCCCTGCCAAAAGACGCTGGTGTCCTCGACTGGCACCGGCATGACGAGTTGATGGAAGTGGCGTACCGCTGGGCGTCTGAGGAACTTCGCCAGCAAGCTGCCGTGGGGCATCCGGTGCTGGCTTCAGGTGCGTAGGCCGAATCGGCACATCCGATGCCACCATTCCACCCGTCATCCCGGATGCGCCGCAGCATGAAATGATGCGGTGCTGATCCGGGAACTTGCCACGCGCACAATCTTGCCAGCCGCAAAATCCCAGGTCTGCGGTGCACCGCTTACGCGCTGCACCGCGCACGGGATGACGGGCGGAAGAGACCCGCTGCAGGTGTGTGGCTGGATCGGTTACGCCAGGAACAGCGGATCTGGGTGAGGCGGCTTAGGGTCGAGACAGATGCATTCAGCCAAAGGGCTTCAGCCATGCTTCTCGACCGCCACGCGAGCCGACATGCGCCTGTGCTTCCCATCGACGTCTTTGTCGACTTCGACGGCACCATTGCGCCGGACGATCCGACGGACTCGCTGTTGGCGCGGTTCGCCGATCCGTCGTGGGTGGATATCGAGGCGGAGTGGCAGCAGGGGCGGATCACGTCGCGGGAGGCGATGGCACGTCAGGTGCAGCTCATTCGGGCGACACCGGAAGAGATTGCCCGGTTCGTCATGCAGATGAGGATCGATCCCGCCTTTCCGGAGTTCGTCGCGTTGTGCCGCCGTCATGGCGCGCGGGTCACGGTCGTGTCGGACGGAATGGACCTGCTGGTCGAGACGATGTTGAGAGCCGCGGGCCTCGAGCTGCCGTTCTACGCCAATCATCTCGAGTGGCAGGGCGGCGACCGTTGGGCCCTGCAATTTCCCTACATGCGATCCGACTGCCGCATGGGCATGGGAAACTGCAAGTGTGCCCACGCGCGGTTCATGGGGCTCGGTGCCAACGTGATGGTGGGTGACGGACGTTCGGACTTCTGCATCGCCGAGCGCTGCGATCTCGTACTGGCGAAGGGCAAGCTCGCCGCCCATTGCCGGGACAGCGGCGTGCAGCACGTCACGATCGGCAATTTCACAGAGGCGAACGCCGCCATGTTCGACTGGCTGACCGGCATGCGCCGTCAGCAGTCGGAGATAGGACGCGAACGTCCTGCGGCTTGATCCACCTCAGCGCCGCGGCATGCCCGGCGGACGGGCGAGCCGTGCCTGGGCAGAGAGCCGGATCGGCGCGTTCACCGCGCCGAAGCCGGTGTAGTCGCGCCGTTCGACGATTTCGAAAAAGAACCGATCCTGGAAAGTCGGTGTGTAGAGCTGGAAATACTCGGCGCTGCCGTCGCGGTCGTAAAGAATGTTGCCGTCCTTGAGCCTCGCAATCTCTCCGGCTGACAAGTCCCAGCGGGCCTCGAGATCGTCGTAGTAGTTCTCAGGGATCGGCAGCAGCTCAATGCCGTTCGCCTTGAGGCTCGCAGCAGTGGCGTGGATATCAGCGCAGGCAAAGGCGATGTGCTGCACACCCGAGCCGAAGAACTCCTCGATAAATCGGGAGGACAGCGTGCGGATCGATTGCGAGGCATTGAGTACAATGCGCAGCGCACCATCCTCTGTCTCGACCACCTGACTGCGCACAATACCGCCCGGATCGATCACGTCCTGCCCCGGCGTCTTCCTCACCTCGAGCAGCGAGGTGTAGAAGAGCACCCATGAGAGCATCTCCTCGTAGTGCATCGACTGGGAGATGTGATCGATGGCGAGGAGCCCTGCATCTCGCGATGTCCCGGCGGGCTCCAGTTCGTCGAACTCGATCTCCCATATGTCCGCCAGAGGCTTCTTTTCATCGATGAAGTAGATCAGGCTGCCACCCAGACCACGCACGGCCGGAACTTCCAGTTCTCCCGCTCCGACAGGCTGCCGGAATGGACGGTCGCGCAGCTTGCGGGCGCGATCGAACGTCTGCCCCGCGTCGTCGACCTTCAGACCGATGGCGCAGACCGACGTGCCGTGGGTGATGCTGAAGGAATGGGCGAAGCCCTCCTTTTCCGTGTTGACGACAAGGTTTATCCCGCCCTGCCGCCAGCGGGTGACCGACTTCGACTTGTGCAACCCCGCCTTGTGGAACCCGAGCTGCGCCAGAAGGCGCTCGAAGCCCGGTGCGGATGCCTCGTCGATGGCGAACTCTATGAACTCGACACCCCGGCAGGCCGACCTCGGCGGCAGGTCGGGGATGCCGGAAATCGAGGCTCCGGTCCGCTGCCTCAGCTGGTCGAGCAGGTAAAGCAAGGACCGCTGACCATCCGTCGCCACCACGCGTGCCGAGCCGGCGCGGAACTGGTCGTTGAAGATCTCGAGCGAGATAAGGCCGTCAAAGCCGGTTGCCTGCAGCGCCTCCATGAAGTCCATCATCGGCAGCTCGCCCTGGCCCGGCAGGCAGCGGAAGTGGCGGCTCCAGGAGAGAAAATCCATCTCCAACCGAGGCGCGTCGGCGACGTGCACGAGGAAAATGCGGTCGGGCGGAATGGAGCGGAGCGGCTTCAGGTCCGTACCGCGCGCCAGGACATGGAACGTATCGATGATCAGGCCAACGGCGGGATGATCGGCCCGGCGCACCACTTCCCAGGCGTCACGGTAATCGTTGATGTGCCGTCCCCAGGCCAGCGCCTCGAAGCCGACCCGGATTCCGCGCCGGGCCGCGCGTTCGCCCAGCTCATTAAGATCTGCCGCGGCCCGGTCGATGCCGCCGAGCGATTCCGGAGATACGTTAGAGCACACCAGAAGCAGATCGCAGCCGAGCTGCTCCATGACATCGAATTTGCGCTCGGCCCGCGCGAAAGTGCGCGAGCGCTGCGGCTCAGGCATTCCCTCGAAATCGCGGAAAGGCTGGAACGTCACGGTGGTGAGGCCGAGGTCCAGGACCATGGCGTGCACGTCTGCCGCCGTGCCGCTGAAGGAGAGAAGATCGTTCTCGAAAATCTCGACACCTTTGAAGCCCGCGGCAGCGATCGCGTGCAGCTTCTCGTCGAGGGATCCACTCAAGCAAACAGTTGCGATTGCGGTTTGCATTGCCGGCACCTGCTGGACCTCGCGACATGCTTTGGGAACAGGGTCGCAGAAAATGCTCCGTTGACAAGCCGTTCCTTCCCGCCAGGGGAACGCGCGGGCGTCGCCTGCGTTCGCGTTGCAGCACCCCCTCAACGCCTAAGGAGACCGAGCCCAACGCAATTGCTTGGGTGCGAGCGGCGTGCTTCAGCCTGAATCGGAAGAGTTCTAGCTCACGATCCTATATCGCACCGGCCGCGCGCCGATCCCTTCGGCTGCGGCCAGGATGGCATTCGCATCGAGACCATAATGTCCATAAAGCTCGCTGACCGAGCCGGACTGGCCGAAATGCTCGACGCCGAGCGGCCGGACGCGGTGGCCCATCACGCTGCCGATCCAGGAGAGCGTCTCGGGGTGCGCATCGCAGACCGTGATGATCGCGGCATCGCGCGGCAAAGCCGATAGCAGCTGCTCGACATGCGAGCGGGCACCACGGGCGCCGTGCTCCCGGGCACGCTGGGCGCCGTGCCAGCCGGCCGACAGCCGGTCGGCTGAGGTGACGGCAAGCACGCCGACACCGCGGCGATCCTCCGAGAGCAGACCTGCGGCCTCGATCGCCTCGGGTGCGACAGCGCCCGTGTAGACGATGGCAAGGCTCGTGCCGGGTTCCGGGCGGCGCAGCCAGTAGCCGCCGTCGATGATGTCGGACCGGAGCTCCGGCGTCATCGGGCGCTGGAGCTGCGCGATGGGCCGCGTCGTCAGCCGCAGGTAGACGGAGCCGCCCTTCTCGTCCCGCAGCCAGCGCTCCTCCTTCTCCTCCTCGCCTTCGCGTTGCACGTAGTCGAACGCCCAGTTCATGATGACAGTCAGCTCGTCGACGTAAGCCGGCTCGAACGAAGCAAGCCCGTCCTGTGCCATGCCGATGAGCGGCGTCGAGATGGACTGATGCGCGCCGCCTTCGGGCGCCAGTGTGATGCCGGACGGCGTCGCGGCGAGAATGAAGCGGGCGTCCTGGTAGCAGGCGTAGTTCAGCGCATCGAGACCGCGGCATATGAAGGGGTCGTAAAGCGTGCCGACGGGGATCAGCCGCTCGCCGAAGAGCGAGTGCGACAGCCCCGCCGCGGCGAGTGTCAGGAACAGGTTCATCTCGGCGATGCCGAGCTCGATGTGCTGGCCCTTGGGGCTCATCTCCCACTTCTGCGGAGACATGAGCCCGCGCTCCTTGAACACGTCCTCGACGCTTTGCATGGAGAAGACCGCGCGCCGGTTCACCCATGGTCCGAGGTTGGTCGAGACCGTGACGTCTGGCGACGTCGTGACGATGCGATCCGCCAGCGGTCCGCCCTGCTTGGCAATATCGTCGAGGATGCGCCCGAAGCCCGCCTGCGTCGACACCGGCCCCTTGCTCTCCGGAATGGCAAGCTCCGGAACGGGCACACGCGCCGCGTTCAACCGCCGGCGGCCGCGCTTGGCGAACGGCACACGCTCCAGAAAGGCCTGAATTTCCTCGGGCGGCAGCGAAAGACCGGCAAACCGGTCCCATTCCTCGCCCTGGTTGATGCCCTGGCTGGCCCGAAACTCCTGCAATTGGGCCTTGGTCATCAGGCCGGCATGGTTGTCCTTGTGGCCCTGGAACGGCAGCCCGACGCCCTTGATGGTGTAGGCGATGAAGCAGACGGGCTGATCGGTGGGCGCAGCGGCAAACGTCTCGAGAATGGTCTCGAGGTCGTGCCCGCCGAGGTTCGTCATCAGGCGGGCAAGCTCCGTGTCCGAATGGTTCCGGACGATCTCGAGCGCGCCCTCGCAGCCGGCGAGATCGGCCTCGAGTTGCTTCCGCCACGCCGCCCCGCCCTGGAAGACGAGAGCGGAGTAGAGCTGGTTGGGGCAGTCATCGATCCAGCGCCGCAGATCCTCGCCGCCGGGCCGCGCAAAGGCCTGCTGGAGCAGCTTGCCGTACTTGATGAGCACGACCTTCCAGCCGAGATTTTCGAACAGTCCGGCGACCTTCATGAACAGCCGGTCCGAGACGACCGAGTCGAGGCTCTGCCGGTTGTAGTCGACCACCCACCAGGCGTTGGTAAGTCCATGCTTCCAGTACTCGAGCAGCGCCTCGTGGACGTTGCCCTCGTCGATCTCGGCATCGCCCATGAGGGCGACCATACGGCCCTTGGGCCAGGCCGGATTCCACTTGGCGTGCACGTAATCCTGGACGAGGCTCGCGAACCCGGTCATGGCCACGCCGAGGCCGACGGAACCCGTCGAGAAGTCGACGTCGTCCTTGTCCTTGGTGCGGGAGGGATAGCTCTGTGCACCGCCGAAGCCGCGGAAGTTCTGCAGCTTGTCGAGCGACTGGTGCCCGAGCAGATACTGAATGGCGTGGAACACTGGCGCCGCGTGCGGCTTCACCGCGACGCGGTCTTCCGGCCGCAGCACATGGAAATAGAGCGCCGTCATCAAGGTCGCCAGCGAGGCTGACGATGCCTGATGTCCGCCTACCTTCAGGCCGTCGCCGCGGTCCACCTCGTGGTTGGCGTGATGGATCATGTAGGTGGAGAGCCACAGCACCTTGCGCTCGAGCTCCCGCAGGATCGCCAGCGTATTCGGGTCCACCGTGTCCGGCCGGGCGCCATCCATTTGCAGCCGTCTCCTACTGGTTCGACGTGATTTCTGCCTCGAAACCGGCCGCGCGGATGCGGGCCAGCGTGTCCTCCAGGTGGGCACGGTCGCGCGTCTCGATCACCATGCGCAAGAGCGTGCCCTTGGCGGGAAGATCCGTGAAAACGCGCTGATGCACAACCTCGATAATGTTCGCACCCGCATCGCCCACGAGCGTTGCAAGCCGCGCAAGCTGGCCGGGCTTGTCGGCAAGGTCGATGCAAAGCTCGGAGATGCGGCCGGCGCGAGCCAGCTCTCGCGTCAGAACACTCGCGAGCAGCCGCGTGTCGATGTTGCCGCCCGTGAGCACGAGCCCCACCTTGCGGCCGCGGAACCGCTGCGGATCCCCGAGCACAGCCGCCAGTCCCGCGGCGCCGGCGCCTTCTGCAACGGTCTTCTCGATCTCGATGAGCAGCGCAACCGCACGCTCGATCTCGCGCTCGCTGACGAGCATGATGTCGTCGACATGCTGGCGGACCAGCGTTTCGGTCAGGTTCCCCGGCGCCTTGACCGCAATACCCTCGGCGAGCGTATCGCCACGCATGGGCAGCTCGGTGCCGCGGATCCTGTTGTACATCGACGGATAGAGCTCGGCCTGAACACCGACGATCTCGATGCCAGGTTTGATGGCTTTCGCGGCCACGGCTATCCCGGAGATGAGGCCGCCTCCGCCGATGGGGACCACCAGCGTGTCCAGCTCCGGCACGTCCCGCAGCATCTCCAGCGCGATGGTCCCCTGACCGGCGATGATCAGCGGATCATCGTAGGGGTGAATGAAGGTCAGCCCGTGCTGCCGGCCGAAGTCGCGAGCGTAAGCGGCCGCCTCTTCAAGCGTCGCCCCATCGACGATCACCTGCGCACCGTGCCGCCGTGTATTCTCGATCTTCACGAACGGCGTGCCCTGCGGCACGACGATGGTGGCGGGGATGCCAAGGCGCTTCGCGTGGTAAGCGACGCCCTGGGCGTGATTGCCGGCCGACATGGCGATGACACCGGCCGCGCGCTGCTCGGGCGAAAGGGCGCTCAGCCGATTGAGAGCGCCACGTTCCTTGAAGGATGCCGTGAACTGCAGGTTCTCGAACTTCAGCCAGATCTCGCAGCCGAGCATCGATGACAGCGTGCGGCTGAGGTCGCAATCCGTCTGGACGACGGCGTCCTTCACCACCTCGGCCGCCTTCTCGACGTCCGCGAGGCTCAATCCCTGAGCGGCTGCCAAAGCGCTCTTTCCGGGCTCCCCGATTTCGCCCTGCATCGTTGCGGCTTGTCCTTGTACCTGATCCTGCCACCGACAGCTCACCGGCCGCGGCATCACGCGCACCTCTTACGAGCGCGTCTTCAGGATGCTGCTTAGCACCCCGCGCCGTCAGGCGAAACGGCCCCGCGGCGATGAACGCACGTTGAATGCGCCGTTCAGCATCACCTCAGCCCGAAGATTCTAGCTTGGGATCGTCGAAGGGGCCCGCGCACTGGACGCGGCTCGATAGTAAAGAAGGAGCAAGATCATGATGAAGTCTCTCGCCATCGCCACCGCAGCCATCGCTTTCAGTGGCGCAGCCCTCCTGGCCGACAGCGCTCCCGTGCAGGCAGCGACTCCGACGGCGAAGAATACGGAGATCACCGTTGCAGCCCGCTTCGGCGGCCCGGGCAAGGTGAACCGGCATCGCAAGCCGTCTCGCGTTCAGGCCTCGGCTGTCTCTCGCGGCGCGCTGCTCCCGTACGTCATCAAGAAGGCGACCGCGCAACGCAAGGCGATCAACAACTGGAATGCCAAGGTGCGGCGCATGTATGGCCCGCAGTACGCCAGCTGGAGCCGCGCCAAGGCGAAGTCGACGACCTGCAACCGCGTCGCCAAGTCTGTCACGTGCCGCGTCAGTGCCATTCCGTCGACGCCCTTCCGGCGGTTCGGAATGCTGAGCAACTGACCGGACAGGCAGTATCAGTCTCCTCCCTTGGACCTCATGGGGAGCCTGCGGGCTCCCCTTCTCTTTTTCGGCGATGCTCGCCAGGCGCGCAGGCCCTGACAATAGGCCGCGTATGGGTTAGAACCTCGGTCCAATTCCGCAGCAAAACCCATGGAGAAGCAGAAATGGCGAAGGTTGCATGGATCGGGCTCGGCGTGATGGGCTATCCCATGGCGGGCCATATCCTGAAGAAGGGTGGTCACGATCTCGTCGTCTACAACCGCAACGCCGCCAAGGCCGAAGCCTGGGTGAAGGAATATGGCGCCGGCCGCACCGCCGCAACGCCGGCCGAAGCAGCAAGAGGGGCCGATTTCGTATTCAGCTGCGTCGGCAACGATGACGACCTGCGCTCGGTGACGATCGCCGAGAACGGCGCCTTCCACGGCATGGAGAAGGGCGCCATCTTCATCGACAACACCACTGCGTCCGCGAATGTCGCGCGCGAGCTCTACGCCGCAGCGAAGGAGAAGGGCTTCGACTTCCTCGATGCGCCCGTCTCCGGCGGGCAGGCCGGTGCGGAGAACGGCGTGCTGACGGTGATGGTCGGCGGCGACCAGCCGGTGTTCGAGCGCGCCCAGCCCATCATTGCGAACTATGCGCGCATGGTGACGCTGATCGGCCCCGTCGGCTCGGGCCAGCTCACGAAGATGGTGAACCAGATCTGCATCGCCGGCCTCGTGCAGGCGCTCTCCGAGGGCATTCATTTCGCGCAGAAGGCAGGCCTCAACATTCCGGCCGTCATGGAGACCATCTCCAAGGGTGCAGCCGGCTCCTGGCAGATGGAGAACCGTTGGAAAACCATGACTGACGGCAAGTTCGACTACGGCTTCGCCGTCGACTGGATGCGCAAGGACCTGATGATCAGTCTCGACGAGGCCCGCCGCAACGGCGCCAGCCTCCCCGTCGCGGCGCTGGTCGATCAGTTCTACTCGGAGGTGCAGAAGATGGGCGGCGGCCGCTGGGATACCTCGAGCCTCATCGCGCGCCTCAACAACGCCGACAAGAAGTAGCCCGGGATCTTCCCCGGCGGTGCGGCGCTCAGGCGCTGCACCGCGCATCAGCAAGTAGCCTGCGGCGAAGCGCTTGGACAGAGAGTCCAGCCTTCGCTCGACTCCGCCCATGCGACCCCGCACCCGGAACGCCTCCCATTATCGGGAATCAAATCCCGCTAGTGCTGATCGTCACAACGCTGCTAAATGACAGACGTTGGAGTGCGTGGGAGGAGGGGCCATGGCCGGAAACACCGCCGAACGTGCAATGATCGCGCTGGCTGTCGTCGTTGCCGCGCTGGCGATCCCTTTGCACTCCTTGCCCGCCAGCACGGCACATCCCGAAATCGGCAGCGCACTTGCGGTCAGGAACCGCGTCACCGCAGAGCTGGGGAACGAGAACCGCCGGCTGTCCAGGGGCGCCAAGGTCCATCAGGACGAGGTCCTGGTAACCGGCGCAAAGTCGCGTGCAGAGATCAAGCTGCTCGACGAAACAAAGCTTGCCGTGGGTCCGTCGTCGAAGCTCGTGCTCGACAAGTTCGTTTATGACGCCAGCGCGCCGCCGAAATCGATTTCGATCACTCTCGCCAAGGGCGCCTTTCGATTCATCACTGGCGCTAGCGACAAGGCCGCTTATGAAATCAAGACACCGACGGCGACCATGGGTGTGCGCGGCACGGTTTTCGATGTCTTCGTCGCGGATAATGGAGAGTCGGTCGTGCTGCTTCACGAAGGCAGCGTCGAGGTATGCGCCGGTTCCTTCAACTGCAAACGGCACGATGTCATAGGCAAGATCATGCGCATCGGCCTCGGCGGCTTGCTTTCGGAGCCGGCCAACTGGAGCCGTTCGCTGCTCAGAGGTGTCCGGGTTGGCCGGGCCTTTCCATTCGTCGGCCGGCGGCTGACGATCGACCCTGTTCGCCGTCTCACGCACTCCGCTCTCGAAAGGGGTCGGGTCGATGACGTGATCAGAACACCGGTCGAGGGCTTGCGCGAGCTTCGAAGGCGGCTTCCGTTCCGCTGACGTTGCTTACCGTGATGGACCATGGGAACTGGTGTCGTCCCGGCCCTTTCCCGGAACCAGCTTATTGCTGAGCGGCTGGCAACGCCGGCTGAAAGAATTCAGCGGCGCAATTGACGAGTTCTACTCCGAGATGCTGAAGGTGGCGGGCGCACCCGGATACCTCTAGCCCGTTTGCGCGCCCAGCAACGCTGATAGAAGATGACGGGAGGCCAGCGGAGAATGTCAGGATGCGCAGCACGCGCGTGATCACAGTGATCGGCTGTCATGCCGAGGGCGAGGTGGGCGACGTCATCACCGGCGGCGTGCTGCCGCCTGCGGGCGCCACGATGCTCGAGAAGAAGCTCACGATGGAGCGCGAGCACGACCACATCCGTCGCTTGCTCATCCAGGAGCCGCGCGGGTCGGTGGCCCGGCACGTCAACCTGATCGTGCCGCCGACCCGGCCCGATGCGCAGGCCGGCGCGATCGTGATGGAGCCGACCGAGTACCCGCCCATGTCGGGCTCCAACACCATGTGCATCACCACCGTGCTGCTCGAGACGGGCATGGTGCCGATGCAGGAGCCGGAGACGCGGCTTCGGCTCGACATGCCGGGCGGCCCGGTCGACGTGGTGGCAGAGTGCCGCGACGGGAAATGTGTGAGCGTAACCATCGCCAACGTGCCGGCGTTCGCGGCGAAGCTCGATGCTCCACTCGAGATCGCCGGCCACGGCACCATTCAGGTCGACATCGCTTACGGCGGCATGTTCTACGCAATTGCGGACGCGAAGGCCCTGGGGCTTGCCGTCGAGCCGCACGAGGCCCGCGATCTTGCTGTCCTTGGCGAAAAGATCCGCATCGCCGCCCGCGAGCAGCACGAGGTCGTACACCCGGAGTTCCCTGACATCCGCGGCGTGTCCATCGTCCAGTTCGCCTGCCCCTTCACGGAGCCCGACGCGACGATCCGCAACACCTGTATCGTGTCGCCGGGCCGCTCCGACCGCAGCCCGACCGGCACCGGCACATCTGCCCGGATGGCGGCGCTCTATGCGCGCGGGCTGCTCAAGGTCGGGCAAGGTATCACACACGAATCGATCATCGGCTCGCGATTCGAGGGCCGGATCGTCGGCACGATTATGGTCAACGGCACCGAGGCCGTGCTGACGACCATCAAGGGCCGCGCATGGATCACCGGCATCCACCAGTACTTCGTCGACCCCAGCGATCCATGGCCGCAGGGATATGTCGTCTCGGACACCTGGGGCACGACCGACACCACATTGCAGGGTGCAGCGAATAGCGAATAGCGACTAGCGAATGAGGATGTGGGGATAGCGGGGCAGCGACGCCTTGGAGCGGCGACAGTCCCGCCCGCCGGCGGTATAACCACCCCGGTCGCAAACCCCTGAGTCAGCCGGACATGGATGCCAGAGCTTCCGACGCAGACACTGCATTGCGCATTACGCCAGAGCTCGTTGCCGAGCACGGGCTGAAGCCCGACGAGTATGAGCGCCTGCTCGAGATCCTGGGCCGCGAGCCGACGCTGACAGAGCTCGGCATCTTCTCGGTCATGTGGTCGGAGCACTGCTCCTACAAGTCCTCGCGCGTCTGGCTGAAGCAGCTACCGACGAGCGGACCGCAGGTCATCCAGGGCCCCGGCGAGAATGCGGGGATCGTCGACCTCGGGGACGGCTGGTGCGCCGTCTTCAAGATGGAGAGCCACAACCACCCGAGCTACATCGAGCCCTACCAGGGTGCGGCGACGGGCGTCGGCGGCATCATGCGCGACGTGTTCACCATGGGCGCGCGGCCGATCGCGAACCTCAACGCCTTGCGGTTCGGCGATCCATCCCATCCCAAGACCCGGCACCTCGTCTCCGGCGTCGTGGCCGGCATCGGCGGCTACGGCAACTGCGTCGGCGTGCCGACCGTCGGCGGCGAGACGAACTTCGACGCGGGCTATGACAACAACATCCTCGTCAATGCGATGTGCGTCGGGCTTGCCCGCACGGACCGCATCTTCTACTCCGCCGCGAAAGGCGTCGGGCTGCCGGTCGTCTACGTCGGCTCGAAGACGGGCCGCGACGGCATCCACGGCGCCACCATGGCCTCGGCCGAGTTCGACGAGAACTCGGAAGAGAAGCGGCCGACGGTGCAGGTCGGTGACCCGTTCACCGAGAAGCTGCTGATCGAAGCCTGCCTCGAGCTGATGGCCGAGGATGCCATCATTGCCATCCAGGATATGGGTGCGGCCGGTCTCACCTCGTCGACCTCGGAGATGGCCGACAAGGGCGGCGTCGGGATCGAGCTCGACCTCGACCACGTCCCCCAGCGCGAAGCGGGCATGACGGCTTACGAGATGATGCTCTCGGAAAGCCAGGAGCGCATGCTCATGGTGCTGAAGCCGGGCGCCGAGCCCAAGGCCGAAGCCATTTTCCGCAAATGGGGGCTGGATTTCGCGATCATCGGGAAGACGACCGATAATGGCCGCATGATCGTGCGCCATAAGGGCCGCATCGAAGCGGACCTGCCTGTCGACAAGCTGGCTAATTCGGCACCCGTCTACGAGCGGCCGTGGATTCCGGCGGAACCGCCGAAGCTCCTGAAGACGGAGGATGTCCCGGCACCAGACACTGCCCTAAGCGCGCTGCGGACCATGATGGGCCACCCGCAGCTCTGCTCCCGCCGCTGGATCTGGGAGCAGTATGACCACATGGTGATGGGGCATACGGTGCAGCGGCCGGGTGGCGACGCCGCCATCGTTCGCATTCCCGGCACCACCAAGGGCATCGCGATGGTTTGCGATGTCACGCCGCGCTACGTGGCGGCCGACCCCGACATGGGCACGCGGCAGGCTGTGGCCGAGAACTGGCGCAACCTGACGGCCGTCGGCGCCGACCCGCTCGCGATCACGGACAACATGAACTTCGGCAACCCCGAGCGGCCCGAGATCATGGGCCAGTTCGTGGGCTCGGTGAAGGGCATGGCCGAGGCCTGCAAGGTGCTCGACTACCCGGTCGTGTCCGGCAACGTCTCGCTTTACAACGAGACCAACGGGGTCGGCATCCCGCCGACGCCGGCCATCGGCGGCGTGGGGCTCGTGCCGGATCTCGGCAAGATTGCGGACCTGGCGCTCAAGTCGGAAGGCAATGTGCTCGTCCTCATTGGCCGCGAAGCGGGCCATCTCGGGCAGAGCCTCTATCAGCAGATCATCGCCGGCCGGCTGGAAGGGGCACCACCACCCGTCGACCTTGCCGATGAGCTCAAGGCCGGGCTGCTGATCCGCTCGCTCATTCGCGAGGCGGGCGTGCGCACCGTTCACGACGTGAGCGACGGCGGGCTTCTGGTCGCGATCGCGGAGATGGCGCTCGCCGGCGAGATCGGCGTCGAGCTGTTCGCCTATGAGGGCAGGCT
This sequence comes from Hyphomicrobiaceae bacterium, assembly GCA_041687075.1. GTDB lineage: Bacteria > Pseudomonadota > Alphaproteobacteria > Rhizobiales > Hyphomicrobiaceae > ZC4RG25. Next base: position 5,899 of record JAWLCO010000017.1, on the reverse strand, counting down.
CTCGGCCCATGCCGTCTGGTTTGGCGAGGATCAGGGACGGTATGTAGTCGAGGTCTCTCCTGACAGCGCAGACGCCGTCATCGACCGCGCCAGGCAGCTCGCCCTGCCCGCCCGGATTGTTGGCCGGGTCGGCGGTGATAGCCTGGCTCTGTCGGGTGAAGCCCCCCTGTCGCTCGCAGACCTGCGCGAGATGCACGAGAGCTGGCTGCCCCGGTACATGAGTGGGACAGACTGATGCGTCAGCTGGCGTAGTTCTTGCAATGTTCGCGGGAGTACGGTATCCGGAGGTATTTTCCGCAACAGCGAGCGTCAGGCCGTTTGGCCGGCCATTGGCGCAGCGGATTCGACCTCAATCACCTGTGATGGCTGCCTTCATGGCAGCGCGACGGCCATGACTTGGGGAGACAATCTCATATGCCTATGGATGCGAATGAGATCGAGCGCTTGATCAAGGCCAGCCTTCCGGATGCGGAGGTCAGCATTCGCGATCTGGCTGGCGACGGCGATCATTACGCCGCACACGTCGTCTCTTCGGCGTTCGTGGGCAAGTCACGCGTGCAGCAGCATCAGATGGTCTACGAGGCGCTTGGCGGCCGTATGGGCGACGTTTTGCATGCGCTCGCTTTGACCACTTCCCCGCCGAAGGATTGACTTGCGGTAGCAGGCGCCCCCATGTTCTGAGGGCGTCAAGGCGCCTTTGAACCGCCCGAACGACTGAGAGGAATTCTATGACAGAGCAGCAAGCCGTGCACGACTGGATCGCGAAGACCGTTGCGGCCAACGACGTCGTGCTTTTCATGAAGGGGACGGCGCAATTCCCGCAGTGCGGGTTCTCCGCCCAGGTCGCACAGATCCTGGGGCATCTTGGCGTCGGCTACAAGGACGTGAACGTGCTCGAGGACATGGGCATTCGCGAAGGCATCAAGGCCTACAGCAATTGGCCCACGATCCCGCAGCTCTACGTCAAGGGTGAGTTCATCGGCGGCTGCGACATCATCCGCGAGATGTTCCAGCAGGGCGAGCTGCATCAGCTCTTCGACCAGAAGGGCGTGAGCTACGACAAGCGCTCGGCGGTGGTCTGAGCCCGCCCTGGTCTTACCTGGCCGGCGCAGCGTCTCGAGCCACCCCGCTCCCGTACTGCAGGAGCCAGAAGCCTTGATCCCGCCCCCTCCCCGGGAGCGGGATTTTCGTTTATTCGCGCCGGCAGGATCTACCTGCACCCGGGGAACGGATGAAGCAGCTTGTGGATATTACCGTCCGCCTCGGACCGGAGACGCCGCTGTTTCCCGGCGACCCGGCGCCAAGGATTGAGCGTCTATCCAGCATTGCCAGCGGCGACCCGCTGACAGCCTCGCTCCTGCATCTACCCGCGCACGCCGGCACCCACGTCGACCTGCCAGCACATTTCATCCAAGGTGGCCGCTTGCTGGGCGACTACACCGCAGAGGACTTCGTCGGGCCAGGCTGGGTCCTCGACCTCAGTGATGTGCAGTCCGTTGTCACACGTGAGCGTCTGGAACGCGAGAAGATCCCCCCGGGCCATCATGTGCTGGTCAAGACCCGGAATTCGGCGCTGCTTCGAAAAGGCGAATTTCAGCACGACACCGTTCATCTGGATCCACCCGCAGTCGAATACCTTCTGAGGACTCATCCCCGCACCATCGGATTCGACTACTACAGCCTCGACCCGAGCGAGTCGGACTCATTCCCGGCGCACCGGCTTTGTGCCGAAGCCGGCCTCCCGGTGTTCGTCTGCTTGGATCTGTCGCGCGTCGAAGCGGGCCCGTGGTGGTTCTGCGGTTTGCCACCCGCCATACCAGATCTGGAAGGCGCACCCGTCCGCGCCATCGTCTGGCGCGATAGTTGAGGGTCTCGGGCCCCTGAAAACGAATTGGCGCACTCTCCGCAGCCATACGCCCGAAGAATGCGCCAATACGAATTGAACGCGAGTAGGCTTTAGCGCGAGTAGAACTCGACCACCAGGTTCGGCTCCATGATCACCGGGTAGGGCACGTCGGCCAGAGCCGGGACGCGGAGCAGCTTTGCCGTCATCTTGTTGTGGTCAACCTCGATGTAGTCGGGCACATCGCGCTCGGGGCTCTTGATGGCCTCCAAGAGCATCGGGATCTGGCGAGACTTCTCCCGCACCTCGATGACGTCGCCCACCTTGCAGCGATAGCTCGAGATATCGACGCGGCGCCCGTTGACCTTCACGTGACCGTGGCTCACGAACTGACGGGCAGCAAACGGCGTCGGAACGAACTTGGCGCGGTAGACGACAGCATCGAGCCGCCGCTCCAGCAGGCCGATCAGGTGCTCCGAGGTCGAGCCCTTCATCCGGACCGCTGTTCCGTAGATCCGGCGGAACTGCCTCTCGGTAATGTTGCCGTAGTACCCCTTCAGCTTCTGCTTGGCGCGGAGCTGCTGGCCGAAGTCGGACAGCTTGCCCATCCGCCGGTCACCGTGCTGGCCGGGCCGGCTCTCGCGCTTGTTGATGGGGCTTTTCGGGCGGCCCCAGATGTTCTCGCCGAGGCGGCGATCGAGCTTATGCTTGGCGCTGACGCGCTTCGTCATTTCAGGCACTCCATTTCAGAGCTGTTGCTGCTTTGGAGCGCCCCCTCCTCTGCCCGGATGTCCAGGCCGACAGGCAGCAGCCGACGGGCCGATGCCACGGGTGCGCAAATCAAACGCGGGCCGTCGGGCCCGCGCGCATGCTGCATATCCGGATTGCCCGTCGAGGTCAACCGGCGACGGCCGCAAGGCCCCTACTTCTTGACAGAACCCGTCGAGGTTTCAGCCAGATCCGGGCCCGTTGCGATATAGGCCGCGATCAGCTCCTTGACCTTCTTGCGCTGCTCGTCGGTGCAGGTGTTGGCCTCGGACTCCTCGGGCTCGTCGATGACGACGTCCTTCCCGCCATCGGTCTTTTCGACCAGCTTGATCTTGCCTGTCAGCAGCATCACCGTCGTCAGGTGAAGCTGGTTGATGTAGATCATCTGCTGCTCGGTCCACTTGCCCTTGGCTTCCTCCCGCCGCATCAGCGAGCGGTAATTGGCGACCTGATCCTCCGGAAGCTCGCAGATCTGTGCGTGCGCTGTGAGGCGGCCGACCTTGATGACCTCGCGGGCCGTGTCCATCGGCACCTCGGCCTTGCTGCGGTCCTTCTTGTCGATCTCGACCGACGTGCCATCCGGCTTGGTGAACTTGGCCGGCGTGAGGGACCATGCGTAGTCCATGAACGCCTTCACCGCCCGCTCGCTGATATCCTGCGCGTTTGCAGGTGTCAGCATCATCATCAGGGCACAAAGCCCAAGTCCCGCAGCCCGCATCCCCGCAGTCCAGATCTTGCCCATCTATTCAGCCCTTGAAGCCGCCAACTGTTGCGGTACGCAACACGTCAGTCCTCCCACAGCATTGTGCGGTGGTTCGGCTCGAAAGTAGGCATAATCAAGGCGCCTTATGTAGGTGGCTTGCGACCCGCGCCCTTGCCGTGGGCCAGCGTGGCGACTATGCCACGCAGTGTCCGGACTTCCTGCTCGCTCGCGTTCATGCGGGCGAACATGGTTCGCACGTTGCGCATCACCGTCTGGCGCCGGTGCGGCGGGTTGAAGAAGCCCAGCCGGTCGAGCTCGGCCTCGAGGTGATCGAAGAAGCCATAGAGCTCCTCCTTGGTCGCCGGTCGCGAGCCCCGCGTATTGAGACCCGGCGTTAACTCTCTTTCATAGGAAGTGACCCGGCCGAGCGTTCCGCGCTTGGTTTCCTTCATCCACTCGTAGCTGACGAGCAGCACGGCCTGAGCGAGGTTGAGCGAAGCGAACCGCGGATTGACGGGCGCCATGACGACCGCATCCGCCAGCGCCACCTCGTCCGTTTCGAGCCCGGCCCGCTCCGGTCCGAACACGATCCCGCAGCGCTCGCCCGCCTCCGTGCGCCTGTGGATTTCCTGCGCGACCTGCTCCGGCGTCAGGACCGGCTTCGCCAGGTCGCGCTGGCGCGCTGTGGTGGCGCAGACGAAATTGAGGTCGGCGACGGCCTCGGCGAGGGTGCCCGATGCTGTCGTCGCGTCGATAATGAAGTTGGCACCCGACGCAGCCGCCCGCGCCTTCTCGTTCGGCCAGCCGTCGCGCGGATCGACGAGGCGCAGGTCGTCCAGACCGAAGTTGGCCATGGCGCGGGCCACCATGCCGATATTGTCGGCGAGCTGCGGACGGACGAGGATCAGCGTCGGGCTCGGCAGCGCGTCCTCGTCGAGGCCGGCCAGCCGCTTGGGCCGGGGATCCTCGAGCTTCTTCAAGCGACGAACGACACGTCGCGCCAGGAACCAGAACTCCTCGCCGGCCCATGTCTTCGCCAATGCGTCAAGCGAGGAAAACGTCGCCGGTGGAAGCGGTCCGCCGGGCGAGAGCACGAGGCCGCTGTCGGAAAACGTAATGGATGAGAAGCGGGCGCAGAACTGGTCGAAGGTGGCCAGCTCCTCGCTCTCGGTCCACTTGCGGCAACCCGGGCAGAAGGCCTGCGCTGCCACGCACGCCTCGTCCGCGCAGAAGTTGATCGCCGAGCGCACCTCCTCGCGCGAGAGCGCTGGATCGGTGAGCTCGCTCACGGCCTCCACCGTCTCGCGATAGGCTGCGCGCACGATGTCGGCGACGGTAAGCTGCGTCGTCTCGATCGTAGGAGCCTGCGTCTTCGGGTGCTTCGGGTTGACGGCGCGCATCTGCGGGCTGTTGTCCTCGTTCCTGCGCGGTCTGGAGGCCGCGAGGTTGGCGTAACGAATGCGGACAAGGAGGGCAACCGGGCCGCCCGTCACAGCACGGGGCCCCAGGGGTCAGTAAATCAGAAGATCGGCCTGAGAGGCCCGCCACGTGAGGTCCGAAAGGGGCTGAGCCGGGCGGGAGGCCGTCGATCCGTTTGACAGGTCGATCACATACTCGTAGCGCGGGGACATCAGGGTCTTGAGGCGCTGCAACCGCTCCAGGTCGGCGCGTTCGGCCGTTAGCTCCAGAAGGATCGGCACGCGGGCCTGCAGCAGCTGGCTCATGCCCTCCAGAACAGCCAGCTCGTGACCTTCGACATCGATCTTCACCAGAGACACCGCATTCGGCACGACGGCGTACTCGCCAAGCAGGTCATCTATCGTGAACGCTCGCACGCCAACGCATTCTGCCGGCCTGGTATGGAAGGTGGTCTCGACCGAATGGGCGCCGTGGTTCCTGCGGTGCCTCGCGAGCAGCAGATGGCCGGAGGCGGCGCTGGCGGCAGCCTCGACGGCCTGCACGCGGTGCTCGAAGCCGTTCAGCGAGACATTGCGCGTGAGGAGCGCGAAGTTGTGCGGGTCCGGTTCGATGGCAATCGAACCGGAAAACGCACCCGATTTCATTGCATAGATGCTCAGAGCACCAACATTCGCACCGACGTCGATGAACAGACCGCCTCTCCGCAAGGCGTTGGCGTTGCCCAGTGCATCGATGGCCGTTTCGAGTTCGCGGCGCTGCCAGCAGCGCCCTGCCATCAGCTTCAGGGCGATCTTGTCATCGCGCGGATCGACGTAGAGGGCATGGTCGCCGAAGGGAACGAGGCACAACGCGCCGGGGGCGAGATGCTGGTCGAGCAGCTCGCGGAGCGCAAGTCCGCGCAATCGCGGGCTCGCGCCGATCAGTCCGGTCGCCCGCGTGACCGCACGCGCCGCGAACCGGCGGCGTCGCTTCCGCCAGAATTCGCGATCCAGCACTCGGCGACCGTGAGGCAACGAAGCTCTCGTGACGGACTGCAGTCCTGCATTCAACTGCGATGAAGCCCGTCGGTTCACGCGCACGCGTGGTGTCTTTCGAGGGTCGGAATAATCCAATGGTCATCCCGGGCCTCGTGCCCGGGATCCAACTATCCGCGGACACGGGAGCAA
>JAWLCO010000016.1:0-46378 GCA_041687075.1 Hyphomicrobiaceae bacterium | reverse complement strand
TCCTGCTCAGTCCACCACCTGGAAGCCTTTCCAGTACGGGTCCCGATCGTCGACGAAGATGGTGTTGAAGCCGGTCACGCGCGCCCAACCCTCGATGGAGGGGATGATCGCGTCGCGGTCACCGACCTTGGCGCGTCCGGCGATCCGGCCGATGAACTGCGAGCCGATGATGCTTTCGTGCACGAAGTCCTGGCCTTCCTCGAGCTGACCGCGAGCGGCCCACTGCGCCATCCGCGCGGATGTCCCCGTGCCGCAGGGCGAGCGGTCGATGGCCTTGTCGCCGTAGAAGACCGCGTTGCGGGCGGTGCTGTCGGGCTTCGTCGGCGTGCCGGTCCACATCACGTGGCTCAGGCCTTTGATCTCGGGCTTTTCCGGATGCACGAACGAGAACGCCTCCCCGAAGGCGCGGCGCACGATGGGGCTCAGGCTCACCACCTGGCTCGGCGGCATGTGCTCGAGGCCGCGGAACGTCTCCTGCGGCTCGACGATGGCATAGAAGTTGCCGCCGTAAGCCACGTCGACCTTCAGCCGGCCAATGCCCGGAACGTCCGCCTCGAGGCCGGTGGCATGCAGGTACGAGGGCACGTTGGTGATGCGCACCCACTCCACGTAGGGACCGTTCTGGCCGTATTCGGCGACCACCACGCCGGCGGGTGTGTCGAGCCGCAGCTGCCCCGGCGTGCGCGGCTGCACCAGACCGCGCTCGATGGCTGTGGTCACAGTGCCGATGGTGCCGTGCCCGCACATTGGCAGGCAGCCGGACGTTTCGATGAAGAGGATGGCGACATCGCAGTCCTCCCGCGTCGGCGGCATCAGGATTGAGCCCGACATCATGTCGTGCCCGCGCGGCTCGAACATCAGCGCGGTGCGGATCCAGTCGAACTCGGCGAGGAAGTGCGCCCGCCGCTCGATCATCGTCTTGCCGCTGAGCGCCGGGGCCCCGCCGGCGACCACCCGCACCGGGTTGCCGCAGGTATGTCCGTCGATGCAGAAGAACGTGTGCGTGGTCATGGATTGAGACTCCGGGATCAGAATCGCTGGGCGCGGTAAGGTGTAAGGTCGATCGCTGGCTGCTCGCCCGCAACAAGCGCGCCGACCAACTCGGCAGTCGCTGCGGCTTGCGTCAGCCCATGGTGCGCATGTCCGAAGGCGTAAACGACCTTCTGGCTCCAGCGCGAGGTGGAGATGACCGGTAGCGAATCGGGAAGCGACGGCCGGCAGCCCATGTAATCGACGCGGCCCTCTTCCTGCAGCTCGGGAACGAACGCGTGCGCCTTGGCGAGCAGTGCCTCGACACGATTCCAGTTGGGTGACGCGGAGGTGCTGGCCAGCTCGACGGCGCCGCCGACGCGCAGCCCCGTCTTCAATGGGGTCAGCACGAAAGCATGCTCCTCGAACATCACCGGCCGGGCGAGCATGATACCTGGGTTGGCGATTGTGGCATTGTAGCCGCGTTCCGTGTCCAGCGGGATCTTGTCGCCGAGGCAGGCTGCAAGCTGCTTGGACCAGGCACCGGCTGTTATCAGGATGCGATCCGCCGTCATCGTGCGGCCGCCCTCGAGCACCACCACCGGCTCATCCCCGCTGGCGATGGCGATGCCGCTGACGTTCCCCTCCAGCAGCTGCGCGCCGCGATCTGCCGCGGCCGAGGTGAGCTTGAGCGCCAGCTCGTACGGGTCGTTGACGTGCGAGACGCTGGGGAAGAATGCGGCGCGCTGGAAGCGTTCGGAAAGCGCGGGCTCCATCGTCCGAAGCACCGATCCGTCGATCAGCTCGAGCGGGATGCCGAGCTCGACCTGCTCGCGGTAATTCGCCTTGCTCTCCTCGAATGCGTCCACGTTCTCGAAGACGTAAAGCATTCCGTTCCGGTTGAGCTCCCGCTTCAGGCCCAATCGCCCAAGCAGGCGCTCCCAGGCAGGCAAAGCCATCATCTGCAGGGGAATGATGCCGTTCTTGGAGCGCTCCATGCGCGAGGGCATGCTGGCGAGCAGGAACCGGGCAAGCCAGGGTGTCAGGCGGGGAACATAGGCAGGCCGAACGGCCAGTGGGCCCAGCGGATCGACGAACCAGCGCGCCGCCTGCAGCACCATTCGTGGCGAGGCGAGCGGCTGGATGTCGATATGGGCAATGATGCCGGCGTTGCCGCGTGAGGCAGCGGTCTGCTCCCCCCGGTCGATCAGCGTCACAGCGCAGCCCTGGTCGAGCAGGCGATGCGCGCTGGCGAGGCCGATGATTCCCGCTCCGATGATGATGACGTGCATGCGAGCGGTCCGCTTCAGTTCCCCCTACGTCGCAGGTCCCGTTCTTGCCCGACGGACCCGCCGATGTCGAGGTCCCTACCGCCGCTCCCCGGAATTTGCCCCGACGCCGCGCTTGTTTGGTTGACGTGTTCGGCGCGCGGCATGATATCGATGTGGCGCGGACCTGGCCCGATGGGTGCCGGTGAAGATGCCCTCTAAGAATGGCCCAAACTCTCGCAAGGACGGAAGATGGCCAAGACGACAGACGCGAAATCCAGGAAGCTGCGTTCTCAGGCCTGGTTCGATAATCCGGACAACATCGACATGACGGCGCTCTACCTGGAGCGCATGACCAATTACGGTCTGACGATCGACGAGCTCCAGTCGGGCAAGCCGATCATCGGCATCGCCCAGAGCGGGTCCGATATCACGCCTTGCAACCGGCACCACCTGGACCTCGCCAAACGCGTGCGTGAGGGCATCCGCGAGGCGGGCGGCATCGCGTTCGAGTTCCCGCTGCATCCCATCCAGGAGACGCTGAAGCGCCCGACGGCCGCGCTCGACCGCAACCTCATGTATCTGGGGCTTGTCGAGGTGCTTTATGGCTACCCGATCGACGGCGTCGTGCTGACGACGGGCTGCGACAAGACCACGCCGGCGCAGATCATGGCCGCCGCCACGGTCGACATACCGGCCATCGTGCTCTCCGGCGGGCCGATGCTCAACGGCTGGTACAACGGCGAGCGTACGGGCTCCGGCACCATCATCTGGCTGGCGCGCGAGATGCTGGCCAAGGGCGAGATCGACCACAAGAAGTTCGTCGAGATGGTCGCTTCCTCGGCGCCCTCGGTGGGGCACTGCAACACGATGGGCACGGCCTCGACCATGAACTCGCTGGCCGAGGCCCTGGGCATGAGCCTGCCGGGCTGTGCCGCCATTCCCGCGCCCCATCGCGACCGCGGGCAGATGGCGTATCTCACCGGCAAGAGAGCCGTCGAGATCGTTCTAGAGGATCTGAAACCGTCGAAGATCCTGACTCGCGCTGCGTTCGAGAATGCGATCGTGGTCAACTCCGCCATCGGCGGCTCGACGAATGCGCCGATCCACCTCAACGCCATCGCACGGCACATCGGTGTCGAGCTCGACAACGATGACTGGGAGCGGATCGGCTATGACATCCCGCTGCTGGTCAACCTGCAGCCGGCGGGCGAGTACCTGGGCGAGGATTACTACCGCGCAGGCGGCGTGCCGGCCGTCGTCGCGGAGCTGATCGCCAAGGGCAAGATTCGCGAGGACGCCATCACGGTGAACGGCAACTCGCTGGTCGAGAATTGCAAGGGGCGGTTCTCGAACGACCGGCGGGTCATCAGGGCCTACGACGAGCCCCTGAAGGCGCAGGCAGGCTTCCTCAATCTCAAGGGCAACCTGTTCGACAGCGCCATCATGAAGACCTCGGTCATCGACGAGGAGTTCAGGAATCGCTACCTGTCCAACCCCAACGATCCGAACGCCTTCGAGGGCAAGGCTGTCGTCTTCGACGGCCCGGAGGATTACCACGCGCGCATCGACGATCCCTCGCTCGAGATCGACGAGAATACGATGCTGTTCATGCGCGGCACGGGGCCGGTCGGCTATCCGGGCGGCGCCGAGGTCGTCAACATGCGCACTCCGGCGTATCTCCTGAAGAAGGGTGTACGGGCGCTGCCGTGCATTGGCGACGGCCGGCAATCCGGCACATCCGGGAGCCCCTCCATCCTCAATGCCTCACCGGAGGCGGCGAGAAATGGCGGGCTGGCATTGCTGCGAACGGGTGACCGGGTGCGCATCGACCTCAACAACCGCACGGCCAACATTCTGATTTCGGAGGAGGAGCTGGAGCAGCGGCGCAAGGAGCTGATGGCGGCCGGCGGCTACAAGTATCCCGAGAACCAGACGCCTTGGCAGGAGATTCAACGCGGTCTCGTCGACGAGCAGTCGGATGGCGCAGTCCTGAAGAATGCCGTCAAGTATCAGCGCATCGCAGAGACGAAAGGCATCCCGCGCGACAACCACTGAGCTGCGAGGGAAAGCCATGGGTCCGAAAACGACGACCGCAACGATGGTTCCGACGATGCGGTACGAGGACGCCAATGCCGCGGTGGACTGGCTCTGCCACGCCTTCGGCTTCAGGCCGCACGCCGTCTACAGGAACGACAAGGGCAAGGTGGTTCACGCCGAGCTGTCGTTCGGGAACGGCATGATCATGCTGGGCCCGAACGTCGACAGCGAGTTCGGCCGGTTCATGACCATGCCCAAGGACACCGGCGGGCGTTGCACGCAGACCATCTACGTCATCGTCGACGATGTCGACGCCCACCATTCCCAGGCAGCCGCGGCAGGTGCCGAGATCGTCATGCCGCCGAAGGACCAGGACTACGGCGGGCGCGACTACTCCTGCCGCGATCCCGAAGGCCATATCTGGACATTCGGGACCTATGATCCCTGGGCGCAAGGCGCAAGCGTAACGGGCTGAGCTCAAGTCAGCGCCCGGTCGCCCGCTGCACAGTCAGCCGGTGCCCTAGGGGCTCCGGCTGCGCCCGGAGAATGTTTGGGCGGGCCGACACGCGATGAAGACTTACAAGAAGGTCGACTTTCCGCCGTGGAATGTGCGCCGGTTCCTCGAGCCTGGCCCGGTCGTGCTCGTCAGCTCCGCCCATCGCGGGCGCCGGACCATCATGACGATGGGCTGGCACATGATCATGGAAATGCAGCCGGCTCTCGTCGGCTGCTACATCTGGGACCAGAATTACAGCCAGGAGCTCGTTCGCGGCAGCAAGGAATGCGTGATCAACCTGCCGACGTCTGATCTCGTGGAGACCGTGGTCAGAATCGGGAACTGCCACGGCAATGAGGTGGACAAGTTCGATGAGTTCGGCCTCACCGCCGCCGCAGCGGAAAAGGTCGGCGCGCCGCTCATTGCGGAATGCTACGCGAATTTCGAATGCAAGCTGGTCGATGCGAGCCTGATCCGGAAATACAATCTGTTCGTTTTCGAGGTCGTGAAAGCCCACGTGGCAAAATCGCCGCGATACCCGAAAACGGTGCATTACCGCGGCGACGGCGTTTTCATGATTTCAGGCGAAAACACCAGCTATCGCCGGCTCTTCAAGCCGGAGATGCTTTAAAAATCGAACGTCTCTACCGGAACGGCGGCTCGTCGAAGGAGCGCAGCTTGCGGGAGTGCAACGTCTCGCGCCGCTCGCGTAAGAGGTCGAGCGCCTTGAGGCCAATCTCCAGATGCTGCGCCACGGCCGCCTCGTAGAAGGCATTCGCGGCGCCGGGCAGCTTGATCTCGCCGTGCAGCGGCTTGTCCGAGACGCAGAGCAGCGTGCCGTAGGGCACACGCAGCCGATAGCCGTTGGCGGCGATCGTGCCGCTTTCCATATCGACGGCAATGCCGCGCGAAAGGTTGATCCGGCGCCGCTCGTGCGAGTAGCGCAGCTCCCAATTGCGGTCGACGTTGGTCACGACCGTGCCGGTCCTCAGCCGCTCCTTGAGCGAATCTCCCTTCTCCCCGGTGACGATGGCTGCCGCGTCCTGCAGGGCCACCTGTACTTCGGCCAGCGCTGGAATTGGCACCTCGGGCGGCAGCAGCGCGTCCAGGATCAGGTCCTGCCGCAGATAGGCATGCGCAAGCACGTAGTCCCCGATCTGCTGCGACTGACGCAGCCCGCCGCAGTGTCCGACCATCAGCCAGCAGTTGGGACGCAGCACGGCCAGGTGATCGGTGATGTTCTTCGCATTCGACGGGCCGACGCCGATGTTCACCAGTGTCACGCCTTCGCCGTCGGGTGCGGTGAGGTGATAGGCCGGCATCTGGAAGCGATGCCACGGGCTCGCGGCGATCACGCCATCGGCATCGTCCGGCGACTCGCCTCTGCGAATTTCGGCACCGCCCGGCAGAACGAGGCGCTCGTAAGGGGTGTTGCCGTCCGCAAGGCGTGCCAGACCCCAGTGGACGAACTGGTCGACATAGCGATGATAATTGGTGAGCAGGATCCAGTGCTGCACGTTGCGCCAGTCGCTGCCCGTGTAGTGCACCAGCCGGCGTAGCGAGTAGTCCACCCGCACAGCGTCGAACAGCGACAAAGGCCGCGGCTCGCCTTCCGGGGCCTCCCACTGGCCATCGGCCACTTCGTCGCCGACGAGTGACAGCAGTGGCGTCGGAAAATGGCGGGCGAGCTCGACGGCCGTAATGCCCTTCCTGCCGATCTCGTCGACCCGCTCCATGGTGTAAGGGAACGGGATCTCCTGGTTGCTGACTCCGACCTCGATCTCCGCCCCGTATTCGCTGACCAGTGGATGAAGCTGCTCCAGCAGATACCCGCGAAAGTACCGTGGATGTGTAATCGTCGTCTCGTAGACGCCCGGCCGCTGGAACTTGGCGTAGGCCCGGCGCGTGCGGGGCGCGGGGTCGATGCCGTAGTTGATGACGCGTAGCAGCGGATACCGGAATTCGGCCCGCTGGCTCTCGGTCGGCGGCTCGCGTGTCTCCAGATAGCGGTCGAGTGCTCTGACGAGGGCAGCCGACGCCTTCGCGTAAAGCTGCTCGAGCTTGTCGACGGCTGCTTCTGGGGTGAGTGTGCGCTCGTTATTGGTCTGCCTCTTGCTCATGATCCCGTGCCTTGCCGGTCCGGCTCGTTTTCCTAAACGTACCTGCGGGCAAAGCGTTTGTCAGCGAGGCGGGATCACGGCGGGGCTTTCAGGCGGCGGCTCTCAACTCCAGCAGCTGCGTCGCCGGGCCATGCTTCTCGAAGCCCTGCGCAAGCAACCGGCCCTCGGCCGCATCGGCGATCATCACCAGCCGCGTGTGCTTGTTGAGGACCGGCGGCCTTAGCCATTCGAACTCCGGGTCGAAGTGGCACTCTGCGGCCTGCATCACTCGCATCCGGCCGGTGCTGTCCCGGCCCCGCGCCCGGCCGCGCCATCTGGGCGTCTGCCAGTGATTGGCTGCCGTCGCCGGGCCGTCATGGACGCAGGCTGCCTCCTCGGTCCGCTCGATGACGCACGTCTCGCTCGCATCGAGACCGGCGAGGCTGAAGATGGCAGGACTGGCGATCGGATGCTTGATCAGGACTTGCTTCGCCTGGGCGTAGGTCGTGGCCGTCTCGAAGACGGTACGTAGGAGGTGCGCCGGCGTGGGATGCGGCATCCGCCAGACGCGCACGCGGTTCACCGCCCAGTCGAGCGGCAGAAGGCCGCCGCCAGCCTTGCGCATGGGGGCCTGGTTGAGCGCGGCGGAGAAGCGCCCAGGCGCCATTGCCTGCAGGACGCCCGTGTAGCCGGGCCAGGTGAGCGTGGTGAACGGCCCTGCGGCGGCGCGCACATTGGCGGCCACGATACAGCAGCCGAGCCCGTGTGTGCGCCAGTCGAGCACGCGCAAGAGCCGCGCCGTCCGGGCGTTGGGGCAGGGTTTGACGCCGACGGTGCAGCCCCACTCGTAGTTTACGGACAGGAAGTAGGCGCCTGGCCGCCCGAGCCGCGCCGCAATGGCGTCGATCTCGTCCAGATGCGCATTGTTCCACTTCGCGAGCCAGCGGCGGGAGATGGCATCCGCAGATCGCAGCGCGAGATCGGGAATGAAGCGCGTCGCCTGGTCGAGCAGGGCGTGAGCGCGCGCCTCGGCGGCGGCCAAAGTGGCCATCGGGAAATCGGCCCCCGTCTCCACCACCGGGATCGGCGCCGGGGTTGCCTTCTCCGCCGTTCCGCCCATGGCTTCATCCCCCCATTGCCTTGCCGGCCCCAAGAGCATTGACTTGCCGGCCCTCTTTCGACGATATTGCCGGCGCACGCGGTGGTTTGGGCCATCGCGCAAGAGGCGCTGCCCGAGGCTCATCGCCGGCATCCGGCCGGTAGGCCGACTCCCCGTTTATAGGCGAGACGGCTCACAAAGTCCGCAAGCTCTGACTTGCGGCGCCACAGGGCGTGGATAAAGGCAAGGACACGTCATGTTCGCAGTCATCAAGACCGGCGGCAAGCAGTACCGTGTGGCCAAGGACGACGTTCTCACCGTCGAGAGGCTCGATGGAGATGGGGGCGCCGAGTTGGAGTTCACGGAAGTGCTGATGATCGGAGGCAACGGGACGCCGAAGATCGGAACGCCAACCGTCCCGGGGGCCAAGGTCACGGCGGAGCTCGTGGAGCAGACCCGCGGCCCGAAGCTCATCGCGTTCAAGAAGCGGCGCCGCAAGAATTCACGGCGCAAGAGGGGCCATCGTCAGGATTTGACGAAGGTCCGGATCACCGACATCATCGGCGCCTGAGGGCAGCCGACCCGACCACGAGGTTAGAGATATGGCACACAAAAAAGCAGGCGGGTCGTCGCGCAACGGGCGCGATTCGCATTCGAAGCGCCTCGGCGTGAAGAAGTACGGCGGTGAGCGCGTCGTGCCGGGCAACATCATCGTGCGCCAGCGCGGCACGCAGTGGCACCCCGGCGACAACGTCGGCATGGGCACGGACCACACGCTCTTCGCGGTGGCCGAAGGACATGTCGAGTTCCGCACCAGGGCGAAGGGCCGCGTGTTCGTTTCCGTACGACCGCCCAAGCTCGAAGCGGCAGAGTAAAGCCGCGCGGACAGGCTGTGGCTTGTTGAAGGGAGATGGCAAGCCATCTCCCTTTTTTGATGTCCGGTTGCCGGATCAACCGATCGTCGGCAGTCGCTCTGCTCCCTTGCCGGGGGCAACGGGAACCACGGTATGGGTTGAGGCACTTTGAGTCAGCAACTGAAGCCCGGTCCATGAGAACCCAGCGACTGCTCCTGCGCGACCTTACCCTCCGCGACGCCCGCCGCATCGCGATGCTGGCGAGCGATTGGGACATCGCGCGCATGACGGGCCGCATCCCGCACCCTTACTCGGAAGAGCTCGCCTACCAGTGGATCGATGATCTTGCGGAAGGCGAGTTCGTGCAGGGCATCGTGCACCAGGGCGTGCTGGTCGGCCTTTGCGGATACATGCCGGAGGGGCATTCGGCCGAGATCGGCTACTGGATCGGCAAGCCCTGGTGGGGCCGCGGGTTCGCGACTGAAGCAGCTGCGGCCCTGATAGACCACTGCTTCAACGAGGGCGGCTTCGAGCGCGTCACCTGCGGCCATTTCGTTGACAATCCCGCTTCCGGCCGGGTGATCGCAAAGCTCGGTTTTCGCTTTACGGGTTGGGATCGCGTCTGGTGCGAAGCCCGCCAGACGGACGTCGAAACATTGAAATACGAACGGCTTCGTCAATCCGGCGAGGCGAGGGCCCGAGTGTCATGAAATTCCTGGACCAGGCCAAGATCTACGTGAAAGCCGGCGACGGTGGCCCCGGAGCGCTCAGCTTCCGGCGCGAGAAGTTCATCGAGTTCGGCGGACCTGACGGCGGCGACGGCGGCAGGGGTGGTGACGTGTGGGCGGAGTGCGTCGCCAACCTCAACACTCTGATCGACTACCGCTACCAGCAGCATTTCAAGGCGAAGAACGGCCAGGGCGGTATGGGCAAGAACCGCTCCGGCGCCAAGGGGGCCGACTGCATCATCAAGGTCCCGCCCGGGACGCAGATCTTCGCCGAGGATCAGGAGACACTCATCGCCGACCTCACCGAGCCGGGCCAGCGGACGCTGATCGCGCGCGGCGGCAACGGCGGTTTCGGCAATGCCCATTTCAAGACGGCGACGAACCAGGCGCCCCGGCGCGCCAACCCCGGCCTGCCCGGAGAGGAGCTGACCATCTGGCTGCGGCTGAAGCTGATCGCGGACGCGGGCCTCGTCGGCCTGCCCAATGCAGGCAAGTCGACCTTCCTGTCCACGGTGAGCGCAGCCAAGCCGAAGATTGCCGATTATCCCTTCACGACGCTGCACCCCAACCTCGGCATGGTGCGAATTGGTGAGGTCGATTTCGTGCTGGCCGATATTCCGGGCCTGATCGAAGGCGCGCACGAAGGTGCCGGGCTCGGCACCCGTTTCCTGGGCCACATCGAGCGCTGCCGCGTGCTGTTGCACCTGGTCGACGCCACCGAAGAAGATGTCGCTGACGCCTACCGCACGGTGCGCCGCGAGCTCAAGGCCTATGCGGCGGATCTCGAAAAGAAGAAGGAAATCGTCGCTCTCTCGAAATGCGACGCGCTGGATGCGGAAACGCTCGCCGAGAGGCAGGAGGCGCTGAAGCGGGCCGCACGCAAGAAGCCCTATCTGCTATCCGCCGTATCGGGGCTGGGTGTCCAGGAGATCCTTTACGCCCTGTCCCGCGTCATCGAGGAGTCTCGCGAGGAGGATCGGCGCGAGGCTGAACCCGTCGCGGCGAGGAGCTGGCGGCCATGAAGCACATGGAAGACGCCGCCGGTGCGGGGCTTGCGTCCGAGGCGGCGTGCGAAGCAGGTCGCGCTGCGTGGGCCGAGGCCCGGCGGGTCGTGGTGAAGATCGGCTCGGCGCTGCTGGTTGACGGTGCCTCGGGCCGCATCCGGTCGACATGGCTCAACTCACTGGCTGACGACATCGCCGAGCTGAGGCAGGAGGGCCGGCAGGTCGCGCTGGTCTCCTCGGGTGCTATTGCGCTCGGCCGGCATCTGATGAAGCTGCCGAAAGGCCCTCTCGAGCTCGAGCAGTCGCAGGCCGCGGCTGCCGTCGGCCAGATCACGCTGGCGCACTCGTACCAGGAGCTGTTCCGGACACGCGGGCTGACGACGGCACAAGTGCTGCTGACGCTCGGGGACACAGAGGAGCGCCGCCGCTACCTCAACGCGCGACGGACCATCGACACGCTGCTCGCGCATGGCGCCATCCCGGTGGTCAACGAGAACGACACCGTGGCGACGAGCGAAATCCGCTACGGTGACAACGACAGGCTTTCGGCGCGCGTCGCCAGCATGATCAGCGCTGACTGTCTGGTGCTGCTCTCCGATGTCGATGGGCTTTACACGCGTCCGCCGGGTGTCGACCCGGACGCACGGCGGCTCGATGTCGTCCGCGAAATCACGCCCGAGATCGAGGCCATGGCGGGTGACGCGGGCACCGAGCTGTCGCGCGGCGGGATGAAGACGAAGGTCGAGGCGGGGCGCATCGCGCTCACCGCCGGCACGGATATGGTGATCGCGTCAGGCAAGGTGCTGCATCCGCTGCGGGCGCTGCGTGATGGTGCGCCGTGCACCTGGTTCCTGGCGCCGTCCGACCCGGTGACGGCCAAGAAGCGCTGGATCGCAGGCCAGCTCGAACCGCGGGGCGCGGTTGAAATCGACGCGGGGGCCGAGCGCGCGCTGCTCGCAGGAAAGAGCCTGCTACCGGCGGGCGTTGCTCGCGTCGAGGGCCAGTTCGACCGCGGTGACGTCGTCATCATCCGCGGAACCTCGGGGCGGGAGATCGGCCGAGGCCTGATTGCCTATGCGCGGGCCGATGCAGAGCGTATCATCGGCCGCCGAAGCACTGAGATCGCCGAAATCCTCGGGCACGAAGGCCGCAGCGAGCTCATCCATCGCGACGACATGGCTTTGAACCGGAAGTAGCCGCCATGAACAGGCCGGATCGCAATATCGCAGCAGCTGGAACCGCGGAGTTGATGGGCCGGATGGGACGTGCTGCGCGCGCGGCGGCCCGCGAGATCTCCCTCGCCTCTCCGGCGCACAAGAATGAGGCGCTCGCGGCAGCCGCCAAGCGTATCCGGGCTTCCGCACCGGCCATTCTGGACGCCAATGCCAAGGACGTCGATGCTGCGCGCGGCCGGGGCGCCGCGAACGCCTTCGTCGACCGGCTGACTTTGAATGAGACCCGGATCGAAAGCATCGCGCGGAGCCTCGAGGATATCGCACGTCTCGATGATCCGGTCGGCACCATCCTCGCCAGATGGGAGCGCCCCAACGGCCTCGTCATCGAGCGCGTGCGCGTACCGCTGGGTGTCATCGGCATTATCTACGAGAGCCGGCCCAATGTGACGGCCGATGCGGGGGCGCTCTGCCTGAAGAGCGGCAACGCAGCCATACTGCGCGGCGGCTCGGAGAGCCTGCATTCGAGCCGGGCCATCCATGCTTGCCTGGCAAAGGGGCTGAACGCTGCCGGGTTGCCGGAAACCGCCATTCAGCTCGTGCCGACAACGGACCGCGAAGCCGTCGGCGAGATGCTGAAGGGGCTTGGCGGCAACATCGACGTCATCGTGCCCCGCGGCGGCAAGAGCCTCGTGGCTCGCGTGCAGGACGAGGCGCGTGTACCGGTTTTCGCGCACCTTGAAGGCATCTGCCACACCTACGTCGACAAGGATGCCGATCTCGCCATGGCGCGAGAAATCGTCCTCAACGCCAAGCTGCGGCGGACCGGCATTTGCGGTGCCACCGAAACGCTGCTGGTCGACCGCGCTGCGCCTGCCGCGGTCCTGCCGGCGCTGATAAAGGCCCTGCTGGACGCTGGCTGTGCGGTGCGTGGCGACGCGTTGGCACAGGCGGCGGACTCGCGCGTAACGCCTGCTTCGGAGGAGGACTGGGCGACCGAGTACCTGGATGCCATTATCTCGGTGAAGATCGTCGACGGCGCCGAAGGAGCCATCGACCACATCGCCCGCTACGGCTCGCAGCACACGGATGCCATCATCACGAACGACCACGCCACCGCGGATCGCTTCCTCCAGCGTGTGGACTCGGCGATCGTTCTGCACAATGCCTCGACCCAGTTCGCAGATGGCGGGGAGTTCGGCTTCGGCGCCGAAATCGGCATCGCCACGGGCAAGATGCACGCGCGGGGGCCCGTTGGTGTCGAGCAGCTCACCAGCTTCAAGTACGTCGTACGCGGCGCCGGTCAGGTGAGGCCGGCATGAGGCCAACGGGCGCGAGGCCCTGAGGGATGCGCAGGAGCGCACCGGTTCGGTTCGGCTCGGTCAGGGTCAAGACGCCGCTCGTCGCGCCCGGTCTGCGCGTCGGAATCATGGGGGGCAGCTTCAACCCGCCTCATGCCGGCCATGTCCTCATCAGCCACACGGCGTTGACTCGCCTCGACCTCGACCAGCTCTGGTGGGTGGTGACGCCCGGCAATCCGCTGAAGGAAACCGGCGACCTCCCGTCACTGGAGGAGCGCATCGCCGCCTGCCGGGCAATGACACCGGATCCGCGAATCAGAATGACCGGTTTCGAGGAGGCACTGGGCACGCCTTACACGGCCGCAACGCTGGCCTTTCTGTCGCGGCGCTATCCGCGCGTTCGATTCGCCTGGGTGATGGGCGCCGATAATCTGGCGAGCTTCCATCGCTGGCAGCACTGGCGGGAGATCATGCACCTGATGCCCATTGCCGTGGTCGACCGGCCGGGCTGGCGGCATCGCGCGCTTGCGTCCAAGGCAGCACATGCGTTCCGTCGCGATTACGTGCCGGAAAGCCGGGCGCCGGATCTGCTCGAGATGTCGCCACCAGCCTGGACATTGCTGAGCGGCCCGCTGTCGCCCCTGTCCTCGACCGCATTGAGGGCCATGCGCCGGGCGGGCGCGTCGTACAGGCCACGCGGCGCGGCCAAGTCTCGGGCGAGCGGTGGCCAGGGTTGAAATTCCGTATCGAAACCACCTATTCTAGGCTTGGTTGCCCTCGACAGGCGACCACAACGGCTGTTGCCGAGACCCCAAAGTATTGCGAGTGGTCCGGACAGCACCCGAACGGGACTTGATGGCGAAAGGAAACCCACCACACGATGCAATCCGCTCTTGAGGGCGCCCGCCGGGGCGTGCCTCCAGCCGAGCTCGTCTCCGAAGGAATGGGTTCGGAAGCTCTCCTCGCCCGCATCGCGCATTGGCTCGATGAGGCCAAGGCCGAGGACGTGGTTACGATCGATCTCCGGAACAAATCGTCGATCGGTGACTACATGGTTGTCGCGACCGGCCGGTCGGATCGCCACGTCGGGGCCATCGCAGATCAGATCCAGCGCAAGCTCAAGGAGCACGGGTATGGGCGTGTCCGTGTCGAGGGCACGGAAGCCTGCGACTGGGTGCTGATCGATGCGCTGGACGTGATCGTCCACGTCTTCCGTCCGGAAGTGCGCGAGTTCTACAATCTGGAGAAGATGTGGTCGGCAGAACGCCCGGCGGACAACGCCCAGCACTGACGGCCGAGTGCGTTTGACCTGATGACGCGGGCCGGTCCCGCGAAAAGGACCGGCCATGCGCATCATCATCGCAGCCGTCGGACGCCTGAAGGACGGGCCCGAGCGCCAGCTTTTCGAGCGCTACCGTGACAGGCTGGCGGGGAGTGGGCGTGCGCTCGGTTGGGGTCCCGTCGATGTGATCGAGATTCCGGAAAGTCGCGCTTCGGATGCGACCGCCCGCAAGTCGGACGAAGCCGCGCGCCTGCTCGTCAGGGCAGGCGCTGCAAACACCAAAGTCGTTCTTGATGAGCACGGCCGCGAGCTCACCAGCGAGGCCTTCGCCAGCTTGCTGCGCAAGCAGCGCGAGAGCGGCACTTCTTCTTTCGCTTTCCTCATCGGTGGCCCCGACGGCCACGGCCCTGAGGCGTTGGCGAGCGCCGACCTCAAACTGTCATTCGGCAAGATGACTCTGCCGCACATGCTGGTCCGCGTGCTGCTCGCAGAGCAGCTCTACCGCGCCGCGACGATTCTCACAGGGCACCCGTATCACCGGAGCTGAGTGCGCGCGGATCAGCATTCCGGCGGAAATGACCGCTATCGCTGATCGCTACCGCAGCTTCAGCGTTGCGAGACCGACAAGGGCCAGCACCACAGAGATGATCCAGAAGCGGACGACCACGGTCGATTCCTGCCAGCCCTTCTGCTCGAAGTGGTGGTGCAGCGGGGCCATTCGGAACACGCGTTTGCCCGTCAGCTTGAACGACAGCACCTGAATGATGACGGACAGGGTTTCGATGACGAACAGCCCACCGACTATGGCGAGCACGAACTCGTGCTTCGTTGCGACCGCGATGGCGCCGAGTGCGCCGCCGAGCGCGAGCGAGCCGGTGTCGCCCATGAAGATCATCGCGGGCGGCGCGTTGAACCAGAGGAAACCGAGCCCTGCGCCGATCAGCGCGCCGCACAGGATCGCAAGCTCCCCGGTCCCGGGCACGTAGTGAATTTGCAGATAGCGCGCGAAGTTCGCGTTTCCGGAGAGGTAGGCAATCAGCCCGAAGGTGGCTGCCGCGATCATCACCGGAACGATGGCGAGGCCGTCCAGGCCGTCCGTCAGGTTCACGGCATTCCCGGCACCCGCGATCACCACAACGCCAAGCAGAATGAAGAACGGCCCGAGATCGATGATGATGTTCTTGAAGAATGGCACGGTGAGAGAGGACGCGAGCTCGGGCATCGAGAGCCGCATCAGAGCGTAAGTCGCGAGTGCCGCGATGCCGAGCTCGAGAGCGAAGCGGAGCCGGCCCGAGAAGCCGGCCACGGTGCTCTTGGTCACCTTCATGTAGTCGTCGCAAAACCCGATCGCGCCGAAGGCGAGCGTCACACCGAGCACGATCCAGACGTAGGGGTTCATCAGGTTCGCCCACAGCAGCGTGGCAACCGTGAATCCCGACAGGATCATGAGCCCGCCCATCGTCGGGGTGCCGCGCTTGGCAAGATGCGATTGCGGACCGTCATCGCGGATCGGCTGACCGCGGCCCTGCTTCACCCGTAGCAGATCGATGATAATGGGTCCGAACAGGAAGACGAAAAGCAGCGCCGTCATGATGGCGCCGCCGGTTCGAAACGTGATGTAGCGGAAGACATTGAGCGCGTTGATGTAATCGCTGAAGTTTACGAGCTCATAGAGCATGCAGTATTCCCTCACGCACTCCGACTGGCCGCAGTTTTCGCGGCTTCGTCTTCCGCAGCACTTGGCGGCTGCTAACCTGCGAACCGGCGTTTCAGAGCTTCCACGAGGGGCGCCATGCGGCTGCCCAGAGAACCTTTGATCATTACGGCGTCACCCGCCCGGAGCGACTCCAGCAACCGTGTTTCGAGCCCGTCAGATGCTTCGGCCCAGGCGGCCTGGCGCCCCGGCTCCAGCGCGGCGAACAGGCGGCCCATGTTCGGGCCGCAAGCAAAGACCAGATCGATGCCCGCCTCGTCAATGGCTTCCTTGAGGCCGATGTGCAACTCTTCGGCGCTTGGCCCGAGCTCGAGCATGTCGCCCAGAACAACCACGCGTCGCGGATAGCGGATCCGCGGTATCGTTCCGAGCGTCGCCAGCGCGGCCTGCATGGAGGCCGGATTGGCGTTGTAGCTTTCGTCGATGAGCAACAGCTCGCCGCCATCGATCCGCAGAACCGTACGTGCGCCGCGCCCAGGCGGCGCCTGGATCTCCGCCAGGGCAGGGAGCGCCTTCTTTACGTCCAGCTCAAGCGCCAGGAGAGCCGCGACGACGGCCAGCGAGTTCTGAGCGAGATGGGCGCCGGGAGCTCCGACGTGGTAGCTCAGGGCCTTGCCAAGAGCATCGACCGTGAGGCGGGAGCCATCGGCTTCCAGCGCGGCGGCCGTGAGGCGCACGCCGGCTTCGGGGCTCTGCCCGAAGCTGATGATGCGCGCCCCTTTCCGCTGGGCCGCGGCTCGCATGATCGGGAACTGCGGGCTGTCGTGCTTGATGATGGCGATGCCGTTCGGGGGCAGCCCGAGAAAGATGTCCGACTTCTCCTCGGCGATGGCCTCCAGTGATCCCAGATAGCCGATATGCACCGGCTCGACGGTGGTGATGATGGCGACATGAGGGGCGGCCAGCCGGGCGAGCGGCGCGATCTCACCGCGATGGTTCATACCGATCTCGAGCACGGCGAAGGCGCAAGTAGCCGGCATCCGGGCAAGCGTCAGCGGCACGCCCCAGTGGTTGTTGTAGGACTTCTCGGCCGCATGGGTCGTCCCGAGACGCGACAGGCAGGCGCGCAGCGCCTCCTTCGTCCCCGTTTTCCCGACGCTGCCGGTGACGGCCACCACGCGGGCTGACGTTCTTTCCCGCGCCGCCCGGGCGATGGCGCGCAGTCCTGCGAGGGGATCGGCGACGCGCAACAGGGCGCCGTCCCCCGGCTGCCTCTGGTAGGAGAACGACACAAGGGCAGCGCTCGCGCCAGCGGCGAAGGCAGCCGGAACGAACGCGTGCCCGTCACGGGCATCCTTGAGGGCAACGAACAGGTCGCCGGGCTGCAGGGTGCGGCTGTCGATGGAAACGCCGCCGATCGGCATCTCCGGCATGCCATCCGGCTGGCCTCCGGAGGCCGCGATAAGGGCGTCCCATGTCCAAAGTGGCTGCGTCATTGAGCTGTCCTGCCCGGCGCGCGCTGGGCGAGCGCGTCCCGCACCGCCTCATGGTCTGAGAAGGGAAGCACCCTGTCGCCGACGATCTGGCCTGTTTCGTGGCCTTTGCCGGCCACCAGCACCACGTCGCCCGGCTGCATCATGTCGATAGCGGCCTGGATTGCAGCGCGGCGGTCCCCGATCTCGATGGCGCGCGGAGCGCCGGCCAGTATCTCTACCCGGATCGCCGCGGGATCTTCGCTGCGCGGATTATCGTCCGTGACGATCACCTGGTCAGCATGCGTAATGGCGATCCGGCCCATGATCGGCCGCTTGCCGCGGTCGCGATCGCCGCCGCATCCGAACACGCAGATGAGCCGGCCCTTTGCGAATGGCCGTAAAGCCTGCAGAGCAGCCTCGAGAGCCTCTGGCTTGTGGGCATAGTCGACGACGACAAGACCATTCTCGGTCTGGCCGACGACGTCCAGCCGCCCGTTCACGCCGCGCAATGTTTCGAGCGCACCGATGACGGCCGCCGGGTCCTCGCCTGTCGCAATCGCAAGCCCGGCCGCGACGAGCGCATTCGAGGCCTGATAGGCGCCGATGAGCGGTAAATGCACCTCGTAGCTCGCCCCTGCATGCCGAATGCGCAGCTTCTGCCTGAAGCCTTCCGGCTGGACCGCTTCGAGCCGAAGCGTCTCGCCAGTCTGGCCCGTCGTGACGATTTGATGCCCGCGCCGCTCAGCGATCGCGATGACGTCGCTGGCCCGAGGATCATCTGTGTTGATGACGGCGGGGCGGCCGGGCTCGAGCAGACTGTCGAACAGGCGCAGCTTGGCCGCGAAATACTCCTCAGCGCTCGCGTGGTAGTCGAGGTGATCGCGCCCGATATTCGTGAACGCCGCTGCCGCGAGCATCACGCCGTCGAGCCGACGCTGATCTAGGCCGTGGGAAGAGGCCTCGAACGCGAGATGGGTCACGCCATCGGATTTGAGGCCGGTCAGCATCTGGTGGAGGGAGACCGGGTCCGGCGTGGTCAGTGCGCCATAGCGGCTGCCGTCGGGCTTCACCACGCCGATCGTGCCGAGAGAGGCTGCGCGTCTGCCGAGGGCCGTGTAAAGCTGCCGCGTGAACTCCACGACTGAGGTCTTCCCGTTCGTCCCCGTCACGGCAACCGCCGTCTCCGGCTGACCGGGGCAGAGCCGCGCAGCCAGGAGAGCCAGGGCGCGCCGTGGGTCCGTGGCGCGGCTGACCGGAATGGCCAGTTCAGGCAGGTCGGCGTCCGCGGGGGCAAGAATGGCGGCGGCGCCCCTTGCCACGGCATCGGAAATGAACCGGGTACCGTCCGTGCGTGCTCCCGGCAGCGCAGCGAACAGTGCACCGGGAACGACGGTCCGGCTGTCGGCGGTGATGGCCGTGATCTCGATGTCGTCAGCGCCGGCGGGCCGGCTCAACTCAGGGATGAGAAGGTCTGAAAGCCGCATGAGGTAAGCCGGCGTGATCGGACCGCGACTTGCGGTTAATGAACAGTTCTTATTGGCCGCAGAGGCAACCGTCAAATCCGGCCGGTCATCAATCTCGGCGCTTGCATCCCTTTCCGGGAAGGGCCTGCCTGCTCATTGCGGGAAGACGCCCAGCAGCGGCGCCGTGCGCGCGATGATCCGGCCGGCGACCGGAGCCGCATTGAGCCCCGCCGTGATCCGGCCCTTGGTTCTCTCCGTAGGCTTCGGCTCGTGCAGCATTACGAGTACGACGTACTTCGGCGCGCTCATCGGGAACGCGGCAACGAACGAGGCGATCACTGCCGTCTCGCGATAGCCTCCGCGCCCGGGGAGCTCGGCCGTGCCGGTCTTGCCGCCGACCTCGTACCCCGCCACTTCAGCGCGCCGGCCCGTTCCGTGCGCAGACTCTACGTTGCGGCGCATGAGCTCGCGAATGGCCGCGCTCGTTTCAGGGCTGATAATGCGTCGGCGCTCTGCGGCCATCGGTGCACCGCTACGGAAGGTCGGCATCACCCTCAGACCGCCGTTGACGAGCGTCGCCGCCGCGGCGGCAAACTGCATCGGCGCAACCGCCATTCCGTGTCCGTAGGAGATCGTGATCGTTTCCGCCTTGCCCCAGTTCTGCGGCAGCTTCGGTGCCGCGACGGGGCCCGCCTCGGTGCGGATGGGCTCTATGAGTCCGAATTTCGCAAGGTAGGCCCGCTGACGGTCAGAGCCGAGTTCGAGCCCCATCATCCCGGCGCCGACGTTCGAGGAATGAACGAAGATCTCGCGAACCGACAGGGGCCGTCCGAGCGGATGGAGATCGCGGATCGTGTACCGCCCAACCCGCAGCGGCGCGCGCACGTCGTAAACCTTGCCGAGTTCAGCCGTACCCGCCTCGAGCGCCATCGCCACGGTGATGGTCTTGAAGATCGACCCCAGTTCGTAGACACCCTCGGCGATCTTATCGAGCCGGCTCGCATCGAGGATGTGCGATCGGTTGGCCGGATCGACCTTGGGGAGTGACGCGGCGGCAAGCACCTCGCCCGTGTTGGCGTCGAGAATGAGACCTGCGGCGCCCTTTGCGCCGAATTGCCGGGCGGCGGAGCGCAACTCGTCCTCCAGCCCGTACTGAACGGCAAGATCGAGGCTGATGCGGACAGGCCTCAGCGAGCCCGGCGCGCCCGAGTGCACCGCCTCGATGCCGACCGCCTCGTCTATGAAGCGCTCGAAGCCCGAGGTTCCCTTGTTGTCGATGTTGACATGGCCGATGACGTGCCCGGCAAGCGAGCCATTCGGATAGACGCGCTTCGGTTCGTTGCGGAATGCGATGCCCGGCAGGCCGAAGTTGTGAATGCGCTGCGCGGTTGCCGGCGAGATGCCTCGCTTGAGCCGCACGTAGCGGCGGTTGCGGTCGGAAAGCGAGCGCCGCAGATCGGCAGCATTGAACTCCGGAAATTCCTGAACGAGATGCTCGACCACCTCATCGACATCGATGATGAGCGCCGGGTCGGCGTAGAGCGTGGGCGCTTCGATGTCGGTAGCAAGCAGGCGTCCGTGCCGGTCGACGATGTCGGGTCGCCAGTAGGACTCTGTCAGCGGCTGCGTCATGGCTACCCGCGGCTCGACGATCTGCCCCTTCAGTGCAAGGCGGACAAGCTGCAGGCTGATCGCGGAGAACCCCACCACCATCGCCAGCGCGACGGCGAACGAGCGGGCCGCATAGTTCGCACGGGTTGCGGAGAACGCAGGGCTCGGGCTCTGGCCAAGTGCCGTGGACACGGGAAGCAACCTCACTCATTCGAGGGGCGCTGCCCCGTTTCCTTCTCCTGCCCGGCTCCACTGGCGTGCCGTGGGCGATCCGGAGACGATCCCGCTGATGCCAGAGTGTCGGGCTCGATGTACTGCGCGCCGTTTGCCGGCTGGAACCCCATCGAGCGGGCCAGTGGCTCGATCCTTTCCGGGCGGGAGAGAAACGCCAGCTCCGCCTTCAGCACGGCGATGTCGCTGCGGAGCCGCTCGATCCGCCGCTCCTGGGCGGAGACATCGGCATCCAGGCGCCGCGTGTCGTAGCTCACGACGTAAAGCGCGAACGCTGAGGCCAATGCCAAGCCGACGGCGATCGCAGACAGGGTGCGAAACATGCGCTGTCTTCCGCGGTTGTCACGCTCAACGGGCGATCTGTGGCACCCCGAGAGCAGCAGGATCGAGAGGCCAGCTCGGCGCCTCTGTGCGTTCGCCGGCCCTCAGCTTGGCAGATCTTGCTCGCGGGTTAGCCGCAGTCTCATTCTGGTCAGGAGTAACCGGCCGCTGGTTAACAATTCGGAAACTTTCTGCCCGTTGCTGGGCGACCTGCGGCAGGTGACGCGAGGTTCCAGCCGTTTTCCCGGCCCTTTCGGCTAAGAACCGCTTAACGATCCGGTCTTCGAGAGAGTGGAAGGTGACCACGACGAGCCTCCCGCCCGGGGCCAGCAGCCGTTCTGCGGCAGCGAGCCCCGCGATGATCTCCCCCAGCTCATCGTTTACCGCGATTCGGAGCGCCTGGAAGGTGCGGGTGGCCGGGTGCCGTCCCTCGGTCTTGCGGCCGCCAAGCACCTGCGACACGACGTTGGCGAGCTGCAATGTGCGTGTCAGCGGCTCCTTCGCCCTTGCCCGCACGATGGCCCGGCCGATAGCCCGCGATTTCCGCTCCTCGCCGAAGTGGAAGAGGATGTCTGCCAGCTCGCGCTCATCGAGCGTATTGACGAGGTCTGCCGCGCTCGGACCCTCGCTGGACATGCGCATGTCGAGCGGACCGTCTGTCTGGAACGAGAATCCCCGCTCCGGCTGGTCGAGCTGCATCGAGGAGACGCCGAGGTCGAACACCACGCCGTCGACCTGGTCGTGCCCTGCATCTCTGGCGATGGCTTCCAGCTCGCTGAAACGGCCCTGCCGGATCTCCAAGCGGCCGGGGTAGGCGGAAGCAAGATCAGCGCCGCCTGCGACAGCCATCGGGTCTCGGTCGACGGCCAGCACACGGCAGTCGGCGGCATCGAGAATGGCTCGGGTGTATCCGCCCGCACCGAAGGTGGCATCAACGTAGACGGCAGCTTCTCTAGGCTGCAGATGCTCCAGAACGGGAGCGAGCAGCACGGGAGTATGGCGGTTGCGTCTCATGGCCTCTCCGCGCGCGGTACCCAGACCCCCCTGAGCTCCGCGACCCGCCATCACTCCCGTGCTCCTGTGCCGCCGCCTTGTCCCTCGTCATTATCGCGACGGCTCCCCGCGCCGAAAAGCTTTCGGTGCTCATGCACCTTGTCGCGGGCCCGCTGCCGGCGTTCGGCGAAGCGTTCCGGCTCCCACATCTGAAACTTGTCGCCCAGGCCGACAAAAGTGACCTGACTGGTGATGCCGGCGTGGGCGCGAAGCGCTTCAGGAAGGACAATGCGTCCGTCCTGGTCGATGCTGAGAACCTGCACATCACCGTAGAGCGCGACAGACAGCTCGTCCCGCTCGTCCGAATAGTCCGGGAGATGCGCGAGGAGATCGTCGATCTTCTTCGCAAGTCTTTCGCCGCCTGCATCGAGTGCCGGAGAATCGAGCGAGGGGTAGCAGTAGATTCCGCCAGCATAACCGTCGCGCTCAAGCACCGATCGAAACGGCGCGGGGACTGAAACACGGCCTTTGGCGTCAATTTTATTTGTGAATGTCGAGACAAAGCGGTCCATCCCCGGTTCGAAACCTCGCCTGACGCGCAAACTGCCGACGCTGATACCTCCCCTCTCGTGACGCCGTGCGCTCAACTCCCGGTAGAGGTCCGGACCCATGTCCGCCGGACTGGGACGTGGCGGTCGCTCAAGGCCTCGGGCCCTCAACGAGGCCGGCGCCACGGCCACTGTCCCACGCCCGGTGCGGACGGGCATTTATGGGATTGCATGGAATCTGATGGGCGTCAACGGGCTGTTAACGGATTTTCCGGTGCAGGGCGGGACTGCGGTGGATTGTGTCTTTTGTGTTACGCTCGCCCGCCGACCTGCGGCACGAAATGGCCGGCAAGCTGAATCGGCTTGCATTGTCTGCAGAGCTCGACCTGGCCGACCCGGGATGGCTCTGTCGATGGGAGGCAAGGGGAATGGCGTAAGCCCCGGCGCTGCTCAGGCAGCGCCTTGCTTGGCGTGCCATGAGCTTTCGGATCGGATCGGCGATCCTTCGAAGGGGCGGCAGGAACAACGTGAAGCAGCGCGCCGGGTCGCCCCCGTCACGGGCGTTGGCACGGTCTGGGCGGGCCTAGCACCGCCTTGCCGCAGCCTCTATATAAGGCACCCATGCGTCTCATCATTTTCGACTGCGACGGCACGCTGGTCGACAGTCAGCACATCATCGTGGCCGCGATGACGCGGGCCTTCCACGCGAACGGTCTCGAGCAGCCGATGCGGGAGCAGATCCTCTCCATCGTCGGCCTCTCGTTGCCGCTGGCGATCGCGCGCCTGCTGCCGGAGGACGTGGACAAGGGCATCATAACCCGGGTCAGCGAGGCCTATCGGGAAAGCTTCTTCGAGCTGCGTCGCGACCCCTGCCATCAGGAGCCGATGTTTCCCGGCGCACTGGAGTCCATCCGAGAGCTCGCTGCCCGCCCTGATGTGCTGCTCGGCGTCGCGACGGGCAAGTCGCGCCGGGGCGTTGCCGCCCTGTTCGAGCGGTTCGGCATCGAGTCTCACTTCGTGACGATCCAGACCGCGGACACGAACCCGTCGAAGCCACATCCGGGCATGGTTCTGCAGGCCATCGCCGAGGCGGGGGCCGAGCCGGAGAATACCGTCATGATCGGCGATACGACGTTCGACGTGGAAATGGCGCGTGCGGCGAACGTCGGCGCCATCGGCGTCGGCTGGGGTTACCACCCGGTGGTTGCGCTGGAAGCGGCCGGCGCCCACCTCATCGTTGAGCGCTGCCAGGATCTGGTCGGCGCCATCGACAAGCGCTTCGACGCATCTGGAGCAACTGCGTGAACCAGACTGACAGAGGCCAGACGATCCCCGCCAAGGAATGCCTTGCCCCGCCCAAGCCTCGGCGGTTCTACAAGCACGCCGAAATCGCGGTCTCCCAGCAGGATTCCGGACGGGACTCCGCGACTTTTCAGGTGTTGCTCGATGGGCGGCCGGTGCGGACGCCCAGGAAGGCGGCGCTGGCGATTCCCTACCGTTCCCTGGCAGCGGCCATTGCGGAGGAGTGGAACGCGCAGGGCGAAGTGATCGACTCGGTCGCGATGCCGCTGACCCGCTTTGCGAACAGCATCATCGACGGCGTGATCGGCCGTGAAGCGGAGGTGCGCGCCGACATTCTCAAGTACGCGGCCAGCGACCTCGTGTGCTATCGCGCCGAGGGGCCGGCGAGCCTCGTTCAGCGCCAGGCCGCGGCATGGGACCGCGTACTCACATGGGCGCGCGGAACGCTGAGAGCGCGATTCGTGCTGACCGAAGGCGTTATGCCGGTGGAGCAGCCCGCGTCCGCTCTGGAAGGCATCGCCGCAGCCCTGGAGCCCCTGGACGCCTACCGGCTCACCAGCATTCACGTGATGACGACGGTGACCGGCTCGGCGCTGCTGGCGCTCGCCCGCAGTCAGGGCGAGCTGTCGCTCGATGAGACCTGGGCGGCGGCTCACATCGACGAGGACTGGCAGATCGAGCAGTGGGGCGAGGACGCCGAAGCCGCCGAACGCCGCCGCTACCGCTGGAGCGAGATGCAGGCCGCGAGCCGCCTGTTCGACCTTGTGAACCCGCATTGAAGGCCGCGGCCCGGGTCGCCGAGCCGGGGCCTTGCCGCCTGTCTACATGATCCGCTTCAGCTCCTCCCGCAGCGCAGGCCCAAGGTCATCGCGCTCGAGTGCATAGGCGACGTTGGCGGCGAGGAAGCCGATCTTGGAGCCGCAGTCGTAGATGTCGCCGTCAAAGCGCACGGCATAAAAGGGCTGGTTCAGCTCGTCGCCGAGCTTGAGCATGGAGTCGGTGAGCTGGATCTCTCCGCCGGCGCCCCGTTCCTGCTTCTCCAGCAACCCGAATATCTCCGGCTGCAGAATGTACCGCCCTGAAATGTGCAGGTTGGAGGGCGCCGTGCCCGGCGGCGGCTTCTCGACCATGGACGTGATGCGGGAGACTTTAGCCGACCGGTCCTCCACACCGACGATACCGTAAAGGTGCGTCTGGTCCTCCGGCACGGCCGCAACCGCGACGTGATTGCCTCCGTGCTCGGCGTAAGCCGCCATCATCTCGGCCAGGCACGGCGGATCGCCGTGATGCAGCATATCGGGCAGCAGCAGCGCGAACGGCTCATCGCCGACGATCTCGCGTGCGCACCACACCGCGTGGCCCAGCCCCAGCGGCGCCTGCTGGCGGGTGAAGCTCGTTTTGCCGGCCGCGGGCAGGTCACGGTTCAGCGCCTCCAGCTCCTTGGTCTTGCCGCGCCCGGCGAGCGTATGCTCGAGCTCGTAGGCGCTATCGAAATGATCCTCGATGACCGCCTTGTTGCGGCCCGTCACGAAAACGAAGTGCTCGATTCCCGCCGCGCGTGCCTCGTCCACGACGTGCTGGATCACCGGCCGGTCGACGACGGTGAGCATCTCCTTCGGGATAGCCTTGGTCGCCGGCAGAAAACGCGTACCCAGTCCCGCGACCGGGAACACCGCCTTGCGAATGGGTTTCATGGGGCTGTTCATGCAATTCTCCGAAAGCTGGTTGGCCCGCTTACCGGGATCTGCCGGCGCGTGCTAACGTTGGGAGCATCGGTGAGACGCGGCGCGGTCTCGCCCGGCAGCTCCTTGCGGCTTTAACTCACGGACGGTGTGGCCAGATCACGGCCTGGGAAGGGAGCGAGATGAGCGTACTTGTCACGGGCGGAGCTGGCTACATCGGCAGTCATATGGTGCTGGACCTCCTCGATTCGGGGGAGAACGTCGTCGTGGTGGACAATCTGTCCACGGGGCTTCGCGGTGCCGTGCCGCCTGCGGCCAATCTGATCCACGGTGACATCGGGGATCAGGCCATCATCGAGGCGGCCATCCGGGAGCACGCGGTCGACGCCGTGATTCACTTCGCAGGCTCGATCGTCGTGCCGGAATCGGTAGCGAACCCGCTCGCCTACTATCACAACAACACCGTGAAGTCGCGGGCGCTGATGGAATGTTGTGTCCGGGCGGATGTGAAGCACTTCATCTTCTCCTCGACCGCCGCCGTCTACGGCATGCCGAGGGAGAACCCGGTGCGCGAGGATGCTGAGCTGAAGCCCCTTTCACCCTACGGCACCTCCAAGCTGATGACCGAGCTGATGCTCGCGGACGTCGCCCGCGCGCACGATTTCAGGTATGTGGCGCTGCGCTATTTCAACGTTGCCGGCGCCGATCCGAAGGGCCGTTCGGGCCAGTCGACGCCGCAGGCGACGCATCTCATCAAGGTCGCCTGCCAGACGGCGCTCGGCAAGCGCAGCCACATCGATGTCTTCGGCACCGATTATCCGACGCCGGACGGCACGTGCGTGCGCGACTACATTCAGGTGACGGACCTTGTCCGGGCGCATTCGGCGGCGCTGCGCTACCTGCGGGAAGGGGGTTCGAGCGACGTTTTCAACTGCGGCTACACCAAGGGCTACTCGGTGCTCGAGGTGGTCGACGCGGTCAAGCGCATCTCGGGGCGCGACTTCGAAGTCCGCATGGCGGACCGGAGGCCCGGTGATCCGGCGGCCATCATCGCGGCTTCCGACAAGATCCGTTCATCGCTGGGCTGGCAGCCCGCCTACGACGACCTCGATGTCATCGTTGACCAGGCGCTGCGCTGGGAGCAGGAAATCGCACAAAGAGAAGCGGGGAAGTAAGTTCCTCAGGCCCACCCGAGAGGTCTCGCGGCGAGACTCCAGCCCCAATATCGCCGAGAAAATCACAGAACTTCAGCAGACGTGGTGCCACTTGGAGGTGAGCACGCTCGCGTGAGGTCGGCTGGCGATGAGGGAGGTGGGCCGATGGAAAGCGCTGCCGTCCGGCTGCGCACAGCGGAACATGTCCGCACTGGTCGGAACCTGCTCCTGCGATTTGCGGCGCTGCTGGTCGCTTTCGTAGCCTCGGCTCATACGACGGCCTGCGCAGATGAAGCATTCAGGGCCTGGGTCGCCGAGCTTTGGCCCGAGGCGCAGGCATTCGGCATTTCGCGCGAGACTTTCGAGACAGCTTTCCGAAACGTCGAGCCTGACCTGCGGCTGCCGGATCTCGTCATTCCCGGCCGGAAGCAGAAGCCGCGCGGCCAAGCGGAGTTCACTCGGCCACCACAGGCCTACATCAACAGCAAGCAACTCGCCCGCCTGGCCGCGGCAGGGCGTGCGCTCTATGCCGAGCATGTCGACACGCTGAAAGAGATCGAGCAGAAATTCGGTGTCGAGGGCCACGCCGTGCTGGCCATCTGGGGCCGCGAAACGGCCTTTGGCGCCCATCGGCTGCCACACTATGCCATCCGGGCGCTCGCTACTCAGGCCTATGTCGGCCGCCGCAAGGAGATGTTCCGCAACGAGCTTCTGCACGCGCTGAAGCTCGTCGACGAAGGTGCCGTCTCGCTCGACCAGATGCGCTCATCCTGGGCCGGGGCGATTGGCCTGCCGCAGGTCATGCCGTCCGAATTTCATCGGTGGACCTACGATCTGGACGGCGACGGCCGCAAGGACATCTGGAGCTCGATCCCCGATGCGCTCGCTACCATCGCGCGCCAGCTCCAGGGCAAGGGCTGGGTGAAGGGTCAGACGTGGGGCTACGAGGTGCGGCTGCCGGCGTCGGTCGATTGCTCACTGGAAGGGCCAGAGAATGCGCGGCCACTGTCCGAGTGGATCGGCATGGGCGTGACCCGCACGTTCGACCGCCAATTCCCGGAACATGTTCGCGGCGCCGAGGCCTACCTGATGGCCCCGGGCGGCGCCTACGGGCCGGCCTTCCTCGTGCTCGAGAACTATCGTGTGATCCGCCGCTACAACATGTCCGACCTCTACGCCGTCTTTGTCGGCAACCTGGCGGACCGCATCGCGGGCGGCGGAGACTTCGCAACGCCGTGGCAGAATATCGCGCAACTTCCCGCTAAGGATGTGGAAGATATCCAGCAGAGGTTGAAAGATTTGGGGTATGCCGTCGGCAAGGTCGACGGCAAGGTGGGGTCCCTCACGCGTTGGCAGATTGGAAAATTCCAGCGTGATAACAGCCTGAAAGTCGACTGCTGGCCAACGAAGGAGCTGTTGCGGCACCTCCGGTCTGCTGTAGCCCCATAAGGGAGGGGAGAGTGTCTTTGATCGTGTCGAAAGTCCTGTCGGGACTGGTATTGATGATGGCGCTCATGGCTGGGTCTGCGACGGGTGAAACGTCGGAATCTCAAATCTCTCCGGCTGTCGCGTTGCAGCCGTTCCTGCAGCAGGTGAGGCCCGAGGCTCTGAAAGCAGGGGTCAGCGCGGCGACCTTCGACCGGGCGACGCGCGGCCTCGAACCTGATCCGCAGGTTCTGATGCTCGCCGCCTCCCAGCCCGAGTTCGTCAAGCCGATATGGGAGTACCTTTCGGGCCTCGTCAGCGATGCCCGCGTCTCCGCCGGGCAGGAGCGGCTTGTGGAGTACGGCGAAACGCTGGCCAGCGTCGAGCGGGCCTATGGCGTCGACCGGCACATCGTGCTGGCGATCTGGGGCGTTGAATCGAACTTCGGCACCGCTCAGGGTGAGCGTAACGTCATCCGCTCACTCGCGACCCTTGCCGCCGGTGACGAACGCCGGCCCCAGTTCTGGCGGCGCGAGTTCATTGCCGCCCTGCGTATCCTGGAGCAGGGGGACGTGGCGCCCGAGCGCATGACCGGTTCCTGGGCCGGTGCGATGGGGCACACCCAGTTCATGCCGACGACCTACCACGACCGGGCCGTCGACTTCGACAGGGACGGCCGGCGTGACATCTGGGACAGCGTGGCAGACGGCCTAGCCTCGACAGCGAATTACCTCAAGGCCTTCGGATGGCGCTTGGAGGACCCTTGGGGCTTCGAGGTGGTGCTGCCGGAGGGCTTTGATTATGGCCTGTCGGCGCCAGGGCAGGGGAAGCCTGCCGCGTTCTGGCGCAAGATCGGGGTCAACCGGCCCGGCGGCATCGCCATTCGCGACACGGTCTCGCCGCTCCAACTCATCCTTCCCGCAGGCGCGCAAGGTCCTGCGTTTCTCGTGACCGGGAACTTCAGGGCCATTCTGCGGTATAATCCTGCGGAGGCCTATGCCCTGGCGGTCGGTCATCTGGCGGACCGGATCGCCGGGGCAGAGCCGGTCCAGGGCGCGTGGCCCGAATCGGACAGGCCGCTTGCGCGTGCGGAACGGGAAGAGCTTCAGAAACGCTTGGCTCAGCACGGACTTGACACGGGGCCCGCTGACGGGATCATCGGCAGACAGTCCCGCGCCGCGATCCGCTCTTTCCAGCGCACGCGAGGGCTTCCTGAGGACGGCTATGCAAGCCTGCAGCTTCTCGATCTGCTGCGCCAGGCTGGCGGACCAATGAAGGAGTAAGAAACCGGTGCTCGAGGGCTCGGCCAGGCGGTTCTGCCCGCGCGTGACTGCGCTGCTCATTGGCCTGGTTGCCGGGCTCGCAGCCGGTTCCAGCCTGCTGATGGCCTTGCTTCTACCAACACCCGCGCGCGCCCAGAACGAATGGGGTGCGAGCTACGTCACGCCATTTCCGGAGGACGACGTCTACCGCCTGCAGGTCGTCGGCGACGGGATGGCCGAGGGAGTGTTCAGCGCTCTGGCCGAAGCCTTCCGGTCCGACACGCGCGTGCGGATGCCGAACGGTCGTCACAGGCTCAACGGCTTCATCCGGATGCGGCCTGAAGATTTCTTCCAGTTCGAGGAGACCATAAAGAGCGAGCCGATCCATATCGCTGTCGTCATGCTGGGCGCCTCTGATCGCGTCGCACTGCGCGCGCCAGACGGCCGGCGGGTTCATGTCGGTTCCGAGGAATGGAAGGAGGAGTACGGCCGCCGGGTCGATCGCATCATCCGGGCACTGAAGCGCCGCGGCGCTGCGGTCTACTGGATCGGCCTGCCCATCGTCAGCCGCTCCGACATGAACGAGGACGTGCGGATGCTGAACTCGGTGTTTCGCGAGCGGGCGCTCCTCAACAGCATCAAGTTCATCGATATCTACGAAGCGTTTGCCGACGAGGCCGGGCAGTACACTCAGTACGGCCCGGACCTGACGGGTAAGCAGCGACTGCTGCGTCGCGGCGACGGCGTAAACTTTACGACGGTCGGCTACCGGAAGGTGGCGCACTTCGTCGAACGCGAGATCAAGCGCGATCTGATCCAGGCCAAGAACGAACGGGACATTCCGCTCGCCGGTGGCGAAGCCGAGCAGCGCCGTATCTCGCCGCAGATGAAGCAGAACGATTGGGCCGGAAACGTCCAACGGGCGCCGCAGGATGGCGAGCAGGCAACGGCCAATGCGAGCGGCAGCGCGCCGCCAAAGGCCGGCCCGGCATCGGGCGACCTCAAGGCTGAGAACTCGAAGGTCGCGATCAGAACCAGCGGTGCCTCGGGCAGAGAGGAAGCCATCACGGTCGAGATCCTGCGCCCGGCCATCCCCGCCTCCATCGTGGCGCTGGTCTCCCGCCGGCAGTCGCCGGACCGCCCGGCCCAACTCGGCGATACCGTCCCGGAAACATTGCCCGGCGGCGTAACCGTGCTGAACTCGATCACGCCGGGGCTCGCCGCCGGCTCACAAGCTCAGCGCCGCCGCCTGGCGCCGACGCAGTCTCCCTTCTTCAAGGTGCTGGTAAAGGGGGAGCGGATCACCCCCAAACCCGGCCGCGCAGACGATTTTACCTGGCCACCTCCCGAGCCGGCCGCACCGCGCATGGAGCGCCAGCGCTCCGAGTCCGGCCCTTCGATTCCCATTCCGGAGAGAAATCCGAAAGCTGCTGAAGGGCTGCCGAGCCATGGATGACGGCGGCTATCGCGTCAGCAGGGGATTCGGGTTCGCCGCATCGAGGCCGCCGCTGCCATAAGGGCGGGTGATGACTTCGAGGTTGTGTCCATTCGGGTCGTCGAAATAGACACCCCGGCCGTCGTCCCAGTTGTTGATTTTCCCGGGTTCCTTGTGAAAGGGATCGGCCCAATACGGCAGATTGCGAGCACGCATTCGGTCGAAGATCTCGTCGAACTCTGCCTCGCTGACCAGAAACGCGAAGTGACGGGATGAGACTTTCTCGTCCGTCTGAACGAAATCGAGCGACGTCTCGCCAACCTGCACCACACAGAAGTGGCCGAGATTGCGAGGAGGGGGCAGGCCAAGGATATCGGCCAGGAACTGTGCCGTCGCCTGCTTGTCACGGGCATGGATGATCGTGTGATTGAAACTGACAGCCATCGCCGGTCCTCCTGCTGTCGGTTTTCCCTGTCGTCCAAACCCCCTCGTGGACCGTAAGTTTATGATCGCTCAGCGCGGCAGGTCTGTCCGGCCCATCAGCGCCTTGTCGATGGCGTATGCCGCTTGCCGGCCCTCGCGGATCGCCCAGACGACCAGCGACTGCCCGCGGCGCATGTCGCCGGCGACAAAGATCTTCTTGCTGCCCTTGACCCGGTAGTCGCGGTCGTCGGCGTCGAGCCCCTTGAACCGGCCGCGCGGCACCGGCTCGAGGCCGAGTTCCTTGACGACATCGTTCTGGTTCGGACCGGCAAAGCCCATGGCCAGCAGCACGAGATCGGCAGGCAACTCCCCCTCGGTGCCGGGGACCGGCTGCAGCTTGGCGTCAACCCGTGCGTAGTGCAGCTTCTCGACCTTGCCGTTGCCTCCCGAAAATCCGGTCGTCGAGATCGAGTACTCCGTCTTCGCGCCCTCGGCCTGACTGGTCGAGATGCGGAGCTTGATCGGCCAGTGCGGCCAGGAGAGATCCTTGTTCTCCTTCTCCGGCGGCATCGGCATGATCTCGAGCTGGGTAACGGACTTCGCCCCCTGCCGGATGGACGTGCCGATGCAGTCCGAGCCGGTATCGCCGCCACCGATGACGATGACGTGCTTGTCCTTGGCCGAGATCTCCTTCACCTCGCCGAGGCTTTCGCCCGAAACGCGCCGGTTCTGCTGTGGCAGGAACTCCATCGCGAAATGGATGCCGTCGAGCTCGCGCCCGGGTGACTTGGCGAAGAAGTCGAACGGCTGCTCCGATCCGCCGGTGAGCAGCACGGCATCGAATTCGGCCTCGAGCTGCTTTGCCGAGACATCGGCGCCGACGCGCACATTGCAATGGAAGACGACGCCCTCGGCTTCCATCTGCTGCACGCGGCGCTCGATGATGTGCTTCTCGAGCTTGAAATCGGGAATGCCGTACCGCAGCAGGCCGCCGGGGGTAGCGTTCTTCTCGTAGACGTGCACCTCGTGGCCTGCCCGGGCGAGCTGCTGAGCCGCGGCAAGACCGGCCGGTCCCGACCCGACGATCGCCACGCGCTTGCCCGTCTTGCGCTCCGGCGGCTGGGGAATGATCCAGCCTTCCTCGAAGGCCCGGTCCGCGATGGAGCACTCGATCGTCTTTATGGTGACCGGCTTGTCGTCGATGTTGAGCGTGCAGGACGCCTCGCACGGAGCAGGGCAGACGCGGCCTGTCACCTCCGGGAAATTGTTCGTCGAGTGCAGGTTGAGGGCGGCCGTCTTCCAGTCCCCCCGGTAGACGAGGTCGTTCCAGTCGGGGATCTGGTTGTTCACCGGACAGCCGTTGTGGCAGTAGGGGATGCCGCAATCCATGCATCGCGCCGCCTGCGTGCGCACATCGCTCTCCGGCAGCGGCACGACGAACTCGCGCCAGTGCTTCACGCGCGTCTCGACGGGCTCATAGCCCCTGTCGATGCGTTCGAACTCCATGAAGCCGGTGATCTTGCCCATGTACTTTTCCTGATGCGATGGTGCTCCGAGGGCTATCTCTTTCGGAGCAGGTCAAACTTGGAAGACTGCAGAAGGTCTGATCACTCCGCCGCCGGCTTGTGGGCTTCGGGGAGACCGATCTCCAACACCTCCAGCCCCGTCTTGTCGTTCGCCTGGTGCTCGGCCATCTGGCGCAGGGCCTCGCGGTACTCGACCGGCATCACCTTCTTGAACTTCGGCAGCCAGCTCCGCCAATCGTCGAGGATCAGGCGGGCCTTGGCCGAGTTCGTGTAGCGGGCGTGGCGCTCGATGAGCTGATGCAGGCGCTCCGCGTCCCTCCGGTCCATGTCGGAGAGGATGTCGACCAGCCCGTGGCTTTCGAGATCGCCGCCCTGGTTGGCGAGGCGGCGCATCACCTCCTCCTCGGCTTCGACCGGTGCGAGGTCGATCATGGCGAGGTTGCTGCGCTGCTCGAAGTCGCCCCGCTCGTCGAGAACGTAGGCGATGCCGCCCGACATGCCGGCCGCGAAGTTGCGCCCCGTCGGCCCCAGCACCACGACGACGCCGCCCGTCATGTACTCGCAGCCGTGATCGCCCGTGCCTTCGACGACCGCCACGGCACCAGAGTTTCGTACGGCGAACCGCTCGCCCGCAATGCCGCGGAAGTAGCACTCGCCGCTGATGGCGCCGTAAAGCACGGTGTTGCCGACGATGATCGACTCCTCGGGCTTCACGCCTGAGTTCGGATGCGGCCGGACGATCAGCTTGCCGCCCGAGAGGCCCTTGCCGACGTAGTCGTTCGCCTCGCCGACGAGGTCGAGGGTGACACCACGTGCGAGCCACGCTCCGAAGCTCTGGCCGGCCGTTCCTTGCAAGGTCAGCCAGATCGTATCCTCGCGCAGGCCCTCGTGGCCGTAGCGCTTGGCGATCTCGCCCGAAAGCATGGCGCCGACGGCGCGGTCGCGGTTCGTGATGGCCAGCTCGTGCCGGACCGGTTTGCGCTCCTCGAGCGCGGGCTTGGCCAGCTCGATGAGCTTCCGGTCGAGCACCTTGTCGAGGCCGTGATCCTGGCGCTCGTTGTTATAGATTGCGACGCTGCTGTCGACGTCCGGCTTGTGGAACAGCTTCGAAAAGTCGAGGCCGCGCGCCTTCCAGTGGCGGATCGCGCGATCCTTATCCAGCACCTCGGACTGGCCGATCAACTCGTTGAAGGTGCGGAAGCCGAGCGCGGCCATATGCTCGCGCACCTCCTCGGCGACGTAGAAGAAGAAGTTGATGACGTGCTCCGGCTTGCCCCGGAACTTGGCGCGCAGC
Source organism: Hyphomicrobiaceae bacterium (assembly GCA_041687075.1). GTDB lineage: Bacteria > Pseudomonadota > Alphaproteobacteria > Rhizobiales > Hyphomicrobiaceae > ZC4RG25. Next base: position 12,267 of record JAWLCO010000016.1, on the reverse strand, counting down.
ACCGGATCCTGTGTGGCCACACCGACGGGGCAGGTGTTGAGGTGGCACTTGCGCATCATGATACAGCCGAGGGAGATCAGCGGCGCAGTCGCGAAGCCGAACTCATCCGCGCCGAGCAGGGCGCCAACCAGCACGTCGCGACCCGTGCGGATGCCGCCGTCGACCTGCACCGCGATGCGGCCGCGCAGGCGATTGCCGACGAGTGTCTGATGGGTCTCGGCCAACCCGATCTCCCACGGCGAGCCCGCGTGCTTGATGGAGGTGAGCGGTGACGCGCCGGTGCCGCCCTCGAAGCCGGAGATGGTGACGTGATCGGCGCGCGCCTTGGCGACGCCAGCCGCGACCGTGCCGACGCCCACCTCGGAAACGAGCTTCACGGAGACAGCGGCGTTCGGATTGACGTTCTTCAGATCGAAGATGAGCTGGGCCAGGTCTTCGATCGAGTAGATGTCATGGTGCGGCGGCGGTGAAATGAGGCCGACGCCCGGCGTCGAGTGACGCACCTTGGCGATCGTTGCGTCCACCTTGTGGCCGGGAAGCTGGCCGCCCTCGCCGGGCTTGGCGCCCTGTGCCATCTTGATCTGCATGACGTCCGAATTGACGAGGTACTCCGTCGTCACGCCGAACCGCCCCGAGGCCACCTGCTTGATCGCCGAGCGCATGGAATCGCCGTTGGGCAGCGGCTTGTAGCGGTCGGCCTCCTCGCCGCCTTCGCCGGTATTCGACTTCCCGCCGATACGGTTCATGGCGATGGCGAGCGTCGTGTGCGCCTCGCGGCTGATGGAGCCGAAGCTCATGGCGCCGGTCGAAAAACGCTTCACGATGTTGGCCGCGGGCTCGACCTCCTCCAGTGGAACCGGCTTGCGGCCGATCTCGGCTGCAGACTTGATCCGGAACAGCCCACGCAGCGTCATGAGCTGCTCGGACTGCTCGTTGATCTGCTGTGCGTAAGCCCGGTACTTCTCCGGCAGATTGCCGCGCACCGCGTGCTGCAGGTCGGCGACGACGGTCGGCCGCCACATGTGCGCCTCGCCGCGGATGCGGTAGGCATACTCACCGCCCACATCGAGTGTGTTCTGCAGCGTTGGCAAGTCGCCAAAGGCCTGGCGATGCCGTTCGACGGTTTCCCGTGCGATCTGGCGCAGGCCAACGCCTTCCACGGTCGTGTTGGTGCCCGTGAAGAACTTCTTCACGAAGCTGGACTTGAGGCCGACAGCGTCGAAGATCTGGGCTCCGCAGTACGACTGATAGGTCGAGATGCCCATCTTCGACATGACCTTCAGCAGGCCCTTGTCGATGGCCTTGATGTAACGCTTGATCGCCTCCTTCGGGGGCAGCTTCTCCCCGAGATCAGCGACAAGCTGCTCGATGGTGTCGAAGGCGAGGTAGGGGTTGATCGCCTCGGCGCCGTAGCCGGCGAGCGTCGCGAACTGGTGCACCTCGTGCGCCTCGCCGGTTTCGACCACGAGGCCAACCGATGTGCGCAGACCACGGCGGATCAGGTGGTGGTGCACGGCAGATGTCGCGAGCAGAGAGGGAACCGCGACGCGGTCTGGCCCCATCGCGCGATCCGACAGGATGATGATGTTGTAATCGCCCGAGCGGACGGCTTCCTCGGCTTCAGCGCAGACCACATCGAGGGCAGGACCCATGCCCGCCGCGCCTTGCTCCTGCGGGTAGGTGATGTCGATGGTGATGGAGGTGAAGTGATTGTCCGGCACGTCGCCGATCTGGCGAATGCGCTCCAGCTCGTCGTTGGTGAGGATCGGCTGGCCCACCTCGAGCCGCTTCAATTTGGAGGTGCCTTCCAGATCGAGCAGGTTGGGCCGCGGGCCGATGAACGAGACGAGGCTCATGACGAGCTCCTCGCGGATCGGATCGATCGGCGGGTTCGTCACCTGCGCGAAGTTCTGCTTGAAGTAGGTGTGCAGCAGCTTGGGCTTGTTGGACAGCGCTGAAATAGGCGTATCCGTGCCCATCGAGCCGACGGCTTCCTGGCCCGTCTGGGCCATCGGCGCCATCAGGAACTTGAGGCTCTCCTGCGTGTAGCCGAACGCCTGCTGCAGATCGAGCAGGTCGATATTCGACTTCCGCTTCTTGGGCATTTTCGGCAGCGGCAGGTCGCTGACCTGAATCTGCGTGCGCCGCAGCCATTGCTCGTAAGGATTGCGCGCCGCGAGCTCGGCCTTGAGCTCATCATCCGAAATGATGCGCCCCTGCTCGAGGTCGATGAGCAGCATCTTGCCCGGCTGCAGACGCCACTTTGCGGAAATCTGGTCCTCCGGGATCGGCAACACGCCGGACTCGGACGACATGATCACCCGGTCGTCCTTGGTGACGAGGTAGCGTGCGGGCCTCAGCCCGTTGCGGTCGAGCGTTGCGCCGATCTGCCGGCCGTCGGTGAAGGCCATCGCAGCCGGGCCGTCCCACGGCTCCATGAGGCAGGCGTGATACTCGTAGAAGGCGCGGCGGCGCGAATCCATGAGCGGATTGCCGGCCCATGCCTCCGGAATGAGCATCATGGCGGCGTGGGAGAGGCTGTAGCCACCCATCACCAGGAATTCGAGCGCATTGTCGAAGCAGGCCGTGTCCGACTGGCCCTCGTAGGAGATCGGCCAGAGCTTGTTGATGTCGTTGCCGAACAGCGGCGAAGATACGGACGCCTGCCGGGCCGCCATCCAGTTCACGTTGCCGCGCAGCGTGTTGATCTCGCCGTTATGCGCGACCATGCGGTAAGGGTGCGCCAGCTTCCACGACGGGAACGTGTTGGTCGAGAAGCGCTGGTGCACGAGCGCGAGCGCCGAGGCCATGCGCTTGTCCGACAGGTCCTTGTAATAGGCCTTGACCTGATAGGACAGGAACATGCCCTTGTAGACGAGCGTCCGGCTCGACAATGACACCGTGTAATGGCCGATGTCGCGCGCCTTGTAGGCGTCGTAGATGGCGTTCGAGATGACCTTGCGCACGAGGTAGAGCCGCCGCTCGAAAGCGTCCTCGTCCCTCATCGCCTTCGGCCGCCCGATGAATACCTGCCGATGCACCGGCTCGGTCGCCTTGACGCCTTCTGAAAGGCAGGAGTTGTCGACGGGCACGTCGCGCCAGCCGATGAGCTCCAGGCCCTCCTCGCGCACGATGCGGTTCCAGACCGTCTCGCAATGCCGGCGCAGGCGCTCGTCCCGCGGCATGAAGAGGTGGCCGACGGCATAATGACCCGGCGGTGGCAGCTTGAAACCGAGCTTGGCGCACTCCTCGGCCAGGAATGCGTGGGGGATCTGGATGAGGATGCCCGCGCCATCACCGGCGATCGGGTCGGCCCCGACTGCACCGCGATGCTCGAGGTTTTCGAGGATGCGTAACGCGTCCTCGATGATGCCATGCGTGGGCCGCGATTTGAGGTCGACGATGAAACCGACACCACAGGCATCGAACTCACGTGCCGGATCGAACAGACCCTTCGGCGCCTCGTCATCTTCGAGCCTGTCGCTCAGCGCGTCAGGGTGGAAGCGGCTCTCGGTCATGGGTCGGCCTCTCAACCGGGGACTCCCCGGGGCTCGAGTTTATCACAAGGGACTCGTCGATTGTGCGACGGTTTGGGCTGCAAATGCGGGACCGTTCAGAAGGCCCGCTTTATCGGCCGGGAGCGGTGCCGCTCAGGCTCGTGGACGGGTCCGCTTTCGGGCTCCCGTTGCGGCGGTGATTCGTTTTCGGTTCGTGATGGTGCGCACGTCGGCGCCGGACGTCGTCCGCGCCGTCGTCATCGCCTGATCGAACCGAACCGTTGCCACACTCGCCTCTTCTTGGCCACAGAGCTCACGCCGCCACAAAGGGACAGGCATGCTGACCTATCGCGTACACATAAACAGATTTCATGGTGCGACACAAGCGCTCCAAGCGGAGCATTGGGTTGTTTTCCTGTCCCGTGGCCACCCCAAGCCGCTGTGCCGGAACGGGCAATCTGCGCTCCGGTTCTTGCGTCAAAAAATCCGGCACGGCAGACGCAGGAGCGCACGCATGGTCAGTCCTCGACGCGAGATGGCTTTGTGCCGGTGCTCTATGCGATCGCGGTCTTCGATCGCATTGCCGCTCCGCCAGCCAGTTCTTCCATCGGGCGCGACAGGCAGCCAGAATTCGAGACGCTGAACCGGTTGAGCCGGATGCAGGCGGATATCGCGGAATTGCGGGAGAATTTGCGGGTTTTCGTCAGCAGGCGGGGAGCGGGCGCTCCTGAAGAACACCCGCTCTCGATACCGCGCGTTACGCGCTGGTCGAGGACGTGTCCGCCTCGATCGCGCGCTCGGGTGTCCCGATAGGAATGACGCGCGGCCGCATCCGCTCGGGCAGATTCCGCGCGAGATTGACGTGCAGCAGCCCGTCATTCAGGCTCGCACCAGTCACCTCGACGTAGTCGGCGAGCTGGAAGCGGCGCTCGAAACTGCGCTGGGCGATGCCGCGGTGCAAATACTCGCGCTGCTTCTCCTCCGGCTTCTTTTCGCCCCGGATCGCGAGGGCCGTATCCTTCACCTCGACATTGATCTCGTCGGAACGGAAGCCGGCCACCGCCATGGTGATCCGGTACTCGTTCTCGCCCAGGCGTTCGATATTATAGGGCGGGTAGCTGTTGGCCTCGTCGCTGAAACCGGACACGCTGTCGAGAAGCTGGACGAGCCGGTCGAAGCCGATGGTGGAGCGGTAAAGGGGAGCGAAGTCGAACTGTCGCATCACAAGTCCTCCTGAAAAGCGACATGTGGCTTGCCCGGCCGATTGGCCCGGGCGGCTGGGTTGCACCCATCCTCGAGAGGCATGGGCACGCCGGATGACTTTGGTGCGCGTCGGGTGAGTTTCAAGTCCCGCCAAAGGGCGCTGCTGTGCGAGCTGCCCCACAGGCCTCGATGGTAAACAATCCCTTCATCTTCCGTTCATGTTGCCGCCGCGATGCTGCCTTCGGTGGGGGTTCCACGGAGCATGTCCCGGGAGGATCAGTCATGTCCCTGCGATTGCTGACTGCCGGCCTCGTTGCCGCGTTACCCTTGGCAAGCGTTCCAGCAGCAACGGCTGCCGACCTCTATGACCCGTACGAGTACGGCTACTCGGACACGCCCTACGATGATCCGAGATACGCAGACATTTATCGTCATCCGAAGCCGCCCCTGCCGCCTCTCGGTCCCGAGCCGCCGTTCGTGGAGCATTGTGCGGGGAAGGACTACGACTGTCCCAAGAAGAGGTGGCACGCGCAGCCGTACAAGGATCACTACTATCCGCCACGCCATCACAGGGGGCGCGGTGAGTACCTGGAGCCGCTGCCTCCGCCGGGGTTCCGTGACTACCGGCCGCGAAAGGCGCATCTGCCGCCGGCGTGCTTGCCGAGTCACGAAATCCGGCGCGCGCTGAAGCATGATGGCTGGTCTGATCTCCATGATATCGAGTTCGGAAAGCGTCTCGCGTTCGTCACTGCCCGGCGGCCCAACGGCTCGATCTACCGCCTCGAGGTCGATCGCTGCGACGGCGAGGTCGTGCGCGCGGAGCGCATCGATCACGCCGATGCGCACGCCTGGTCCCGGCGGAAGGTTTACCCAACCTGCTGAACCGGGCGGCTCGGCTTCGGTCTTCCGCTGTTGAATGCGTCAGGCGACCTGTCGACGGTCGCCGCGCACTGGGATAGTACTTGCCTCCTGCCCATCTTTCAGAAGGCCTGCCGAACGGCATGGAACTGGTAGCCCTCGCAAGAAATCCCGTGCCGAGCGGCGCGATCGTCGGAGCGTTTGAGGGCTACGACGGCAATCCGATGCGCTTTGCCCGCTGGGAGCCCACTCGCGGGCCGGCGCGTGGCACGGTTTGCGTTTTCACCGGCCGCAGCGAATTCATCGAGAAATACTTCGAGGTCGCCGCTGACCTGCGCCGTCGCGGCTTTGCCGTCACTGTCATGGACTGGCGCGGGCAGGGGGGCTCTTACCGGCCGCTCAGCAACCCGCGCAAGGGCTGGGTGCGCAGCTTCGCCGAGTACGACAGGGATCTGGCCTGCTTCATGGACCAGGTGGTGAAGCCGCATTGCCCGATGCCCTACTACGCGCTCGCGCACTCCATGGGTGGCCACATCCTGCTGCGGATTTCCAGTCAGCCGGGCTGCCCGTTCGAGCGCATCGCGGTCGTCGCTCCCATGCTCCGGTTTCATGACAGCAAGGTGGGCGTCTCACAGCGCTTCGCCCGGGTTTACGCTGCGTGTGGCACCATCTGCGGGTTCGGCCGGTCATACGTGCGGGGCGGCTCGGACGACAGTGCCGATCCGGTCGTGTTCGAAGGCAATCCGCTGACCTCCGACGAGGCGCGGTTTGCACGCAACCGGGCCATCATCGATGCGGCGCCCCACCTGCTGCTCGGGGCGCCCACCATCGGCTGGCTCAACGCCGCCTACCGGTCGATGGCTATGCTGAACGACCCGTCCTACGCGGAGCGCGTGAAGGTGCCGCTCCTCATCGGAATAGCCGGCCGGGACGTGGTCGTCGATCCGCGGGCTACGGAGGCGTTTGCTGCCCGTGTGAAACTCTGCACGACTGTCATGCTGCCGCTCGCCAGGCACGAGATCCTGCAGGAAGCCGACGACATCCGCAGCCGGTTCTGGGCGGCCTTCGATGCCTATCTCGGCGTCGAGCCGGTCGCATGAGAGCGCATGCTCAAGCCAGCAGCGACATCGCCGCCTCGTGCACCCGCGGGTCGCCGGCCGCCACGATGCGGCCACCGCCCGTTGCCGGCCCGCCATCCCAGGTCGTGATGCGCCCGCCGGCCCGTTCGATGATCGGGATAAGAGCGGCCACGTCGTAGGATTTGAGCCCTGTCTCGACGACGAGGTCGATCAGCCCCGCGGCCAGCAGGCAGTAAGCATAGCAGTCGCCGCCGTAGCGCACTGAGCGGACGCGCTCCCTCACTGCTTTGAAGCCGCGCTGGTCCTTGGTGGACTTGAAGAGGCTCGGGTCCGTGGTCGTGAGCATGGCGTCGGCCAGTGACGCGCAGGCCCTGGTCTTGATCCGCCGCTCCTTGCCATCGGGCCCGCGGAAATGGCTCGACCTCTGCCCTGACCAGAATCGCTCGCGCGTGTAGGGCTGGTCCATCAGGCCGATCAATGGCTGATCGCCATCCAGCAGCCCGATGAGCGTGCCCCAGATCGGCATGCCGAGGATGAAGGCGCGGGTGCCGTCGATGGGATCGACGATCCAGCGCATCCGCGCGTCGGGATTGCGGTGGCCGTACTCCTCACCTTCCAGGCCATGGTCGGGGAAACGGCTTGCGAGCGCCTTGCTGATCGCGCGCTCTGCGGCACGGTCCGCGGCCGTGACAGGATCGAAGCCGCCGCTGGCTGCCTTGTTGTCGATCTGAATACGCCGGCGGAAGTGGGGAAGGATAGCCGCGCCTGCGAGATCAGCCAGCTCGTGCGCTGTCGTGATGTAGGTCGCTACCTCGGATCGCGTGCTCATCTGCTCCCCCGCTGGCTCCTGTGGTCGCCTTGCTTGCTAACGGGACGAGTGGCTGGACGCAATCGGCATGACCATCGGCTCGGCGGGGCTGCGGGTGAAACCTGTGTGGCTTGCAAGTTACAATTGCAGGATATCCGTCCAAATCTCGCCATGGCGTCTTGTGGTGACTCATGAACATCAGCATACATCCTAGAGTGAACTTGCGGCGCATCCCGCAACGTTCACGGCCCACCTTGGGCGATTCCTCCCTAGACTTGGCCGTTCCGAACGAGCGGCCTTCTTTTTTCCCGGCCGACTTGAATCACGTGCCGGGTGCTGCTACGGCGAGACAGGTACACGTCCAGGTATTTGCTGCTCTGCAAAAAACGCAGTTGTCTTTTGTGCGCTGCACCGCTAATTATTGCGGTGCGGCAGGCGAGCACCTCGCTCGTTTCCGCAGCCCTCCTTGGGCGTTTCCTCCCTAGACTTGGGCCGTTCGGTAACCCGGACGGCCTCTTTTCTTTTTGGGCCTCCCAGCTTCCCCCCGGTTGCCATCAGGCACGATCAGCCCCATCTCGGGCTTTCGGGCCACAGCCTCGGGCCAGTTCCATCAATTGCGACGTTTCGTTCCGCTCTTGGGACTTGAAAGAGGTTAAGCCACACCACATACTTATGCGCGTGAGTTCGGTGCTTCCACCGGGCTCACAGCCCTCCTTTGGGCGTTTCCTCCCTAGACTTGGGCCGTTCGGTAACCCGGACGGCCTTTTTTTTTGCTGGAATGGCGCTGATGGGGCGAGCCCGCAGTCCTATTCGGCGGCGGCCCGGGGCGCGATGATGGGCGGCAGCTCGGTGAAGATGCGGGCGGTCACCTGAACCAGGTCGTGCCGCAGTCGGTCGAAGTTGGTGGTTGGCGTCAGCCGATTCTCGTTGAGATAGAGGCCCCGGTTGATCTCAATCTGCAGGGCGTGAACACCCTTGTACGGCTGCCCGTAGTGCTCCGTAATGAACCCGCCCGCATAGGGCCGGTTGAGCTGCACCTGATAGCCGCGATGAGCAATCACCTCTCGGAACAGTCGCGTCACCTTGGCGTCGCATGAGGCGCCGAAGCGGTCTCCGATCACGAAATCGGGCCGCGAGCCGCCCGGCTGGTTCATGGAGGCCGACGGCATTGAATGACAGTCGACGAGAATAGCGACCCCGAAACGGCGCCGGGTCCGCTCGAGCAGTTGCGCAATCCGGGCGTGGAAGGGCTTGTAGAGCCGTTCAATGCGCTCGATGGCCGCCGACAGCGGCAGCGGCTCCTCGTAGATCTCCTCGCCGTCGGCCACGATCCGGGCCACTGTGCCGAGGCCGCCGACGACGCGCATCGTCTGCGTGTTTGCAAATTGCGGCAATGGCTCGTCGAAGAGTTCCGGATCGAGCTCGTAAGGCTCACGATTGACGTCGAGATAGGCCCGCGGAAAACGGGCAGCGATCAGCGGCGCGCCCAGGGCAGCGACATCGCCGAACAACTTGTCGACAAAGCAGTCCTCGGATTTGCGCAAGGTGTGCGCATCGAGCCGCGCGCGTTCGAGCAGGATGCTGGGGTAGATGCTGCCCGAATGCGGCGAGCAGAAAACGAACGGCGCCGTCTGCTCGACCGGCTCGATGACCACGAACGGCGGCGTCAGTTCGGCCAGGATAGACGCTCTCTCGCGCAGGGGCATGGTCCGAATGGGTTGATCAGAGTTGAAGCCCACTGTGCCGCAAGGTGGGGCGCAGTGTCCATGAGACAAGTGACCTTGCCCCCATCTTGATCACCGGCTTGGAAACGCTCGATTGAGGGGCGGCCTCGGGCCGGTCAGTCGATGTGCAATACAACCGGTTCATTCGTCATTTACCCAAATCGCGCCAGATTTGGCTGGCACGTGGCCTTTCGCGCCCATATCCTGCCGCCTTCTTGCAAGCATAACGCACGACCATGACCGCTAAACCTTCGCGTTTGCCGATCGGACGCATCCTGCTCGCAGAGGATGACGAATCGATGCGCGGCTTTCTCGAGCGGGCGCTGGCGAAGGCCGGCTATGATGTCATCTCGTTTGCGAATGGGGCCGATGCGTTCGAGCGGTTGAAGGAGGAGCCGTTCACGCTTCTGCTCACCGATATCGTCATGCCGGTGATGGATGGCATCGAGCTGGCGCGCCGGGCGAGCGAGCTCGATCCGGAGCTGAAGATCATGTTCATCACCGGGTTCGCCGCGGTAACGCTGAATACCGAGACCGGGACTTTCAAGGACACCCGCGTGCTGTCGAAGCCATTCCACCTCAAGGACCTGGTCAAGGAGGTGGACAGGCTGCTCGCGGCGTAGTTCCGACGGGGCCTGCGAACCCCGTCTGCATCATCTGAGCCGGCGGCGCGCCGGACCGCTTCCGATCACCAGCCCGGCTGGCCGGGACATCAGCACTTCCGGAGAGACGCCGAGACCTCGCGGATGTAGTCAGCCCGGACCGGCGTGACCGTTACCGACTGCCTGCAGCCGGAACCGACGACCGTCATCTTGGCCGTGAAGAATCGGCCGCTCAGCACGACGTCGAAACCGCCGTCCTTCACCGTGCCCGTCACCGTGCCGTTGAGGCCGGTATAGACATTGTCCTGCCAGCGTCCGACCACCTTCTCGCCGCGCATCTCGAGATGGGTTGCCGCGTCGAGCGTGTAGCTGTCGCTCTTGCAGCGCAGGTTCTGCCGAAGCCGAGTGCTGCTGCCCTGCGGAATGTAGGTCACCACGCACCTGAAGCTTTCAGCCGGGCCGGATGCGGGCTTCACCGTGCCCTGGCCGGACCAGCGGCCGGCGAGCGCGGAAAAGGTGTCGGGCAGGCCGGCTGACGCCCACTGGGCATAGGTGCCTACGCCGGCAAGGCAGATGGTGGAAAAGGCGGCAGCGGCGAGTAGTCGCGAGCGGATCGCCATGAACGGGTTCTCCTGAGCCTATGGTCTCCGGCACGCCAAGACGGGTTGCCCGGCGGGATCACCGGAAGCGGCCAGAGTTGAATCATGCTGAGGCAGGTGGCACCTCGTTGCGATCTGCAGCCTGCCGACAGGCAGAGTGACGCCCGATTTCGGCAACTTGTTGTTCATTCAACTCTGAATTTTCCAGGTGACAGCGCAGGTCGCTTCCATGTGGAACGAATTGGCTTCGCGAGCGATTGCCGCGAGAGGCAGGAGTTCGAGCGTAAGGAGTGCTTCGTGTCGAGCGACAAGGACAGGGCTGACATGAACCCGGGCGACGAGGCTCCGGCCGGCACGCCGGGCACTGGCGAGGACGTGTGCCCCGTGTGCCGCGGCGCGGGCCGCATTAACAATCGCCCCTGCGAGAACTGCGGCGGCACCGGCAAGGTGATCGAGGGGATCGGCGGCGCCTGAGTGCCACTTCGGCAGCTCCCCCGCTGCAGACGGTCACCGCGGCACACAACCCGCTTGCAGCGCGCGCCCGGAACGGCTAGGAAGCAGGCACCTCAAGGGGCGCGTAGCTCAGCGGTAGAGCACTACCTTGACATGGTAGGGGTCACAGGTTCGATCCCTGTCGCGCCCACCATTCATACCAAGCACACCCTCCATCGGCGATCAGGGCGCGCCACCTCCTATTCGACGAGCAGGATCATATGCCCGTCGGGGTCGCGGATAGCCGCGGCCTTTCGGCTATCCTCCAAGGTCACGACACCGGGGGACACGAACGCTACGCCTTCCGCTTCGAGCCGCCCGACGAGCGCCTCGATATCGTCTACCTCGTGACTTTGGCGCGCCGAAGCTACGTCGTTGGCCCGGATTACCAAGGCCGAGGCGCGGCCAGGCGGCTTCTGATAATGCAAGAGCTCCACATGCGGCGTGGCAATGGCCCCAGGCTGCAGCGCCACCACGTCAACTTCGCAACCGGTCAGGCCATCAAGCCGGTCCTGCTCGGGACCATGATTCAGTGACCGGCCGGCGATGCGGAATCCAAGCAAGCCGGTAAAGAAAGCAATGCTTCGGTCGAGATCCATCACGGAGATGGCCGTGTGATCGCAGCCGAGGATTCCCTCTCCATGCGTCTCTTGCCAGACGGCCGCGCCCGCGTCGGACGGAAATGAGATCAGCTCCAGCGGGTGTCCCTCGGGATCGCGGAACTTGAAGGCGGTGACGCCACGGGTATTGGGCGGCAGCAGCGCGGGCGCATCTTTCGAGATCTCGCCCGGAAAGCCGCCCTCCAGCCGTTCCCAGGTTTTCGAAATGTCGCCGCTGACGAGAGCGAAATGCTGGAACCATTGATCGTTCGAGGCGCGTTCTGAAGGATATGGCCGTCCCGGAGGATCGAACGCCACAAGCTGGAGTGTCTGCTTTCCAATGGCGACATCGACGGCACGTGCCGTGGTGCCTGGATCGAGCCCGAGCAAGATGATCCAAGCCGGATCTCGAAGCGTCCGCTCAGGTCCAGTCTCGAGGCCGAGCCAGTCGCGATAAAAGGCGGCTGTACCTGCCAGATCGGCGACCGTGAGACTGAACCCGATCAGTTGCGTTACCGGCATTCCGCGCTGATCCCTATTTGAAGTCGCCAGGCATGGCGCCGGCCCAGCTCATCGGATCGAGCTGAACGATCATGAGCGCGCAGGGCTCGCGTCCGAGCGTGCCGGAGCGATGTCCCACCCGGCCTTGCGGATCCGGCTTCGCGTTCTGATCGCCGCCGAAAGAAACCTGACCAGGCCCCATTTCAATGCGCGTTCCGTCCATGGTTTCGACGAACCATCGGCCGGACATCACAGCGATCCACTGGGGTTCTGGGTTCTTGTGCCAATCTCCACTCCAGCCAACG
>JAWLCO010000015.1:0-47063 GCA_041687075.1 Hyphomicrobiaceae bacterium | reverse complement strand
CACGGGGAAGCCTTGCTGCGCGATGCGCTGTTGATCGGAGCAGCGAAGAAAATAGCGAAACGCGTTCTGGTTCATCTCCATACTCGCGGCCTGGACGAAATCATGGAGGGCAGGACCGTTCTGCAGCGCACGGTGTGCAAGCTGATCGCGGGAACAGAGCTTATTGCCCTGTCGGAGGAGATGCGCGACCTGGCGGAGCGGTCGGGCCGATTCAGCCGCGTTCACCGTTTGCGAAACTGCGTCGCGGATCCGGGTGATATGCCAATGAAGCGGTCAGGCCGCCTTCGGTGCGGATTCCTTGGCAATCTGGACCCGCGAAAAGGCGTGCTGCGGTTCGTCGATGCCGTTGCGGCGCTCAACGAAGCGGGGATCGCCGCCGAAGGCGTCATCATCGGCGCGAGCACCAAGCATCTGCGCGTCGAAGACGTTCGCACTTATGCCGAAACGAAAGACGTGTCCGCTCTCATTGAAACGTTCGGCTTCGTCGACGAGAAGACAAAGTCAGCCCTGCTCGGCAGCCTCGACATTTTCATCTATCTCTCGGACCATGATCTTGCGCCCCTCGTTCTGCTAGAAAGTCTGGCCCACGCAAACGTTCCAATCGTGTTCGATACCGGAGCGTTGCGCGAAATAGTCGGCAGTGCATTCAAAGAGAACGTGATCTCTGAGAAGGCCGATTGCGAAGCGTATCTAGGTGCCATCGTCGAGATTGCGCGCCGGTATTCCGACGATCCCCAGAGCCTGACGGAGAAAAAAAGAGCGGCGCGGAGCCGCTACCTCGAGGCATTCAGCGCGCAGGCATTCGGCTTGGCGGTGGCGCGCATCATCCATGCGAGAAGCGAGCCCGACGTTGGAATCAGAGCGCCACGACTGCCGCGCGCGGCCGAGTAGACCAGCTAGGCGTTTGCCGGATTGCCCATTCGCCAATTGGCGAGTGCGTTAAGCATTGCCGAAAAATCCCTGCCGGCCCTGCGGTCAAAAAAAGGCATGAGGTGGTATCGTCGCCGGAATACACCGAGAGGTGGTGGACTTCCAGGGAGGAGTGATGCAGCTCGATGCCAGTCCAACGGCTCCAATCACTTCCGGCTCGGGTACGCACAATGACCGCAGGGTCCTGCTGATTGGCGGCGCGGGTTACGTCGGCGGCCCGCTGACCACATATCTCCTCGGCACCGGCTACAGGATCAGAACTCTCGACCGTCTCATTTATCGGAATGGTGAGTCGTTGCTCGCCCACCTGTCGCATCCCAATTACGAGTTTCAGTTCGGCGACATGGGAGACCCCGGAACGCTGGATCGCGCCCTGAACGGTTGCACTGACGTCGTCATTCTGGCCGGCCTCGTTGGCGATCCGATCACCAAGGCGTTTCCCGGACAGGCGCGCGCGATAAATCGCACCGCTCTGCGTCGGTGCATCGACGGGCTCAACGGTCGCGGGCTCGGCAGGGTCATATTCATCTCCACCTGTTCGAACTACGGTAAGATCGGCGGTGGTGAGATCGCCGACGAGACTTACCCGCTCAATCCCCTCTCGCTTTATGCGGAGGCGAAGGTGGAGGCGGAACGCTATATCCTCGCCCTGGAAAACAAGGTCGATTACTGCCCGACAGTATTGAGGTTCGCAACTGCGTTTGGCCTTTCTCCACGCATGCGTTTCGACCTCACTGTCAATGAATTTGCCCGAGAGCTGTTCATCGGGAGAGAACTTGAAGTTTATGACTCCGACACCTGGCGGCCCTACTGCCACGTGCGCGACTTTGCCAGGCTGATCCGGATGGTTCTTGAGGCACCGCCCGCACCCGTCGCATTCGAGGTTTTCAATGCGGGTGGGGACGCCAACAATCACACCAAGCGGGACATTGTCGAACGTGTCCTCCAGCGGCTGCCGGGGCGGCGCGTTATCTATCGAGCGAATTCGCCGGACCCCCGGGATTACCGGGTGAGCTTTGAAAAAGTGCGGAGCCGTCTCGGATTCGAGCCTGCATTCAGTGTTGCCGATGGCATTGCCGAAGTCATTGAGGCTCTGGAGCGGGGCCTCTTCGACGACGCGGGTGAGCGGCGTTCAGCTTACGGCAACTATGAGCTATCGGGCCTGGACACTGCGGAGAATATGCAGCGCGCTCGGGCGGAGGCGTCGTAACGAAGGAAGCCGTGTTTCCGATCAACCAGCAGGGATGGGATCTTGAGCAGCCGAGTGGTTATTCTGGCGGGGGGAAAAGGAACGCGACTGCGCCCGTTCACGGCGACCTTTCCAAAGCCGCTGGTGCCATTGGGCAATATGCCGATTCTGGAGGTTCTGCTGCGGCAACTGAGTGCACAGGGCTTTCAACACGTCACGCTCACGCTCGGGCATCTTGCCGTGCTCATCCGCGCGTATCTGGCTCAGCATCCCTCGCTCAAGCGCGCCATGACAATCGATTTCGTCGAAGAGGAATTACCGACCGGGACGTCCGGATCACTTGCCTCGATTGCGGGGCTGGACGACACGTTTCTGGTCATGAACGGGGACGTTCTGACGGATCTGCCCTTCGGCAAATTGCTGGAGGATCACAAGCGGGTCGGTGCGGCGCTCACAATAGCGACCCATAGGAAGCACGTCAGGATCGATCTGGGGGTTATCGAAGCAGATGATGGGGCCCGTGCCAAAGGCTACCTGGAAAAGCCCGATTACGAGTTTGAGGTGAGCATGGGCGTATACGCCTATGAGCCCCGAGTGCTCAAGTTGATCAGGCGCGGGCAGTACCTGGATCTCCCGAACCTCGTGAAAATGCTGCTCGAACGCGGAGAGCATGTTCATCTTCACCGAAACAATGCGTTCTGGCTGGATATCGGTCGCCCTGAAGACTATGCGCGAGCCCAGGAGATTTTCGAGAAGGATCCTGGGCGCTTTCTGCCAGCGGAGCCGCTGGGGCGCGCTTTGAGTTGAGGAGTGCGCAATCGTGGAGTGGAGGTACACGCTTTCCGAGCCCGACCTTGGCGACCTGGAGGCGCGCGCCGTGAGTGAATGTGTTCGCTCCGGCTGGTTGTCAATGGGGCCGAAAACCAGGGAGCTGGAGGAACGGTTCGCGCGCATGCACGGTGTGCGCCACGCCATAGCGGTATCTAACGGAACCGCGGCGTTGCACCTCGCTTTGCTCGCGCTCGGCGTCGGTGAGAAGGACGAAGTGATACAGCCATCAATGACGTTTGTGGCTGGCGCCAACATGACCAGAGCAGTCGGCGCGCAGCCGGTGTTCGCCGATATAGTGTCGTTTTCAGAGCCAACCGTAGATCCTGCCGAGGTGGAACGCCGGCTTACGGCGAAGACCAAGGCGATCATGGTCATGCACTACGGTGGCTATTCCGCACAAGTTGGCGCGATCAGGCGTTTGGCAGCATCGTATGGCATTCCGGTTATCGAGGATGCCTGCCATGCGCCGGGGCAGGAGTCTTTCGAGATTCCGGGGGCGCATCTCGGGACCATTGGAGCGATCGGATGCTTTTCGTTCTTCTCGAACAAGAACATGACTTGCGGGGAGGGCGGCATGGTCGTCACGAATGATGACGAGTTGGGGTCGCGAATGCGCAGCCTTCGTTCCCACGGCATGACGACGCTGTCCTGGGATCGCCACCGGGGACGCGCCAGCAGCTATGATGTGCTGGAGCACGGGTTCAATTATCGAATGGATGATTTGCGAGCTGCCATGGCGCTGGTCCAACTCGAGAAGCTCCTTGCCAGCAACGCGCGCCGGCGGCAGCTCGCAGCCGCTTATGCGGACGCCGTCGAGCGGCATGGCCGTGGTCATGTCCGGCTTGTTTTTGGCGACAGGCCCACGGCGGGCGCCGCGCATATTGCGGCTGTGCTTGTTCCAGCAACCCGCCGTGATGAGGTCCGTCGACAGCTGCAAGATTGCGGTATTCAGACCAGCCTGCATTATCCGCCAGTGCATAAGTTTTCGGCCTTTGCGGGGCATGCACCGGAACCTCTGCCCATCACGGAAGAATTCGCGAACCGGGTGATCACTTTGCCGCTGCATGCGAATCTGCCCATCGGTGCGACAACGGAAATCGTGAAAGAGCTGGCAGCAGCCGTGTGAGTTTGCGCGATGAAAAAAATGATCGCGGGGGCCCCGGTTCAGGCGGGACTTGAGTGCGAGTAGATGCGAATACTCATGAGCGCCTTTTCCTGTGGGCCGGGCCAGGGCTCGGAACCCGGGATTGGATGGAACTGGGCGTTGGAGGCCGCCCGGCAGGGCCACGACGTCGTCGTGGTTACTCAATCCGAGTGTGAGACAGCGATCCGACGGGAGGCCGAAAGTGGGGGGCTTCCACCCAACCTCAGGATCGACATATTCACGCCGGATTGGATTGCGTGGCTCCGTGACAAGACCTGCACGACACGGTTTGGACCACTGGCCTGGCAGATCGTCCACCTGCTTTGGCAGCTCGTGTTGCCCGCGCACCTCCGAAGGACTTACGATCTCACACAGTTTGACATCGTCCACCATATCACGCTGGGTGGCGTGCGGCACCCGACGGTCCTTGGCGGGCTCGGGCCGCCTCTCGTCTTGGGGCCACTCGGCGGCGGGGAAAAGGCGCCATTCGCTCTTCGGCGGCACTTCCGGTGGTCGTGCTGGCTCAAGGATCTGGCGCGAGATTTCCACACAGCAGTCCTCAAACTCGATCCAATAACCTCCAACGCCTGCGCGAAAGCGGTGCTGGTCTTCGTTAAGACGCCACAAACGCGGCAGGTCCTAAAGAAGGCCTGCTGGCACAAAGTGCGCGTGCGCCTCGAGCTTGGCACACCTGGTGCTTTGTCCGTTCCGCGCGCAGAAAGGCGGCGCGATCGTCCGCTGCGGATTCTTTACGCCGGCCAGCTCGTGTATTGGAAAGGAATGGGGCTGGGTCTGCGAGCGGTGGCTCTCGCTCGTTCTCGAGGTCATGATGTGTGCCTCACAATGATCGGGCGAGGTTCGGAGGAGCGTCACTGGCGAAATCTTTCGGAACAGCTTGGAATTGCGGACATCGTCCTCTGGCGCGGCTGGGTTCACCACGACGAGATCGATCAGATCTATCGTGAACACGATCTTTTCCTTTTTCCAAGTCTGCATGATTCCAGTGGAAATGTTGTTCTGGAGGCGCTGTCTCATGCTCTCCCGGTCATTTGCCTTGATCTTGGCGGGCCCGCAGAAATGATCAATGAAGCGTGCGGCCGGGTCATCCCGGTTGCGGGAAGAACAGAGGATGAGTGCGTGATGGACCTGGCATCGGCAATTGGTGAACTGGAGAGCTCGCCCGGCATCAGCCGGGCTCTCAGCCGAGGCGCTGCCGGGCGGGCAGAGCAGTTCAAATGGCGTGATGTCGTTGCCCGCTTTTATCAAGAAGTCGAGGCGTGCCTGGAGAGCCCTGAACAGGCCAGAATGACCGATGGCGGAGGCGCTGATGGCAAGCGGACGCAGCTTCTCGAAGCCAACGTCATCCCACCGGACTGCGACCGGTAAGGCGTTCGAAGACCCGGCCATCGACCTTGAGGTCTGCGAGGTTCTCCTGCAGCGGACTGTCGAGTCGCCAGCGCGTCCGGTAAATGTTCAGCGGATCCACATGATCTGCCGTTTGCAGACCCGGAATCGCAGTTGCGATGGTCCGGAACCCCGTCTGGACGCAGTAATCTCGGAGATCCCGGGAGAAAAACCGGCGCATCCCATAAGGGTAAGAGAAATCGGTCACCGGCGCGCTGATAATGTCTTCAATGATTTGTTTGGACGTGTCTATCTCCGCGGGCCATGAGGCCCGAGCTACCTGCGTGAGAGGCAGGTGCGAGTGAGAGTGGCAACCGATCGTATGGCCAGCCTGCGAGATCTCCCGCAGTTCGGATCGGCTGAGAGTCTTGTCATGGCCTTTATAGTTAATGCGGGATAAATAGGCAGCGATCTCCGTCGTGCTGGCTGCATCCCGGAATGGCAGCGAATTAGCATAGAATGTTGCGCTGATATCAAGTTTCGCGAACATCCGCAGGGCAGCGTGCCAATTGGAGAAGCAATCGTCGAATGAGACGAAGAGCAGTCGGCGTTCGCTGGCGTCTGCTGCAAACTCTGATGGCGCCGCAGATACGTACCCGAGCGCTTGGAAGTAGCTCGCGCACTCTTCGAAAGCGGGCCACTGCGGCCGCTCCAGCTCGTGGAAATAGATGGCGAGCTTTCGCGGGAGGGGCTTGGAGAGTAGGCGCACATGCATACCCCGCACAAGCTTGAATGTGGCTGTTCTAATCGCTGGCATGGCCAATCTCTATCGGGGCCTCCACGATTTCAGAATGTGTCAGGTCCGAGGGAAGTGTAGCCGGCCGCATCGTTACGGCGACTGCAGTACCAGATGGACCTGTATTGAGAGCAGCAGAAGCCGGCCTTTTCAAGTACAGCCAGGACCTCTCGGGTGGTCTCGGGGCCATGCAGCTCGATCAGAATATGGTCCACGCGGTTGAGCCATTGCTCCGAATTGCGCAGAAATACGTCACGTTCGGCTCCCTCGATATCCAGCTTCAAGATGTCCGCGCGTCGGGTTGGTAATTTGTCCAGAGCGTCGACGACCGAGAGCGCCGCCACAGCATGCCCTTCGGCCGAGATGGAGCCCGCCAGGAAGTCGCCGGAGAACCTCAGGGTGCATGACTCCCACCACAATGCAGCGTTGAGCGCGATGGCGCGTGTACCGTAAGCTGCGAGGTTCTGTGCGGCCAGGGCGAAGTTTGCTGGTTCGGGCTCTAGGGCAAGAATGAATAGGTCGGGAAAGCGCGAAAGAAAATAGACTGAGGTATCACCGATATAGGCGCCGGCATCTATCATCGAACGGGGATTGAGTGCGGCAGGTAGTGGGCTTCCATACGCCTCTCTCACCACCGCATCGACGACCGCGCTGACATCGCAAGTGCCGGATCGGACGTTGATAGGTTGGCCCAGCCCCGATACCAGGAGTGGCGTGATACCCTCTTTGATTCGAGCAATCCTTCGGATCGTAAGTGCCCGTTTCAACCCTTCCGACCGGACCACTGCGGCGGCAGTCAGCAGTTTGGCGCCCGCGTTGTAAGCGACCGAGTCCTGCCCAAGCACGCGGCGGGAAAGACGGCGCAGGCCCTCGATGAGCATAAACCTGCGTGTCGGCGTGGCCATCTCAGTTCTTTTCTGGTCAGAGGTTCCGTGGGTCAGTGAGCGTTACGGAAAGCCTTGGGCAGTGAGGTCAGGAAGAGGATGCGTAGGTCCAGAAGAAGCGATTGATGCTCGACGTAATACAGGTCGTGCTCGATGCGTTTCATCAGGGCATCGTCGCTCGCGACCGGCCCGCGAAGTCCGTTAACCTGCGCCCAGCCGGTAATGCCCGGCTTGACGGCCATCCGCCGCTGGTACTGGTTATTCCTCATGGCAAATTCGGCGTCATGGGCTATGGCATGCGGCCGTGGACCCACGATCGACATTTCGCCGGTCAGAACATTCAGGAACTGTGGTATCTCGTCGATATTGAGCATCCGGAGATACCGGCCGACACGGGTCAGTCTGACATCGCGGCGTTGAGCCTGGACGATGACTTCACCGTCGTCCATGACAGACATCGTCCGGAACTTCCAGATGAGGAAATGGCGCCCGCTTTTTCCAACGCGCCGCTGCCGGAAAAACACCGGACCCTTTGAGTCAACCTTGATCAGGATCGCGACTACTGGAAAAAGGGGTGCCAGCAACGCCAGCGCCAGTAGAGAACCCGCGACGTCGAAAACCCGCTTCCATGCATCTCGGAAGTTTGGCTGCCGCTCATCGGTGCCTGTAGCGAGTAGGGAGCCCTCGGGCGCTGACTCGGATCGCACTGCAGTTGTAGGCAATGGAAGGGCGGCGCCCTTTGAACGGCCGGGTCGCCGAAAAAGGTGGTCGAGGCCATCGGTGAAAGCCACTGCAATCCTCACCGCAACGCGCAAGGACTCTGAGCCAGGCGAGCAAGCCGCCCGGGTCGCGAAGAGTAACTCGAAGAGTGGAATCGCCGTTGATCCTGCAACGGTTAAACAAAAGATAATTGAGAAATGGGCAGAGTAGAGTCCTTTCTGCCTGTTAGCGTTAATCGTGATGCCGACAGCGCGGGGATCGGCTTTTTCTATTGGCGTGTTACCCTGCCGCGCGGGTGGAAACCCGCGCGTGGTGCACAGCTGAGCATTCGTGGGGCTGCGATGGACGCTGGGCAGAGCCTCGGTCAGGCAGCGATCCGGGAGTCTTCGGCAGGTAAGGTTCCGACACATCCCGCCGACGATATCGGCACGCGCGATGAAAGGCCGAGTTTAATTTCGGGTAAGGTTTGGTCGATCGGCTGGGCGCTTGGCGATCAGGCCATTGTCAGCGGAGCCAGTTTCCTCACGACCATCATTGTGGCCCGCCTTCTCGGCGTCGAGGAGTTTGGGCGTTTCGCGATCGCCTGGCTGATCGTACTTCTTTTCCAGAACCTGCACTCGGCTGCAATAGTCGGGCCGCTCATCACGATTGGAGCGATATGGCCGGAGGAGAATCGCGCGCCCTACCTGGGGGCCTTGCTTCAGCAGCAGCTTGTGTTCTCGGCCGTAGCTGCGGTGATCGTCTATGGAGGCGTTGTTGCCAGTGGTCATTGGGCGCCAGGCTGGGGTCTTGGGCAGCTGGCTTTACCCATAGGCCTCATGGTTGCGGCCGGCCCACTCGCCGAGCTGGTTCGCGGAGACTGCTATGCGATGTCTCGGCCGAGGAACAGTTTCCAGATCAGCAGTTTGCGGTATGCCATTCAGTTGGGGCTTCTCCTCGCTCTCCTCGCGTGGGAGCCGCATTGGGCCAGTGTTTCGGCGGTGCTCTATATCGCTGCTGGGGCGGCGGCTTTTGCCGGCTTGGCGGGGGTGCTCCGCTGGTCCAGGGTGCAGTGGTCTGTTTCGGCATTCGTTCTGGTGACAAAGCGACACTGGACCTTTTCACGGTGGCTGCTGGGCTCATCGGCGCTTGTGACGTCTCGGGAACTCTTCGCGAACGTTGCAGTCGGCGCGGTACTTGGGCTCGCTGACGTGGGACTTCTGCGTGCGGCGCAACAGATTGTCTTCGTGGTGAACATACCGCTGCAAGGGTTGGGTCGACTGGCTACTGCATACGCCAGCCGGGCATTTTCGGAGGGCGGCTTTGAGGGGCTTTGGCGGTTCTCACGGGGATTCGTCCTGCCGTACATGCTTGGTATCGCGGCTCTTTTGATCCTGATCGCGCTTGCAAGCCCTTTGCTCGTGAGTCTGGTGTTTGGCGCCGCTTACGCGGGCGCGGGCCCGCTATTGACTGCCTTTGCACTCATCATGCTGCTCTATCTGGGGCGGGATATATTCTTCATCGTTTCGCGCGCTTTGCAGAAGACAGCGTGGGAGTGTCTGGCGTGCCTCGCTGGCGCAGTGGTCTCCGTGCCGCTGCTGATTCCGCTCATTGACGTATTCGGCATTGCGGGGGCTTTGGCGGGGGAGGCGATTTACCTAGCCGCCTCGCTGGTGACCGCCGGGGCCTTGGTACGGGCAAAGGGCAGGCGCCCAACAGCATGATGTAATGGATTGGACTGGCGAGCATGTCGGCCGGGCAATGAGTCGAACTAATGACCCCTCAACGCCGACCTGCCAGGCTGACGCGAATGGTGTCCCCGGGACGGAGCTCCGTTTTCTCGGTGATCTGGCGCGATATAGTCCGGCCATTTTCAGTCCGAGTTACAGTGTAGCTGAGTGCAGGCTCGCGCAGCGCCGCTTCGTTCCGCATGCTGCCTCCGGTCAGGTAATAGACGACGTCCTCGGCTGCCAGAGCGGCGACTTCAAGAGCGCGAATCTCTTCCTGGGTCGTACGGAGATCCTCCTCGATTTTCATGGCCCGATCGAACTCCGTTTGCCCCCGCTCCCTGCTACTCACATTCATTGTCTGCTGGGTGCGCGCGATGTTTCCCTGAATTCTCCGCTTCTCTCCTTCCAGGCTCGCAGCCGACCGCCGAAGCTCGTTGACGCGGACTTGGGTGGTCAGGCCGCTCTTGACCAGATCGCTGACCTGCTCGAGGTCGTCTTCGGCAAGCCGGATCTGTTGGTGAACCTGCTCGAGCTCTCCCCGGAGCGCGGCGAGCTCCACTTCGGCAAGCTCTGCACTCCGCTTGTGTGACGCGATCAGCGTTTCGAAAGCCCGTTTCCTCTGCTCCATGAGGGCTTGCTCCGCGCGGATGAGGAGTTCTGCCTCGCCCGGTTCGCACATCTTTGCGAGCGCGTCAGGTATTCTGATGGTGTTTTCGTTGCGCCGCTCTGCTTCAAGCCGGGCCTGCCGCGCCAGCGCCAATGTGAGCTTCCCTCTCGTTTGGCGCAGCTGCCATCTCTCTCGCGAAGCCTCGAGGGCAGCCGAGCTCGCAGGCGGCCGGTAAATCCCGCCGGCTAGGGCGAGCGCCTGGAGCGCAGTCATCCCTGGCCGAAATGCAAACAGGCCTGGTTTGTCGACGGTGCCGACCACGAATATGGGGCGCCACTCGGTCACATCTACGGAAACCAGCGGGGCGACATTGCCCGAGCGTTCAAGCGCGCGCGTCAGATCGTGCTCAAGCTCGAGTATCGTGCGGCCCTCGGCAACCACTGCTCCGAGAATGGGCACCAGGATCGTCCCATCCGTTCGGACCCGCAACTCGCCGGAGAGGTCCTGTCGCAAGTGGACCCAGACTGTGAGCCGATCTCCGGGGCCGAGCGTAAGAATTTCGGCCCACGAGGATCTGGGCAGCTTGTCTGCATCGGTGCCGAATTCGTAGGGCGACGCAAGCGCAGCCGTCAAGTTCGTGTCGACGTCCGCCGCTTGAACGCTATGGGTCAGGATGCAGATGGCAGCCGCGGCCCTGACGGCCCATCGGCAATGAAAGCTGCAGGCCGGGCGGCCGCTGAAGGGGAACTCTGACATGGACGGCAACCTTCGCGAAGTTGGCCAGGACTTCTGAGCCGCTCCACTGGCGGTACGTGCTCTCGCGGAGTGGATTACCACGCTGGAGCATCAGTGGCCGAGGATCACATGACACAATTATTAACTGTTCGGCAGCAAACGAATTGGGTAGTGACCCGTTTTCGATAAGAATCCATAATGGAAAATTGTCGGGTGCAGACTCCGGCGGGATCAGCCCATTGGCGGCGAGCCCAGGATGAGCCGCTATCCTCCCTGACGTCGCGGCAAGAAGGGAACTTGGGTGCTCAGAGAAATCCAAGTCGCGAACGACGAGAGTCCGGCGGCGCGTTGGCGAGGTGAGGCTGGCTATCAGCGCGATACCCTCGTTCCGGTTCGGGAGGAATGGCGCAGCTGGCGGGCTGTTGCCGAGGCAAATACCGACAGCGCCATTGACTTCATCTGGCTGCTTCAAATCCTTCGGCGCAACGTCCTGCTTCTCGGGGGCGTTTTCGCAGTCAGCCTGATGGCCTGCCTTTCGTATTTCGCCTTGGCTACACCGCAGTTCCGCGCAACGGCGCAGTTATATATCGAGACGAGAGAGACACCATTCATTCAGCTCAGGAGCAACCCGCAGCCCCCGGCAGAAACTGCGTTTGTGGAGAGCCAGCTTGAGATTGCACAGTCCCCAGCAATCGTGGAGCATGTGCTTCGGCGTTTGGCGGGGAATTCCCGCCCGATGGAGGAAGGCTTGGAGCCCACCCGGCCGGACGCAACACATTTGCCGGTTGCCACAGCGGCAGAAATAACCGCGCTCTCACGCAAGCTTTCCGTCACCCGGAAGGGTTCGACCAATATTCTCGAAGTCAGTTTCACCGACCCTGACAGGGAGCGTGCCGCTGATGTGGTCAATGCTCTGCTGAGCACTTACCTGGAAATGCAAGTGAAAGCCGCGCGCGCGACAGTGGGGGAGAAAAAGCAGGCGCTTCAGGAGCAGGTTGCGACGTTGCGCGAGGAGGTCAGGCAGGCAGAGGAAAAACTGCAGGCGTTTCAGGTTTCCAACGATCTGGCTGGCAGTCTGGATGACGGGGTTGGGCGGCGCCAGCTCGCAGATCTCGTGGCCCAGCTTGCGACAGTCCACGCGCAACGCGAGGTAATCGCAGCGCGACTGGCGGAATTCGGCCCCACGGATGCCATATCTCGCAAAAACCCGGAAACGGGCACGAACGCGGAAGCGGTCGTTCAGACCCAGACCGCACAAGGCGCCGCGCCAGATGCCATGGCTTGGGAACGCCGGACCCTCGGGGCGCAGCTGGAATCCGCAACCAGGCGCGCAATGAGGTTGGAAGAGGCGCAGAGGGACTTGGGGAAGAGGATCGCCGAGTTTCAAGAGCGGACTATCGAGCTGGGTGAGATCGAGCGGCAGGCAAACGCGGCGAAAGCCGTTTATTCGCTACTGCTGGCGCAGTTGCGGGAAACGGAGGCACAGGAGAATCTCGTATTGTCGCCGGCTCGGGTCGTCTATTGGGCAAGGCCTCCCGCGAAGCCGAGCAAGCCCGACAAACCCATGATGCTCCTGATCTTCCTTGCCGGCGGACTCGGGGCCGGGGTTCTGCTGATGAGTTGGCGCGAGATGACCAGTGATGCTTTCCGATCGGTCGAAGATTTGGAAAACACATTGGGCAGGCGACCCATAGCACAGGTGCCATACGTTGAAGGGATCCAGGTTTCGCCAGACAAGAGAAATCAGGCAAAGAAGCCGATGCGGTCCGCTGCCCTTACGAGAGCCCGACCACAGGTTTTCGCTCTGAGCGGCACGCAGGAAGCGCTCGATTACGCCCAGGCGCTGTTCCTTATTCGGTCGAGCATACTGCAGCAAACCGGCATCTCCCGCACCGTCGCGATCACATCGCCGGAGGGGGGAGGTGGAAAGTCCTCGCTTGCGCTCAATCTTGGCGCATATGCGGCATCGGCTGGGATGACGCCACTGGTCGTCGACTGCGATACGCGCAAGCCGGATCTCTCGGACATGCTGCTGACACATGGAAGAACAGCAGTCCCAGCAGTCGATAAGGCGGCGAATGCGCAAGGAGGGGAGCTGAGAGCCTTCCGAACCGAATTTGGATTCGACTTCTGCGCCGCAGCCGACGCCTTGCCGGCAGGTCTGCCTATGGAAAAGACGAGCGCTCCTGAATTGCGGGAGTTCATCGCAGCTGCGCGGCATGATCATGATCTCATCCTGATAGACACGACCTCCTTGAACGATTGCATCGACGCGCGCCCATTGATCGCGATGGCCGACCTCGTTCTCCTGGTTTTCGATTGGAGCCGCACAACCCGGCGCGCAGCGGTAGAAGCGATGAGCATCATTACGGAGGCCGGCGGAAAGAAAACGTGCCTGATTACGAGGGAGCCGAAACGGCACCGGTACTCGGGCCGAAGATCTGACCGGCAGAAGGATGCGTCAGCGTAGCGTGTATGTCGGCCTGAAACAGAATAGGAGATCGCGTCGCTTCAAGGATCTCTTGTTAGCCGGTTGTGTTGCCATGGCGTCGTTGGCGGTGCCCGCAAGCGCCAGCGAGACGATCCGGCCCGGGAGTCATATCGTTGAGGCCTGCACGGCCTCGTCCAAAGCCCCGCGCATTGAAGCGTGGATGGGACGAGAGATAAAGCCGCTGCCGCAGCGCACCGCAGCAATCGACGTGACGACGCTTGGTGCATTGCCGGATGACGGGCTCGACGACTCACATGCGCTCGAGAAAATCCCTCCTGGACATGACGTCATCTTTCCGGAGGGCGTCTATCTACTGAAGCGCCCACTGAAACTGCAGTCCGGATCGACCTACACGGGAAATGGCACCTTGAGGCGGGCTGAGCCTGGCGCCGGCTTCATCATGGTTGCAAGGCTCATCAGTGACGTCGTCATCTCCGGATTGACGTTCAGCGGCGGAGGGATTGTTATCGGCGGCGCCAAGGAGATCCGGGTCGAGCGCAATCGTTTTCTGGACATCGTTGACCCGGACGCCCGCTTTGGGCGGGAGACGGGAATTTTCATCGACGGCACGCTTGCGGACAGCGCAATTATCGGTAATCTCTTCTCCCGAATAGGCTTTCTCGACGGAAAGAGGACGACGCCGCACGGCGCGGGAATTCAGGCCTATCACCTGCAGAACGTATCGATTGCTTCCAACAAGTTCGTGGATGTCCACCAAGGCATCAGCGTGATCCTCGAAGGGCGCGCGCGGACCGGGCGTGGCTTGCAGATCGTCGATAACGTCGTAGTGAACCCTCTGCGAATGGGAATTGAGCTTTGGGGGAGGGGGATGACAGGAGCTTTGGTCGAGGGCAACTGCATCCGGGCGACGCGGATCGGTGACCAGGACGTGGGACTTTCAATCGTTGCTGATGGAGAAGGCACGGAAATCAGACAGAATCTTCTCATTCAGGTCCAGCCCGAAAGCGCCGAGTGTGCAGGTATGGGGATCGAGGTCGCCGGGCGAAACGCTCTGGTGACCGGCAATGTCGTGGCGGGTCACTGGTGTTCGGCTATCGCAACATACAACGAGAAGTCCTGGTCCGCGGCGATTATCGGCAACCGGATCTGCGGACACCGCAGCCAGCACCAAGCCATCGATTTCATTGGCGGCATTGGCATGTCCCGCTCCGAAGGTAATGAGCTGCAGCATGAGTGTTCCCCGTCGCTGCTGGTGCCGCTGCCCCAGGACGCGCGCCCATGAGCGTTGACGCGCGGCGGCCGAGCCGTCCGCTACGACGTCAGGAACAAGTTGTGCTTGCTGATCTGTCGGCGCGGGCATCGGATGCTGCGGCTCGACCGCGTGCCTCGTTCTCATGCTTAACGTACCATGCATAGGTCGCCGCGATGCCTTCACGTAAACTGATCTTAGGCCGCCACCCGAGCTGCCGGAGCCGCGTAGAGTCCATGAGCTTGCGGGGCGTTCCGTCCGGCTTCGTCAAGTCGTGGACAATGCGACCGTCGTAGCCGACGACTTCTGCGATAAGGCGCGCGAGATCCCGAATTTCGACATCCTGGCCGACTCCGACGTTGATATGTTCGGCCCCGTCGTAGTGCTCCGCCACGAAGACGACCGCCGAGGCAAGATCGTCAACGTGCATGAACTCCCGCCGTGGCGTGCCGCTACCCCAGATAACAACCCTGTCCGAGCCGGCGACTTTCGCATCATGTAGTTTGCGGATCAGCGCCGGCATGACGTGGCTGCTTTGAAGATCGAAATTGTCATGAGGACCGTACAGGTTCGTTGGCATCGCCGAAATAAAGGAGCTGCCGTACTGCTTCCGGTAGGCTTGGCAGAGCTTGATTCCCGCGATCTTGGCCACAGCGTACCACTCATTCGTCGGCTCAAGAGGGCCTGTCAAAAGGGCCGCTTCGCGGATCGGCTGTTCGGCGAGTTTGGGGTAAATGCAAGAGGAACCGAGGAATACGAGCCGCTCCACCCCGGCCATGTGCGACGCGTGGACAACGCTGAGCTCAATTGCGAGATTGTCGTGAATGAAATCCGCTGGCTGTGCCTCGTTGGCGTGAATACCCCCCACCTTCGCCGCGGCCATCAAAACGACATGCGGTTTTTCTCGCTGGAGGAAGGCTTCCACCTCGGTTTGGCGTCTGAGGTCGACCCCGGGACGAGGAGCAATCACCACATCACAGTCGCCACGCGCGCGAAGATGCTTCACCAGGGCCGAGCCGACCATGCCACGATGGCCTGCAACCCAAACGCGTTTACCTTCCAGTTTGTAGACCCGAGGCGCGACGTGCGGCATTGCCCTCATCTCCTTTCGGGTGGCGTCGCTCGATTGGTAAACCGCCCTGCAGGCAAAGAACATTCGAACCCTCTGCGTTGCTTAACAGGGTGATCAGCCGGAATTGCCGGCAGACTGATGCGCCGTTAATCAACGCATACTCCTTTCCTCGACGGAATACCCAAATGTGGGATATCGGTTCACTTGGCGTTAACGAATTAATTCGGCTTCATTCTGTTTTTTCTTGGGATAGACCATGCGTATGCCCGCAGCTTATCCGGATCGCGATGTTTGTGTCGTAGGCCTGGGGTTTGTGGGATTGACACTTGCGGTTGCAATGGCGGATAGCGGCTTCCGCGTACAGGGCGTCGAGGTGCGCGAGGACATCCTGGCGAAACTCCGTCAGATGCAGCCGCATTTCTTCGAGCCGCGACTGGCCGACAAACTCGCACGGGTCGTGAAGCAAGGCTCGTTCACGGCCGCTTCTCACATCGATCCAGACGCGGGGTCGAAGGTTTACATCATTACTGTTGGAACTCCGCTCGCGGAGACGGGCAGGGTCGAACTCATGTTCATCGAGCGTGCGTCCCGCGAGGTTGCGGCGGTGCTGAGGGATGGCGACCTCGTAATTCTGCGCTCTACCGTCAAGCTTGGAGCGGCACGAAATGTGGTCAAGCCGATACTTGAAGCGACGGGGAAAGAATTCGAGCTTGCGGTGTGTCCGGAAAGGACCCTCGAAGGTCAGGCGCTTCTGGAGCTGCATACGCTGCCTCAGATCATCGGCTCCGATGATCCCCAGACGGCGTTGAGGTGCTGTCAACTGTTCGGCATGCTGACCCCGACGACCGTAAAGGTCTCCTCGCTCGAGGCTGCGGAACTGGTCAAACTGGTCGACAATACTTATCGGGACGTCTCGTTCGCATTCAGCAATGAGGTTGCCAAATTGTGCTCGCGGGCGGGGGTGTCGGCGCGCGAAATCATAGCTGCGGGGCGGCTGGGCTATTCGCGGACCAATCTGGCCGTGCCCGGTCCAGTTGGCGGGCCTTGCCTGGAGAAGGACCCGCATATTCTTGTTCAGGCTGCAGCCGAGCTGGGTGTGGAGCTGGAGATTACCAAGGCAGCACGGCGCATGAATGAGCAGCAGCCATCGGATGTCGCTGGCTTGATTGCGGCTCGGGCCGGGGGAAATAAATCGTTCCGGGCGCGGCCTCGAATCGCGCTGCTCGGTCTCGCCTTCAAGGGCGTCCCGGCGACCGACGATCTGAGAGGCACAATGGCGCTGCCGATCCTGCGCGCTCTTCAGTCACGCTTCGACAGTGCTGAGTTCATCGGGTTTGATCCCGTCGTGCCAATGAGCACAGCCAATGCATTCTTCGGCATTCCGATTGCCGAATCGATAGATGAGGCCGTCAGCGGCGCTGATCTGGTGGTGATTGCAAATAATCATCCAGATTTCCGCAGTATGGATCTAGCAGCTATAGCCCGGCGCATGAACCGGCCGTCATTTGTCTACGATTTCTGGAACCTGTTCGACGACGCCGCCGATGCCATGCCGCTGGGCGTCTCTTACCTCGCGCTTGGAAGCGAGTCGCTCGATGTCCACTACGGCCGCCGGGCCATGAGGGAAAAGCGCTACCTGGTCACGGGCGGCGCCGGGTTCATCGGATCGGCGCTCGTCCGCCGTCTCATCGAAGAGGGACACTCCGTCCGCGTCCTCGATAATGGAACCCGCGGGGACGCGGGGCGGCTCGCGGATCTTCGAGCGCGAGTTGATTTCGTCTCCTGTGACGTGCGCGATTCCGCAGCGGTGATCGAGGCGGCGGCGGGTTGCGATGCCATCCTGCACCTGGCCGCTCTCAACGGAACCGGGAACTTCTACGCGCGGCCGGATCTGGTGCTGGAGATCGGTGTCAAGGGCATGTTCTCGGTGCTCGAGGCGGTAAGGGCTCATGGGATCGAGGAACTCGTCCTTGTCTCATCGTCGGAGGCCTACCAAACGCCGCCGGTTATCCCCACCCCGGAAGATGTGCCGCTGACGGTCGGCGACCCCTGGAATCCCCGGTACTCCTATGCGGGTTCAAAGATCATTTCCGAGATCATGCTCGGCTCGTTTCATCGCGATTGCCTGAAACGTGCCATTATCGTGCGACCGCACAACGTTTACGGCCCGGACATGGGATTCGACCATGTCCTGCCGCAGTTCGTGATGCGAGCGGCGGCAGCCGTCGCGTCTCAACCGGCGGGACCCATCGCATTTCCCATACAGGGCAATGGATCGCAGACCCGCGCGTTCGTGCATATCTCCGACTTTGTCGATGGCCTCATTACGGTGCTGGCCCGTGGGGCCCATCGCGAAATCTACAATATCGGAAGCGAGGAAGAGGTCACCATTTGCGATCTGGCGCGCATCGTTTTTGCGTACTTCGGCCGGGACTTTGAATTGCGCGCAGGCCCGGTCCCGGCGGGGAGCACGCCGCGCCGTTGCCCGTCCGTCGCGAAGCTCCGGGCGCTTGGGTTCCAGCCGAAAATCAGCTTGCAGCAGGGGATTTCAGAGCTGGCGGATTGGTACCTTGGACACAGGAACCTTTGGCCGCGCCCGTCGGACGCCGCAGCGGCCTGACGTAATCCAGGAGGGCGTCCTTTCCGCGGAGTGAGTTCGTTAAGCGTTTTGCGTGACAGCGAGTGGGCAGCTCATGCGTCTCAGTTACCTGCGCCTTGTGCTGATACTTTCTTTGCTGTCAGCCTACTTCATTGCCGAGCACGGCTTCATGCTCGTCCGCATCCCTCCGGGCGGTCAGTTCGGCGTTCCCCTCGCGGAACTCACGGTACTCGCGTTTGTGCTGACATTTCCGTGGGATGTTGCGAAGGTTGGAAGCTTTGCTCAGGTCGCGCCGATAACACCGCTCCTCATATGGTGGGGCTTCGGCTTCACGAAGGCAGCTTTCGGCTTTTACCACCACGGCATCTGGGCAATTCGCGACGCGTCCCATCTGATCGACAGCCTGTTCATATGGATCGGCTTTGTCGTCGCGGCAACGCCGGGATTCTTGAGCGCATTTTCGCGTTGGTTACGCCTGATTTGCAATATCGGCGTGGTTTATACACTTTTGTTTCCTCTTCGGGAGCAATTGGCCAGCTGGGCGCCAAAGGTGCCCGCGCCGGGTGGTTATGCGGCGCCCCTGCTGTTCAGCTATACGGCGGGTGCTTTGATGTTGCTCACGGGTGCTGTGCGGCTGGTCCTGGACGGAGTGCGTGTCCTTTTCCTCCACCCTATTGTCGTTCCGGCGCTTCTTGTCGCGTATGCGTTGGCAGTATTCCAGGCGCGCACGACCTACCTTCAGGTGTTGGCCCTCATTTTCCTGCTGGCCTGTTTCAGGCCGCGTGTCGCATTGCATACGTCGATGGGACTTTTGGCGGGGATCGTTGTCCTGTTCGCGCTTTTTGAAGCCGGATTGGATATCAATACCCGGTTGGGCCAGAAATTCACCCTGGAATTCATTGTGAACCACTTTGCCGCCATCTGGGGTGGCAATAGCGAGGGCTTTGTCAGTGGTCCAGCGAGTGGAACTCTGCAGCGGCTGCAATGGTGGAGCAAGATCTGGTCCGATGTCACCTCCGAGCCTGGCAACCTGCTGTTCGGTCTGGGTTACGGCGTACCACTGACGGAGTTTCGCTATCACAACGATACGCTGGTACGTGAGCCGCACAATTCAACGATCTCCATTTTTGCTCGGCTTGGAGTGCTCGGCCTAATCACCTTTTTCTGGATCCACATCGTTCTCGCGCGCATCTTCTTCAGGTCGCTGCGGCGCCTTTCGCATATTGGGGACGAGATCTGGCGCGTGAACCTCCTGGTTATGGGCGCCTATATCCTCTTCGTCTGGATGTTGACGATTGGTGAGGACGGTCTGGAGAAGCCGTTCGTTGCGATTCCGTTCTATTGTTTCTGGGGAATTATCCTGCGGGTCGCCTATTCCCTGCAGGTTTGCGCCAATCGGGAGACGGAGCGTGGCTATGCCTTGAATGCATGGCAGCCCCTTGCCGCGCGCTCCGGCAGGTAGGAAAAGCGGGTCGTCCAGTGAAAGCGGACCGTGAGATCCCCACCGTCGTGATACTCGGTGTCCCGGTCGCGGTCATCGATCTGCGATCGGCCGTCGACATCATTTGCGGCTGGGTTCGCGAGGAGAAGCCGCGCTTCGTTACGGCGGTCGATGTGCATGGCGTAATGTTCGCCCAGCGCAGTCCGGCACATATGTCCAACCTGAGGAGGGCTGATCTCGTCACCCCGGACGGCTCGCCCCTCGTCTGGGTCGGGAGGGCCAGAGGTCATCGCGATCTGAGGCGCGTTGCCGGACCGGATCTGCTGCCCGCACTGTGCGCCCGGTCGGCCGAGGAGGGGTGGCGGCACTATTTCTACGGGGGAGCGCCCGGCGTTGCCGACGAGCTTGCGCGCCGGTTGTGTCAGCAGTTTCCCGGCATGCAGGTGGCGGGTGTCGAGAGCCCGCCATTCCGGCCGCTTGACGAGCGCGAGAGGAAAGAGGCGGCACAGCGGATCAATGCCTCGGGCGCTCACATCGTTTGGGTCGGGCTCGGCTGCCCGAAGCAGGAACAATGGATCAGCGATACGACGCGATACATCGACGGTGCAATTCTCATTGCAGTCGGCGCAGCCTTCGACTTTCAAAGCGGCAGAATTTCCCGTGCACCGCGCTGCATGCAGCGATGGGGCCTCGAGTGGCTGCACAGGCTCTGCATGGAGCCGCGACGGCTTTGGCGGCGGTATCTGGTGCTGGCTCCGGCGTTCGTAATCCTGGCGCTTTCTGAGACAGCGAAGCTCGCTCTGCGGCGGGCATATGGTCCGCACAGCCGCCCGACCGGATGACGGGACTGCACACCCGTCACCCAGGTACGGCAAGGCAGACCAGAGGTGACCTGTGACTCAGCCCCGAATCTCTCCGCCCGTAACCCGCTTGACCTCGGCGATCACCTTTTTCGCGACCGCCTCGATCTCCGCGTCCGTCAGGGTGTGCTCGCGCGGTTGCAGGGTGACTTCGATCGCCACGGACTTCTTGCCCGGCCCGAGGCTCTTGCCGGCGAACACGTCGAAGACGGAGACGTCCGCGATCAGCGCCTTGTCGGCCCCCGCGGCCGCCTTTACGACATCACCTGCCGGTACCGCCTCGTCGAGCACGAAAGCGAAGTCGCGGCGCACCGGCAGCAGGTCCGGCGCCACCATCGCGGGCCGTGCGCGGGACTTGCGCTTTTCGGGCGGCAGCGCGTCGAGGAAGATCTCGAACGCCGCAACCGGTGCGTCTACGTCCAGCTCCGCCAGTGTCTTCGGGTGGACCTCGCCGAAGTGGGCGAGCACGTTTTTCGGTCCGAGCCGGAGGACACCCGATCGGCCTGGATGATACCAGCCCGGAGCCTCCCGCGCGATTTGCGCGCGGTTCGGGTCAACGCCCAGCGCGGCGAGGGTTGCGAACACGTCCGCCTTGACGTCGAACACGTTGGAGTCCTGGGCCGGAGCGTCCCAGTGGCGCCCGTGGCCAGCAAGCCGCGCTGCGCCCGCGCGGACGCCCGCAGCGATCTGGATCTGGTCCTCCGGCTGATCGCCACGATAGGCGTTCCCCAGCTCGAACAGGCCAAGGTTGGCAAATCCGCGGTTGCGGTTGCGCTGTACGGCTGACAGCAGCCCCGGCAACAGGCTCGGCCGCATGGATGACATTTCGACCGAAATCGGATTGGCGAGCTCCAGCGCCTCCGAACCGCCGCCGAACAGCGCCGATTGCGGACGCGGAACGAAGGACCAGGTGATCGCCTCGACAAGTCCGCGCCCTGCCAGCACACGCCTCGCCCGGCGCGAACGCCGCTGTTGCTCCGTGAGCACTGTGCGGGTGACCCCGTGTACGCGCGGGATGGGGGTCGAAGGCACCTTGTCGAGCCCGATGATCCGCACGACCTCCTCGACCAGGTCCGCCGGGCCATGCACATCAGGACGCCAGCTCGGCCTGGTGACTCGAACTTCCGGACCTTTGCCTTCGATCTCGAATCCGAGATCCGCCAGCACCTTACGACTCTCGGCCTCCTCCACCGCGAGACCGGTCAGGCGCGCGACGCGGCGGAAGTCGAAAGCGATGCTCATCCGGCCCTCGGGCGGTTCGCCCGCGACGCTCCGCTTCGACGGCTTGCCGCCGGTGAGATTCAGGATGAGATCGGTCGCATAGTCGAGCCCGGGCACCACGTAGGCCGGGTCGACCCCACGCTCGAACCGGTAGCGCGCATCCGTCTGCACGCCGGCCTTGCGGCCGGTGGCAGCCGTGCGCACCGGATCGAAGTAGGCGCTTTCGATGAAGACGTTGGTGGTCTCCTCCGTGCAGGCGCTGCTCTCGCCGCCGATGATGCCGCCGAGGCCCAGCGCGCCGCTGTCGTCCGCGATCACGCACATGGTCTCATCAACGTCGTACTCCTTGCCGTCGAGCGCCAGGAAACGCTCGCCTGGGCGGCCGAGGCGGGCGCGGATGGCGCCCTGGAGCTTGTCGGCATCGTAGACGTGGAGCGGGCGGCCGCGGTCGAGCGAGACGTAATTGGTCACGTCTACCAGCGCGCTGATCGGCCGGAGACCTGCGGCCTTGAGGCGGTTCTGCATCCACGCCGGCGCGGGGCCGTTCTTGACGTCCTTCACGAGCCGACCGGCGAATACCGGGCAGGCGCTCGCGGTCTCGGGCGTGAACTCCAGCCGAATTTCGACCGGGCAGGCGAAGCTGCCCTCAACTGCCCTGATCTCAGGTTCCGGCTTGAGGGTGCCAAGGCCGGCGGCGGCGAGATCGCGCGCTACACCGCGAACGCCCGTGCAGTCTGGCCGGTTGGGTGTCAGCTTGATTTCGATGACGGGGTCGTTGAGGCCGACCGCATCAATGTAGCGCTCGCCCAGGCGGTCGCCGAGCGCGGGGTCGAGCTCGATGATGCCCTCGTGATCGTCAGACAGCTCGAGCTCGCGCTCGGAGACGAGCATGCCATTCGACACGACGCCGCGTACGGGGCGCTTGTCCAGGGTGATACCCGTACCCGGTATGTAGGTTCCGAGCGGCGCGAACACGCCGATCATGCCGGTGCGGGCATTGGGTGCGCCGCAGACGACCTCGACCGGTGGCTGGCCCGGGGCGATCTCCACCTGGCAGACACGCAGGCGATCCGCATTCGGGTGCTGCTTGGCCTCGATGACGCGTGCAACGGTAAACGGGGCCAGCTTCTCCGCGGGATTGTCGATGCTTTCCACCTCGAGGCCGATCGCCGACAGCTTCTCGGCGATCTCCTGCAGCGAGGCGTTGGTGTCGAGATGGTCCTTGAGCCAGGACAGCGTGAATTTCATTGCGTACTTCGTCCCGCGGGTTTGGCAACTTCCCCGGTGTCGGCCGGGGCGGCTTTTGCGTGTGGGTCTTACCCCTTTTGCGTGGCGGCCGCCAAGGGCCACATCACTCGAACAGCCGGAGCTGGCTGCTGCTTGTCCGGAAGGTTTGCCGCGCCATGCGGATCTTCCCGTGGATCCAGACGAACGAGATCACGATCTTGATGAGCGTCACCGCGTAGAACATCCGGAACACGAAGGCGTAGATGACGAACCAGAACATCTTGCGGTTCATGGCGATCGGCGACACGCCCAGGTCGAAATGCTCCATGATGTCGAAAAAGCCGCCGCGCAGGACCAGATCGATCGTGAAGAGCGATGCCCCGATGGGTCCGGCGTAAATCGGCTCCTTGCCATCCGAGAAGATCAGGTGCCCTTCGGCCTGCAGCAGCAGACAGCTGATCGTAAACAGCACGTAGAACACCAGCATCGAGACGGCCATGAACCGGTAGTACATGGCCGCATGGCGGAGCGCTTCGCGGCTGAGCGAGAAGTCGACCCACTGGTCGAGCTCCTCGTGCTTGCGGTCGTGATAGAAGATGATGAACACGGACGCCGCTATCATCAGTGCCGCGATGGCGATGGCCACCAGAACGGCCGGCGTGGTGCTCAGGACTGCAAGCATCTTGGCGCCCCTTCAAGCCGATGCCGCATCGGTATCCCCTCCCGCACGGCGGGCCAGAACTGCAGTGCCACAAAGGCCTCGACGGAGGCCAGTCGCAACTCGGCCTGACCCTTTGCCTGATCAGGGTGAGGAAGGTTACCCGGATCGGAAGCTGAACAGCACCGTCAGGGAGACAGCCCACCCGCCAGCGTCGGCACGTCGACGGCGAGGAAGCCGTAGTGCTTCATCCAGCGCAGGTCGGCGGAGAACATGTCGCGCAAGTCGGGAATGCCGTACTTCAGCATGGTGATTCGGTCGAGGCCCATGCCGAAGGCGAAACCCTGGTACACCTCCGGATCAAGCCCGCAATTGCGGATGACGTTCGGGTGCACCATACCGGAGCCGAGGATCTCCAGCCACTGCCCTGGCTTGCCGATCGCCGCCGCATCGATGTCCACTTCCATCGATGGCTCGGTGAACGGGAAGTGCGAGGCGCGGAAGCGCATCTTCACCTCGTCCACCTCGAAGAACGCCTTGCAGAACTCCTCCAGGCACCACTTGAGGTGACCCAGATGCGTGCTCTCGTCGATGATGAGGCCTTCGATCTGGTGGAACATCGGCGTGTGCGTCTGGTCGCTGTCGCAGCGATAGACGCGGCCGGGCGCAATGATCCGGATCGGTGGCCGCTGCGTCAGCATGGTGCGGATCTGCACCGGGCTCGTGTGCGTGCGCAGCAACATCCGCGGGCGGTTGGAGGCTTCGTCCGCGCCCGGTTCCCGGAAGTAGAAGGTATCGTGCTCCTGGCGGGCCGGATGCTCTTCCGGAATGTTCAGCTTGGTGAAGTTGAGGTCGTCCGTCTCGATGTCCGGTCCCTCGGCCACCGAGAAGCCCATGTCGGCGAAGATCTCGATGACCTCGTCGAAGACCTGCGAGACGGGGTGGATGCGCCCCTCGGCCAGCGGCCCCAGTCGCACCGGAAGCGTGACGTCCGCCCGCTCCGTGGAAAGCCGCTCTTCAAGAGCTGCCGCTTCCAGGACCGCTTTGCGCACATCCAGCGCCTCAGAAACGGCCGCCTTCAGGGCATTGGTCGACTGCCCGAATTCGCGTCGCTGCTCCGGCGGCAACGTGCCGAGCTTCGCCATCTGCTCCGAAATGCGCCCCTTCTTGCCAAGCGCAGCGATGCGCACCTGCTCGAGGGCGGCAAGGTCTTTCGCCGCCTCGATCTGGTCCAGCAGCTCCGCCTTGAGCGTCTCGAGTTCGGGGAATGTCGCCATGGGTATGCCTCTGCCCGGCCAATCAAAACGAACCAGAGCTTCGCCTGCTCCGGCTCTCCCTCTCCCCGGCGGCGAGAGGGTCGGGGTGAGGGGTGCCCACAATTGCTGCTTTTCTAACCCTCACCCGGCCCTATGGGCCGACCTCTCCCCTTGAGAGAGGTTCAGAAGGTGCCAGAGACGGGCCGACGGGAGCGCTTCGGCGCCGAACGCCAGCTCAGGCCGCGGCAGACGGGCGCGACGCTTCCGCAGCCGCCGTCGCCTGCTCGACAAGAGCCTTGAAGGCTTCCGAGTCGCGCACGGCGAGATCCGCGAGAACCTTCCGGTCGACCTCGATGCCGGCCTTGTTCAGGCCGTTGATGAACTGGCCATACGTGGTGCCGAACTCGCGGGCGGCGGCGTTGATGCGCTGGATCCAGAGCGCGCGGAAGGTGCGCTTGCGGCGCTTGCGGTCGCGGTAGGCGTACTGCTGCGCCTTCTCGACCGCCTGCTTGGCAACTCGGATCGTATTCTTGCGCCGGCCGTAATAGCCCTTGGCGGCCTTGAGAACTTTCTTGTGCTTCGCGTGGCCTACGGTGCCGCGTTTGACACGCATTGTCGTGCTCCGTCAGATGAAGGGGTTGGGATCGGATCGGGAGTCTTGAGGTCCGATCAGTCGGCTCAACGATCGTACGGCATGTACTTCTTGACGATCTTCGCGTCGCTGTCGCTCAGCACCATGGTG
This sequence comes from Hyphomicrobiaceae bacterium, assembly GCA_041687075.1. GTDB lineage: Bacteria > Pseudomonadota > Alphaproteobacteria > Rhizobiales > Hyphomicrobiaceae > ZC4RG25. The sequence goes on along the minus strand of JAWLCO010000015.1, from coordinate 21,397 downwards.
CCGCGCGCGTTGCGAATGAACTTCGCCGTCCGCTTGATCATGCCGTGGCGCTTGCCCTGCGCCTGAACCTTCACCTTGCCGGTGGCGGTCATCTTGAAGCGCTTCTTCGCGCTGCTTTTCGTCTTCAGCTTGGGCATTTTGCTTGCTCCATTTCTCTCATTCGCCTCACCGCATCACCGGCTCTCACGAGACGATCACACCTGGCGGCCAATGGCCTGGTGTGTGGCGGTGCAAATCCGTTCGTGCAAACGTAATGGAGCCGCCACGGCATGCCCCGCCGGGCGGCTCGGGTCGCTTATAGTCCGAAAGAAGCGGCCTGTGCAAGCCGCTCCGAAAAGTCAGCGCGGCGCCAGCACCATCACCATCTGACGGCCCTCGAGGCGCGGCTCGGCCTCAACCTTGGCAAGCTCGCCCAGGTCAGCCTTCACCCGCTGCAGAAGATCGTAGCCGATCTCCTGGTGGGCCATCTCGCGGCCACGAAAACGCAAGGTGATCTTCACCTTGTCGCCCTCGTCGAAGAAGCGCTTGATGGAGCGCATTTTCACGTCGTAGTCGTGATCATCGATGCTGGGGCGCATCTTGATCTCCTTGACCTCGACGGTCTTCTGATGTTTGCGCGCCTCGGCGGCTTTCTTCTGTTCCTGGTATTTGAACTTGCCGTAGTCGAGGATCTTGCAGACGGGGGGATTGGCGTCGGGTGACACCTCTACGAGGTCCAGCCCCGCGGCAGTGGCGCGCTCGAGTGCATCGAAGCGGCTCACAACGCCGAGGTTCTGCCCGTTTTCGTCAATCAGTCGTACCTCTCTGGCCCGGATCGCTTCGTTGATCCTAGGGCCTGTGGGTTCGCGCTCCGGCGCGCCCCTAACCATTGGTCGGCGGATGTTCAGTCTCCCTCTTTTGCCTCGGCTTTCATAAAACAGGTACGCTAAACGCGGCGGGCGCATGGAAGCGTCCACCGTCAAGTCTCAGACTCGCGAAGATCGGGAATGTTACGGCCCAAGTCAAGCGTCAGCAACGCGACGGCGAGCGAGACTTTTGCGACCAGACATCGGCCATGCGGCTGCCAAGCAGGTCATCGTAGACCCGCAAGGTCGCCGATTGCATCGACGCCAGCGAAAATGACTGGGTGACATGGGCCCTCGCCCGCTCGCCGATGCTGGACCGCTCGGCGTGCGTGAGTCTGAGCGCCTGTCCTATATGGTGGGCCAGTCGCTCGGCGTCACCCGGCGGTACCAGCCAGCCGGTGATACTGGAGGCCGGGAACTGCGGCTCCGCCCTGACGGTCTCGGGCGCGGCGCCGATGTTCGTTGCGATCACCGGACACCGCATCGCCTCTGCCTCGGCAGCCGCGCGGCCGAAAGCCTCAGGCTCGGTCGATGCAACGACGGCGACATGCGCCGCCAGATAAGCTGCCGGCATGTCGTCGACGTGGCCGGCGAGCCGCACCCGCCCGGTCAGCCCCTGGGTTGTGATCTGCCGCTTGATTTCGTCGACATAATCCGACCGGCCCTGCGCGTCCCCGGCCAGAATCACGACCCAGTCGCTACCCGGCACGACCTGCTGAAGTAGCCGAGCCGCGGCCGACACGACGACGCTCTGTCCTTTCCAGCCCGTCAGTCGCGCGGCATGGAGCACGACCCGCTGACCCGGTTGTACGCCCCATTGAGCGCGCAGGCGTTCGACCCTGTCGGGGGTGACCTGCTCGGGATCGAAGCTCGCCTCGTCAATGCCGCGATGGATGACCCGAATCCGGCTTTCGAGCGTACCATAGCGGGCCTGGATCAGCCGCGACGTGTAGTGCGAGTTGGCGATAACAACATCGCCGCGCGCCATCACGCCGTTATAGGTGCGCTTGACCGCGCCGTTTTCGTTGTAGGCGCCGTGGTATGTGGTGACCAGCGGCCGGCGGCTGAGGCGTGCAGCCATCAACGCGCTCCAGGCCGGAGCGCGGCTGCGGGCATGCAGCAGGTCGACGTTCTCGCGCTCCACCAGAATCTGCAGCCGCCGCGCATTGGCCAGCATGGCCAACGGATTCTTCGTGCCGGCGTTGAGCGTGACGACCTCGCCACCGGCTTCGATCACCTGCGGCAGCATGCGGCCGCCGTCGGTCACGACGAGAGCCCGCCCGCCTGCTGCGACGATGGCCTGCGTCATCTCGATCGTGGTGCGCTCGGCGCCGCCGGTGTCGAGGCGCGGGATGATCTGCAGTATGGTCGGGCGATGCTCAGGCACGTACGGCCCCGTGGGAATGGAAAGGACCTCAGTAGGATGCCCGACTCCAAGACGCAACACCTCGACGTCGGCACAGGTGCGGACCGGCGCCGCATTGCCGTTCTGCGGGACGAGGGCCGCGCGCCGGGCCTCATCTGGCTACCGGGCTTCAACTCGGACATGGTGAGCACGAAGGCGACGGCGCTGAGCGCGTGGGCGCGTGAGAACGGGCTCGCCTGTACGCGCTTCGACTACAGCGGCCACGGCCAGTCGGAGGGGCGGTTCGAGGACGGCACCGTCGGGCGTTGGCTTCAGGAGACGTGCGCCGTCTTCACCGAGATGACCGATGGACCGGTGATCGTCGTCGGCTCCAGCATGGGCGGCTACATTGCACTGCTGCTCCTGCGCCAGCTCATGGCCGAGGCGCCAAACGAGGCCGCGCGCGTCAAGGCGCTGGTCCTCGTCGCCCCAGCCTGGGACATGACCGAAGAGCTGATGTGGAAGGCGTTCCCGGAGTCTGTGAGACGGGAGATCATGGAGAAGGGCGTCTGGTTGCGGCCGTCTGACTATGGCGATCCCTATCCCATCACCCGCAAGCTGATCGAAGAAGGCCGGCAGCATCTGTTCGCCCGCAAGACATGGGATCCGGGCCGGCCGATCCACATTCTGCACGGCCTGCAGGATGCCGATGTGCCATGGGAGCACACGCTCGACCTGGAGAGCTTTCTCGCCGGCGGCTGGACGCGGGTGACGGCCGTGCCGGACGGCGATCACAGACTGTCACGGCCGGAAGACCTGAAGCTGCTGTGTGAGGTCATTGGGCAACTGGCGGAGACGGAGCAAAAGTAGCTCAGCTTCTCCGGGCCTCGATCATCTCATTATCGGACGGCAAACCGGCGCGCACGGCGAACTCCAGGGCCAAAGCGCCGGCTTGCTCGGCGACGCTCTCGGGCACAATCCACATTCTGTAGCTGTCGGCCACAACCGTCTGGCTGCAGGTCAGGCGTTTGCCGTCGGTCCGGCAGGTACGGTCTGCCATGACGGTGCTTGCCTCGCGGCGATCGTGGCGCAGTATGCGAAGATCGATCGGCTGGATCTGGCTCCGCGCGCGTTCGAGATCGACGCTGCGGAACACGCAGGTGAGCGAGCGGCTGCATTTGCCAGCGCGGGTACCGATCGCGACGACTGGTCCGAAGGCCTTTGCCCGCCTCATGACGCGCGCCGGGGCGCCCGGGCCGTTGCTGATGTAGCACCCGGCTCCGACGCATAGGATCGGATCTGCCGTCTTGTTGAAGCGGCGGATGCCGCGTTTGCCCGGTTCCATGACAAGGAGCACGGTGACGCGGGTGATGCCCGGACCGCCGGATCCGATGAACTCCCCAACCGATGGTCCGCCAAGGGCGTGTGGTGGGGGATAGGCCTCATCCCGCTGCCCGGTCCGGGGCTCTTCGGCCAACCCTGCAGCGCGACGTTCTGCTTCTGGATCGCGTATATCGCGCTCAGCCGCCACCGATTTGCGCGCCTCCTCTGCGGAAGCCAGCTTTGCAATGGCCCGAGCCTGCTCGGCCCGGCGGCGGCTTTCCTCCTCGAGCTGGCGCAGCGCCGCGGCGCGGCGCACCTCTGCCGCACGTCTCTCTTCTTCGTGCCGGGCTGCCTCCGCGCGGCGCTTGGCCTCAGCCGCCTTCTGGCGCTGCTCCGCCTCGAAGCGGCGCCAGAACTCGGTTGCGCGCGCGCTCACCACTTTCCCCGCCTTCTCCTGTTCGGCAATTTCAGCGAGATGCTTGGCTTCGGCGGCCTCGAAACGCTCCTCCTCAGCCTGACGGCGCTCCTCCTCGACGCGGCGCGCCTCTGCAGGCTTGCGCGCCTGCTCCCTGGTGGCGATTTCGGCGAGGCGCTTCGCTTCCCGCACCTTAGCGAGCCGCCGTTCCTCTGCTTCCGCCCTGGCGCGCGCAAGCATCTCGGCCTCGTCTGCCTCGCGCTGTGCTTTCGCCCGACGCTCGGCTTCGGCTTTTTCGGCAGCCAGTCTCTGGGCCTCTGCAAGCTTGCGCTCCTGAGCACGGCGGCGTTCCTCGGCTCGGCGAGCCTCTTCCCTGGCCGCAAGCTCAGCCCGGCGCTTTTCTTCAGCTGCCTTCTGCTCTGCAATCCTGCGGGCGTCGGCCTCAGCCCGGGCGCGCGCCAGCATTTCAGCTTCCTCAGCCTCGTTTTGGGCGCGGGCGCGTTCTTCAGCGATTAGGTGTTCCTCTGCCCGTCGGGCGTCTTCCCTGGACGCGATTTCAGCGCGGCGCCGTTCCTCTTCCGCCTTACGCGCCTCGGCTTGCGCCGCGATAGCGTTCTCTTCCTCGGCCCGCGCTCGCACGTCGGTCGAGTTGAGGATCTCGATGGGCTTTACAGATGAGTCAGCGATCAGCTCGACCTCGGCAGGATGATCAAGCTGCGGAGCGCTCTCGTCAGCGAACCTGGCGGCGATGGCGTGTGCGGCTTCGTCTCCTGCTTCAACCGTGCAGGCCGACAAAGTGAAGGCCGCGAGCGCGAACAGAATGGACGGCTTACGGCGAGAGATCGGGCGCATCGTAAATCACGCTCCGCTGTGAAGGAGTGGATGTATGCGAGGAGGCTCGCAGTAAGGAGCCAGACTTGTCCGGCAACCCTTCAGCCTATGCGCGGAAACCGGGGCGAAAGCGCGGAGCACAGATGAACTGCGGCTGAACGCCAGGTGTTATCTGTTGCAGCCGGGCGAGAGGCGCTCCCATTCCGCGCGTACATCTGGATCGGGCTCGCCCGCTGCATGCCGAGCACTGAGCTGCCGGAACACATCAGCATCGCAAAGCCGCCAGGCTGCCCAAGCTGCCATGGCCCGGACGAGGGGCGACGGGTCGATGAAGAGCGGCTCGACGTAGCGCATCAAGCCCCTGTCGCCGGAATTGCCCGCTGCGATCAGGCAGTTCCGGATGAAGCGATCACGCCCGGTTCGCTTCACCGGCGTGCCGGCGAAGCGCTTGCGGAATTCTGCGTCGTCAAGCTGCAGGAAGTCGGCTAGCGGCGCATCGCCCGCTTGCGCGCGCAGGTAAGGCTGCATCGCGTGCGAGGCCTTGGCGAACTTGTTCCACGGGCACACGGCGAGGCAGTCATCGCAGCCGAACACCCGGTTATGGATCGCCTCCCGGAACTCCGCATCGATATGGCCCTGATGCTCGATCGTGAGATATGCAATGCAGCGGCGCGCATCGAGCTGATAGGGCGCCGGGAACGCCGCCGTGGGGCAGATGTCGAGACAGCGCCGGCAGGAGCCGCAATGGTCGGGTTCCGGTTCGTCGGGAGGCAGCTCGGCCGTGGTCAGGATGGCTCCGAGGAACAGCCAGGAGCCGTGCTCGCGCGAGACCAGGTTCGTGTGCTTGCCCTGCCAGCCAAGCCCCGCGGCCGCCGCCAGCGGCTTTTCCATCAGCGGCGCCGTGTCGACAAACACCTTGACGTCCGACCTGCCCGCCCGAGCAAGGGCCGCAGCCACCTGCTTGAGGCGTCCCTTGATGACGTCATGGTAGTCCTTGCTTTGGGCGTAGCAGGAGATCGCGCCGAGAGAGGGATCGGCCAGTGCAGCCAGCGGATCGCGGTCGGGCGCGTAGCTGAACCCCAGCATCACGATGGAGCGCACGTCGGGCCACAGCACCTGCGGGTCGGCGCGTCGATCGGCCGTTGTCGCCATCCAGTGCATGTCGCCATGCCGGCCCTCGGCGAGAAATGCGCGCAGCCGGTCACCGGCCGGGCCGATCCGTTCCGGCGTGGTGATGCGTACCGCGGCGAAGCCCAGCTCGCGGGCCTGTGCGATCAGGTTGTTCTTGAGACTCTGGCTCATCACTCTCGCGCACAGCAGCGCGGTTCAGAAATCGAGGTCCTCGTAGTGCGGTGGCGGTGCAAGGCCGGGCACGCGGTCCGCCAGAAGCGCCCGGAACGAGCGCCGTGACTTGATGCGCGCGTACCAGGCTTTCGCCGTGGGATGCTCATCCCAGGGGACCTCTCCAAAATAGTCGACCGAGGAGAGATGTGCCGCTGCGGCAATGTCGGCAAAGCTCATTTCCTCGCCGGCGAGCCATCGCCGGTGGTCGGAGAGGAAGCCGATATACCGCAGGTGATAGCGCAGGTTAGTGCGAACGGCGCGCAGGACCTCCAGATCTGGGCCGTATGGCGATTGGCCCGAAACACGGCCGTAGAGCTTCTCGTGGAGAAGGTCGCGAACCACCTCTCGATTGAGCTTGCGCCAGAACCAGTCGACCAGCCGCCGGACCTCGGCCCGCTCCTCGCTGTTGCCGGGAAAGAGCGGAACAGTGCGCCCGTCGATCGGGTGCTCGGTGATCTCCTCCGCGAGATATTCCGAGATGGCGTAGGCGCCGCAAAGCAGCACACCGTTGTCGAGCTGCAGCACCGGCAGCTCGCCAGAGGGGTTGAGCGCCAGGAAGTTGGGCCGCCACTCCCAGGGCTTTTCCTCCACCAGCTCTGCCTCGATTCCGAGCTCCGCAAGAACGATGCGGATCGCACGGGATGCTGGACAGAGCCGATAGTGGATGAGCGTGTGCATGGCGTCATGCAACCTCTGGAGTTCCTTGTTGTGGCCCACTCATCCGATTCGTCAAGTTCGGGGCGGATGTGTCCCGCTAACCCAGTCCCTTTGTGCGTTAAATCTGCTAGATGCGGCTCGGGCGAGGCATGTCTCGCGCGTGTGGGCGCCGGTCGGCGTGGCAGAATGGATGGGGCTTACGCATGCCGATCTGGCAGGTTCTGTTGCTGGGGCTGATCGAAGGCTTGACCGAGTTCATTCCCGTATCCTCGACAGGTCACCTGCTGCTCGCCGGCCATTTCCTCGGCTTCCAGTCCCCCGGAAAGGCCTTCGAGGTGCTGATTCAGCTCGGCGCCGTCAGTGCCGTTCTCACTGTCTACTTTACCCGGCTCGTGCGGCTCGCCGCCGACCTGCCGAGCAGCGCGCGCGCGCGCCGGTTCGTGCTCGGGCTGGCACTGGCCTTCCTGCCCGCGGCCGCAGCCGGCGTCGCCCTGCACGGCTTCATCAAGACCGTGCTCTTCGAGACGCCGATGCTCATCTGCATCATGCTGATCCTTGGCGGAATCGTGCTGCTGTACGTCGACCAGATCTCGTTTCGGCCGCGGTATAAGGACGTGATGGAGTTTCCGCCCTCGCTGGCGTTCAAGATCGGCCTTTGCCAGACGGCGGCACTCATCCCTGGCGTCTCGAGATCGGGCGCCACCATAATCGGTGCGATGCTGCTCGGCACCGACAAACGCTCGGCCGCCGAGTTCTCTTTCTTTCTGGCCATGCCGACGATGGCCGGGGCGTTCACTTACGATCTTTACAAGAACTGGGAGCTGCTGGATCCCGACGATATGGCCGGCATTGCCATCGGGTTTGTGGCGGCGTTCGTCGCGGCCGTGGTGGTGGTGCGATTTCTGCTTCAGTTCGTCAGCCGCTATGGATACGGGCTGTTCGGCTGGTGGCGCATCATTGTCGGGGGGCTCGGCCTGGGCGCCCTGGCCGTGCTCGGCTGAGGCGCCCGGCAAGGCTCATACGGCCTCGGACGTGGTGGCCGATTCTGTCAGGACGGCATAAAGCGCCGCGCTGTCGTTGGCCGCGCGCAGCCGGGCGATGGTGTTCGGCTCGCGCAGAAGGCGAGAGATCCGCGCCAGCGCCTTCAGGTGGTCGCCGCTCGCATGCTCAGGGGCGAGCAGCAGAAAGATGAGATCGACCGGCTCGTTGTCGAGAGATTCGAACTCGATCGGCTCCTCCATGCGAGCGAACAAGCAGACGATCTCCTTCAGATTCTTGAGCTTGACGTGCGGAATCGCGATGCCGCGGCCGAGGCCCGTCGAGCCCAGTCGCTCGCGCTGCAGCAGCGTATCGAAAAGGTCGCGTGCCTGAAGTCCGGTGAGCTCGGCGGCGCGCTGGCTCAGTTCCTGAAGCGCCTGCTTTTTGCTCTTGGCCTTCAGGGACGGAATGATGCCCTCGGGCGTCAGCAGGTCCCCTAGATCCATGGTGATGTCATCCCTTCGGGGTCGTGACAGGCTCCAGTGAAACAAGGCACGGGCCGCCGAGGGCGGCCGCGTTTGCCGGTCCGATCGAATGTATTGGTCTTACCGAAGCCCGCGACTCTGGCGGGTACTTGAGGCTCGAGGCGGTTCAACTCACTTCGGAGATCAACGCGTGTCCGGTGCCTCCGCGATAGCCTTGCCAAACACCAATCCATATGGCCCGTCAAGCCCGGCCGGATCAAGCCCATGCGGCGCGCGCTGCGACACTTGCGTTCCGCGGGCAGATCGGGTGACGGAAGCGAGCGGTCATGCGCGCTATTGTGCAGCGCACAAATCGGCGCGAGCTTAGCGGAGTTCACCATGGCCCGATCCGGCCGCTGTGCCTGCGCTGCGGCCTTGCCCCCCAGTGCTGAACCAATGAGCTTCCTATGGCTCGCAATTGCGACGCGAAAACGATGGCGGGACGTCAAATCGAGGTCGATATCCCTGCCAAGAGCGTAATCCTTTCTGGGAGCATAAATTGAGCCAAACTCCGAATCAGGAGCGACCCGCGCGCTTCGCCAAGTAGCGAATGTCCCGTCCGTGATGTCCAGCATCGCTAGCTGCCCGAACAACTTCGCGCACTATTGGCGCGTAGCCATTCGCTCCCGGCCGAATGCTTTCTGCGCCCGGAGAGACTTGCGACTACTACTGCGGAAACGGTCCGAATCTCGTCTGCGTCCGGGGGAACCGGTTAGCCCGGGTGCCCCCGCATGTCAAATTATGTGGAGTGCTGAGACTGCTCTCTGTGGAAGGTGTCGGCGCACCCCGTAAGCGTGTCAGGCCACGCTGCGCGCGCCGGCTGCAAGGCGCTTCAGCCGGCGTCTCTGGACCGAGGACGGAATGCGCATGGATTCCCGATACTTCGCCACCGTTCGCCTGGCGATGTCGATGCCGTCCCCCTTGAGCCGGCTGACGATCATATCGTCGGAGAGCACCGTATCGTGCGTCTCCGCTTCGATCATCTGCCGGATCAGGTGGCGCACCGCTTCCGACGAATAGGCGTCCCCGTCGCCCGCTGCCGCAATGGCCGAGGTGAAAAAGTATTTCAGCTCGAAGATGCCGCGCGGCGTGGCCATGTACTTGTTCGAGGTGACCCGGCTGATGGTCGATTCGTGCATGGAAACCGCATCAGCCACCATCCGCAGGTTTAGCGGCTTCATATGCTGCACGCCATGCATGAAGAATCCATCCTGCTGCCGGACGATTTCTTCGGCGACCCGCAGAATGGTCCGGGCGCGCTGGTCAAGGCTTTTGACCAGCCAGTTGGCGGACTGCAGGCAGTCCATCAGATAGGATCTCTCTCCGGCCTGCTGTGCGGTTCTGGAAACGCGGGCGTAATAGGTGCGGTTCACCAGCACTCGAGGCAGTGTCTCCGTGTTGAGCTCCACGTGCCAGCCGCCATTGCTGGCCTGACGCACGAGGATATCCGGCACGACGGGCTGAACCTGTACGGAGCCGAACCGCAGCCCGGGTTTGGGGTCGAGCTGCTTGATCTCGGCAATCATCTCGAGCAACTCGTCCATCTCGACACCCACCGCCTTGCGCAGTGCGTGGAGGTTGTGGTCGGCGAGCAGTTCCAGATTATCGAGCAGGCCAGCGATGCACGGATCATACCGGCCTCGATCCTTGAGCTGCAGGGCAAGGCTCTCGGCAAGGCTGCGGGCGAAGACGCCTGGTGGATCAAACGTTTGCAGCGTGGCGAGGATGGCCTCGACGTGCTCCGGCGTCGTGCCCAGCCTGTCGGCGACGGTCTCCAGCTCCCCCGTCAGGTAGCCTGCATCGTCGACCATATCGATCAGGAACTGTCCGATGAGCCTGTCGGACGGGCTGGTGAGGGCGAGTGAAAGCTGGCCGTGCAAGTAATCCTTCAGCGTCACGTCGCCAGTGGCGAGCGCTTCGAGGTCCATGTCACCGTCGGCGGCGCCGTTCGACGGACGCAGCGACGCCCATCCGCTGTCGCGCAGGTCAGGGCCAAGGTCGCTCGCCGTTGCGTCAGGAAAGACGCTGTCGATCTCCGCGTCGAGGTTGGCGGCGGCCTCCCGGTTGTTTTCGCCGAGAGTGAGCCAAGCCTCTGAGTCCGTTGGCTCATCCGGCGTTGCGCTGTCCTCGCCGGCCGGGCTGGGCGCGCTGGCAGGGTCGCCCTCGTCCTCGGCGCGCTCCAGCAGCGGATTGCGCTCGAGCTCCGAGTCAACAAAGGCATTGAGCTCCAGGTTCGAGTATTGAAGAAGCCGAATGGCCTGCTGCAGCTGGGGAGTCATCACCAGCTGCTGGCTCTGCCGGACCTCTAATCTGGCGGACAGTACCATCGACGCAATTTCCCCGACTGCACATTCGCTGAGCAGCCCGTGCCCAACATGCGCTGGGCCTGCTTAGCCGAACATGTCGCCGAGATAAACTCTACGGACGTCCTCATTCTTTATGATCTCTTCTGGATGACCCTGAGTCAGGACCTGTCCGTCATAAATGATATAGGCACGATCGATGAGGCTCAGCGTTTCCCGGACGTTATGATCCGTAATGAGTACGCCGATGCCGCGCTGGGTCAAGTGGCGTACCAGCTCCTGAATGTCGCCCACGGCGATCGGGTCGATGCCGGCAAACGGCTCGTCGAGCAGCATGTATGAGGGGCCGCTCGCCAGGGCGCGGGCGATCTCGCACCGCCTCCGCTCGCCGCCCGAAAGCGCGATTGATGGCGATTTCCTCAGTCGCGCGATGTTGAATTCCTCGAGCAGGCTGTCGAGCTTCTCGCGGCGCTTCTTGCGGTTGGGCTCGACCAGCTCGAGCACGGACATGATGTTCTGCTCGACGGTCAGGCCGCGAAAGATCGAGGCTTCCTGCGGCAGATAGCCGATGCCGAGGCGGGCGCGGCGGTACATGGGCAGGCGGGTTGCCTCGCGGCCGTCGATGTAGATGGCACCGGCATCGGCGGGGACGAGGCCGGTGATCATGTAGAACACGGTCGTCTTGCCGGCGCCGTTGGGGCCCAGGAGTCCTACCGCCTCTCCGCGGCCGACAGCGAGGCTCACGCCCCGCACGACCTTACGGTTCCGGTAAGACTTTTCGACATTGTGGACGGTCAGCCAGCCTTCGGCCGCGTAGGGCTGTTCGCCATCGGTGTGGTCGAGACTCGGGTCGTCAATTTCATCGTATGGGATGAGGCCGGGATCGGACGCGCCGTTCGGCTGCCGTCCCGAACCGGCGCGACGCCGATGGAAAGAGAACAGCTTCACGGTCCGATGGTCCTGATACGGGTTGACGGGCGCAGATGTACGAGGAAGGTCATTCAGGCTCACCCGCCGGTATCGTAGTGGAGCTCCAGCTCGATGCCGCGTCGCCTCGCTTGGGCTGGGCGGACTTGTCAGGGCGGGGCGCGCTTTCGGCCTTGCGGCGCTCGGCGAGGGCCTTGGCGTCCTCGGGGTAAAAGACTGCGCACATTCGGCCGCCGCACGCCCCGGCGGGCCAGCCTTTTGCCGTCGGCGCATTGCCGCCGCGGCTGGCCGAAGGATTGGCTGTTGATGGGGCGCCCTTCTGCTGCGAACCGGCCGTGTGTGCGCCGGATGGCCGGCGCGTTTCCATGCGGCTGAGACCAGTGGTCATGTCGATCACCAGTCGCGGCCCGCGCACCACGTTGCGCCCTTGCGTGAGCGTGACGTCCCCGCCCAGAACCACCGTGTTTGCCTTCACGTCGAAGTCGGCCCAGTCACCGGTGGCACTCTGGTCGTCTTTGGACGTGACGACAACCTTCCTGCGCGCCTGAACCCGCTGGAGCTGCGCCGCAGGCGCTTTCGCATTCGGATCTGCCGGCTGCTGCATCAACTGTGCCCCAGCCTGGCCCGTGTAGGTGGCGACCAGCTCGACCGTACGGATGCGAAAGTCGCCCTGGACGGCGACAACGTCGCCGCGGAAGGTCGCCGTCCTCGCCTTGTCGTCAACGTCGAGGACGTCGGCTTCGATTTCGATGGGCGCATTGGGATCCGTGCGGAATCGCCATCCACCCGCGTCACCATCGGGTGCAGTTTCTGCCCGGCTTGGCCTTGGGTTCGGCTGCTGGAAGCGTGCCGCAATTCGCCCGGCCGGTACGCCGGCGAGCGCGGGAGCGTTGAGCTGCATCGTGCCGTTCTTCTGGTCGAGAAACAGGCGGCGCCCCTCCAGCCTGTTCGGGCCCTGCGAAACGGCAACCGCCCCGGTCAGCAGCACGGTTTCCGCCTTGAAGTCCAGCTCCGCGCGATCGGCGACTGCCCGCTGGTCGGGACCTGAGCTGAATGTCACGCCCCCGGTGAGGATGGAGGTCTCGGCAACCGTGTCGAACTCCGCGGCTGCGCTCGTAACGCGGTCGTTGCCCCTTGTCAGAACCACGTCGTCGCGAGCGAGAATGCGCTTCACGCGGCCGGCTGCCGCGGTCCCTGGGACCGCAGGTGCGGGCTCGCTGCCCGCGTCTGCCGATCCGCCGCCGTCGTAGATGACCTCGAGCTCCCGTGCGGTCAAAGCGGAGCCATCCTGCTCCACGCGCACATTGCCGGAGAAAACCGCCGTCTTGCGTTCGTCGTTAACCGTCAGAGTCGGCGCGGTGACGTCGACCGGCGCATCGCCTGAACCGATCAGGCTTGCCATGGAATGCGGCTGATCCGTCTGCCCAGCCTTGGGCCGGCTCTGCGGCTTGAGGCGAGCCGTCACCCCGTCAGCAAACGTCAGTTCCTTCGTCTTCTGCAGCAGCACCATGCTGTTTCCGGCAAGCGTGCCAGTCGCCATCTCCACCGTCACCGGGTCGTTGGAGACGATCTTGCTTTCCTTCATGAAGACCATGGCCCGGGTCAGCCGGGCAGTCATGCCGTCGCTCGACTTGATCTCGATGGAGTCGAGCAGCTCCAGCTCGTTTGCCTCGCTGTCGAATACGCCCCTGGTCGCCTGCAGGGTCGTCTTCGTGTTGTTCGGCTGGACGATTGTGCCTTCGATGGTGTTGAGCCGGATGGGGCCATCCTGCTGGATGTCCTGCTCTGCGCTGCGAGCGGCGACGGAGAAACGGGTGCCATCCTTGCCGTAGCCCTCGTAGCGCGGGTTGTGCATCGTCAGCACATCGCTCGAGAACGCGACGGGGCCCAGCTCGAGCTTGCCTCCTCCCCCAACGTCGATGGAGCGCTGCATGAATAATGCGTAGGAGCTCAGGACGGCGACGGCACAGATGGGCAGGATCACCTTCAGCCAGCGCACAATCAGGCTATGCCGCTTTGCCCGGGCGAAGGCGCGTGAGCGGTCCACGCCCGTGCTCCAGGCCGCGGGCGCCGGTTCGACCGACAAGTGTCGGCCGTTGCTTTCGGTCGCTAGGGCCATCGTGCAGCTCAGGGATGATTGATCCGTGCTTCGCCTGATTCTGGCGGCAAAATAGGGAGAGATTGGGACCTGTGGCAACCTCGCCAGGGCGGCGACCGCTACGCTAAGTGTTCAAAGAATTGCGCGCCGTTCAGTGAGCGAACACGTCGACGTCGTCGTAGCCGAGCAGGTCAAGGCCGGCGCGTGCCGGCAGAAACTCGAAGCAGGCCTGTGCCAGTGCGCGGCGATTCTCGCGCTCGAGCATCATATCCAGGCGCGCTTTGATCACGTGCAGGTGCAGCACATCGGAAGCTGCGTAGTGTAGCTGTTGCTGGGTGAGCTCAGCCGCGCCCCAATCCGAGCTTTGCTGCTGCTTGGATAGCTCGACGCCCGCAAGCTCGCTGGCAAGGTCCTTCAGGCCATGGCGGTCCGTGTATGTACGGGCCAGCTTCGAGGCAATCTTGGTGCAATAGAGTGGCGCAGTTGCCACACCGAGATAGGACTTCAGGATGGCAACATCGAATCGCGCGTAGTGGAAGATCTTGAGAACCGAAGGATCTGCGAGCAGCGCCTTGAGGCGCGGTGCCGCGTAGTCGCCGCCGGTGAACTGAACGAGATGGGCCGTGTTGTCACCGGCGGAGAGCTGGACGAGGCACAGCCGGTCCCTGTGCGGCTTCAGTCCCATGGTTTCCGTGTCCACGGCGACCGAGGTGCCGAAGCTCAGCCCCTCCGGCAGGTCGCCTCTGTGGAGCACTATTCGCGGACTGGCCATGGGCGAAGTCCCACCTCAGCATGCCAGGCCTCGGGACCTCGAATCCCTTCACCTAAGCCGTTGACTCAGCGCGCCTTTTGCAGGCAGCAGGCGCAATCTGTAGCACCCGGCGGTGGAATTAACAAGCAGGGGGCACGCGATCGGGCAAGTCGTCGGGCGGCTCGCGCAGGCCCTCGACGATACTGCATTCAGGGACGTCGAAGCTCCAGACCAGCCCTTCCGGTCTCCAGTCGAGCTCGGCTGTGCCGTGCAGGCTGGCAGCAGCCAACCGCTCGATGACCGAGTAACCGAAACCCTTGCGTTCCGGAGCCTTGACGGCCGGACCACCTGATTCCGTCCAGCGCAGACGTAGCCGCCGCTCACCCTCATCGGCGTTATACCACTCCCAGACGATGCTCACGCGGCCGGATGGCACGGAGAGTGCGCCGTGCTTGGAGGCATTGGTGGCCAACTCGTGCAGAGCCATGCCGATGTTCTGTGCGGCTTCGGCATTGAGCAGCAATGGCGGGCCCGAGGTTGCCACGCGCCTTTCGCTAACGTCGACAAAAGCCTTGAGCTGGGCTCCGATGAGCTCGGCCAGTGAGACGCCCTGCCAGTTCTTGTGTACGAGGAGATCCTGCGAGCGGCCGAGACTGGCCAGGCGTTCGCCGAGTCGGTCATTGAACTCGTCAACGCCATGAGCCGTACGGCTCGTCTGGCGCGCGATGGCCTGAATTACAGCCAGCAGGTTCTTGGAGCGGTGCGACAGCTCGCGCATAATGAAGCGCGTATGCAACTCGCTTTTGCGTAATGCCTGCTCCCGCGATGCAATGCTGCGTGCCGCTTCTGCCAGGGAGTGACCGACGACATTGGCCTCGCGCATGTGCGTCGATTCGAACTGGGCGGGCTTGCCCGCCCCGAGCGCCCGGGCAGTCATTTGGAGCTGCCGAATGGGCTCGGCAACGATGCGCCCCGAAAGGAAGCCCGCGGCGAGCGACGCCAGCACGGTGAATACCGCAAGACCAACCGCCAACATGACAGAGTCATGCAACGGCTTGTTAAGAACGGATGTCGGGGCCCACAGCAAAATCCGCCAATCAGCCAGCGCACTCCGCTGATACTTTGTAAGGACTTCTCGGCCCTCCAAATCTCGGCTGTCGATGAATCCCTCGCGCCCGATAAGCCGCTCCAGGAACCCCGATGAAGCCTGCTTGCCGTAAAAGCTTTCGTGCCGGAATGAGCGGGTCACGATGCGCCCACTCGTGTCGAGGACAGCTGCGAACCATCCCTCAGGCACGTATGTCTGCTGGACAAGGTTGCGTATCACGCCTGACTCGGGCTCGAAGGACAGGACGTAGCGAACCTCTCCGTCGACAACGACCGGAACCCGCACAACGAAAAGCAGTCTCTTCGAGACCGCGCCGACAAACAGGTCGCCAACAGCCGGCTTTCCGGTCTCTATCACCTCTCGCAGGCTGCCCATGTCCTCGGTCAGTGGCAATCCGGCATCGACGGGCAACCGCGTATTGACGAGCTGCTGGCCTGATCGGTCGATCAGGACGAAATGTCCCCTGGCCTTGCTAGCCGCATCTCGGGCCACCACCCCGAACGCCTCCAGGTCCCGATTCATCAAGTATCGGGACGCAGCGACGACCTGGGCAATATCCATATGGCCCCTCAGCTCGCGATCGACGGCATTGGTAAGGGTCGCCGCGTATCGGCTCATCCGATTGCGCAGATCGGTCTGTTGCTGTGCGACGTATTGAGTGAGACCAAAGATCCCGAGAAGCAGAAGAGGCAGAATGGATGCAAGGGTCACAAGTCCCAGGAGAAGCGCGACCGAGTAATCACGCCCGTGCAGTCCTGTGGATCTGCGTGACAGCGTCATGCGCGGGACCTGACAAATCTGGAGAAGGTGCAACGAGCTCTTCCATGTCTAACGAGCTTGCGGTGAAATGTCTTGGATGAGCAGAAAGAGTAAAGCAATGCAGCTGTGACAGCATGGTTTGCGGCAGAGGGGCGCAAGCCCGAGGAGGCGTAGAGGGAACGAGCGTTCGGAAGTAAGCCGGCTGTCGGCCTGCAGCTTGGTTCCACCGGCTCGCTGTCCGGCGAACTCACTATCGTGAAGCGCATGCCCTGTCCCAATCTCCTTGGAACCAGTATCGCCGCTGAGCAGATGCTTAGCAAGCAACATGACCAAACGAGGCAAATGGGCCATCCAACCCGTGACCCGCTCGCCACCAGGGTTGTAGCGAAACGGTGACGACTCCAGCGTCAGCTACTGAGCCAAGGCATAGTGCCTTCCACTCGAAGGAAAGAACCGTCGAGCGCGGTTCCGTTCGACCCACCGGCAGGACCCCCGGGAGACTGCCGCCGACGCGATTTGAGGGATCGCGTCAACTGAGATGACCGGCCGAGTGGGGGCCAGACATCTCGACCTGCATCAGGCGCTCATAAGCAACCAAGCTAATGCGTGTTGACGATCTGGATCTCAGTTCACCTGACTTGACAAAGTCGAGATCCTGCTTCTGGCCGGTAGATCTATCGCGGGGCTCTCAGCTTCGCTTTCAGGGTCTTGTCAGATCAGACCGCCATCAAAGCACCACAACCACCGGAATCGGCCAGATCACTCGAGCTTGATCCGGATAGTCTGAACCCCGTCCTCGACCGTTACATCCAGAATACGGTCTTCATCCTCATACGGCATGACGCTGATGCTGCCGTTCCGCTCCATGTAGGCGCGCCGAATCTTCTTTGGGTCGGTATGACCGGATTGAAGCCGAAGCGCCTCATTGAGATCTCTCGGGGTGAGGCTGGCACTCCGCATTGCCTTTTCCTGCACCTCGCCGTCCTTGATCAGCAAAACGGGCTCTCCCTTGACGACGGGGCCAAAAAACGAGGTATGAAAAGCAATGAATGCGAAGAACCAATGCAATCCAACCAGCACTATTCCGGCTACCAGGGTGGGGAGGAACAAAGCCGATCCGTTGATGGCTCGGCTCATGATCGAACCCAGCATGATGCCGATTATGACATCGAAAGCTGTGGCCTGGCTCAGAAAACGCCTGCTGGCAACTCGCACCAGAGCGAGCGAGACGAGGTAAACAATTACTGTCCTTACTGCGATTTCAGCGGAATTCAGATCGGAAGCCTCACGGCCTACTCCCAGAAGAGACTGGAGTTGATCCCATGCTGTCAGGAGCACGCCCGTTTCTCCGGAGAGTGGCAGCCTACGTCATTCCGCTTTCTGCTCATCAACGCCCGGCCGGTACTCTTCTATACGAACTGAAGATTATTGCCGGTGGGAACGATACGGCCTTCATGCCTTTACCTTCGACTTGCGTGGCTTGCGTTGAGGGCCCATTTCGCCGGGCGTGCGGTACTTCACTTCTCGCGTGCCGAACATGTCGAGATCGAACGGGCACCGATCCTCTCCGATCTCGTGCTGCACGAGAGCGTGAAGCTTCGCGAGCATGCGTTCGATCACGGGCGGATCGTGGTGGGGATGGTCTGGATGGGCCAGATTCTCAAGCTCACCGGGATCGTTCACGAGGTCGTAAAGCGCCACATCGCTGGTTGCGAGGAGCTCGGCGAGTGTGGACGGATTGCCGTATTCCTCCGGGCTGAACCAGCGCACGAGTTTGTATCGCCCGTCCACGACGGCGCGGAAGAAATTGCGCATCTTGAAGTCAGGCGCCCCATATTTCCGCCCCACTTCCTTTAGCTTTTCCGGCTTGTTGATTGCTTCTTCGGAGAACTCGAGGCTCATATCGCTGAGCTCCTTGAGCGCGCCGGTGAGGGACCAGCCCGTGTCGAGCATGTTCAGCCCGTCCCAGCACATGAGCGCCCCGTCTCCGGGAGCGTTGACGCTGCCGCGCGGACCGTCGCCACCCGGATCCGTGATCACGGATTTGAGGCTGCGCCCCTTGAGGTGCGGATAGCGCTTCCGGATTTCTTTTTCGTCGAGGCCCGCAAAGGCCAGCAGCGTGGGTGCGAGGTCGATGTGGGAGCCCACAGCCGCGGCTCGTTGACCCTGCGGTCCCCCGGGCGCGCATATGGTGAGATTGACGATGGCAACCTCGTCGAACGGAATCGCGCCTTTCTGGGTCATGCGATGGGCCCCGTTCATCTCCCCATGATCGCCCGTGAAGATCACCACGGTGTTCTGCCAGAGATCCAAGCGGTCGAGCGTTGCGATGAGCCGGCCGAACTCGGCATCCACCAGGCGCATGCAATTGATGAGATAGTTCCTATGCTTGAGCCAAAGGTCTGTCCGGTCGTCAGGAATGCGCCCATAATTCAGGTCCAGGTTCTTTTTGTAGCGCGAAACACCGGGCGGCTGGCGCTCATAATCGTCGGCGAAATTGGCCGGCATTCCGACGTCCCACTCTCGCTCGAACCAACCAAGTCGCTGCACAGTCGTTAGCAGGCCCGCCAAGGAGCTGTTCGAGTGCGGCTTCTGAACCGGGTCGGTCTGCAGGAACATCACGTCGTGCGGATTGATGAGGCTGCACACCAGGAGCCAGGGCTGATCGAGCGCCGGGGCCTTGTGCTCCAGCCAATCCACCGCCTCGAAAGTGGCAGTGTTGTCGAGCATGGCCCCCTCGAGTGGCGCACCGTACATTTCGCCCCACTGCTGGAAGTCCGAGAAGCCGTAGCGCTCTAGCGCGTCTTCGTTGGTCGGAACGGTTGAAAGGTGCCACTTGCCCTTGAAGGCCGTGTAGTAGCCCTGGTCGCGCAAGAGGTGCCCAATTGTCGGAATGTCCCGGGATAGTTCGCCGATCCAGGCGTAGTTGGTGTTATCCCACAGCCCCGTGTGCTTTGCGTGCACACCCGTCCACATCGTCGCGCGGGATGGCGTGCATATTGGCACTGTGCAGTATTGCCGGTCGAAGCTGACCCCCTGCGCCTCGAGGCGTTCCATTGCCGGAAATTGCACTTCCTCAGGCACCTGCATGTGGGTCTGCCACTGATCCATGCACAGGATGAGAATGTTTGGGCGGCTGTTTCGATCTCGACCCTTAGTCCTGGCCATAGAACTCTCTCCCGCTCAACACGACGGCAGCTAACCCCTTCCCGTAAGCTTTGGATCGTATAGATCCCAAACACGCGCATCGGCGTTTTTCTCCAGACACCAGGCAATCGGAAACAGAATGGCCATACCTATCAGCGAGGCTACGACAACCATGGCCAGAGTGCCGGGATCGTCTATGCTCTGCGTTGCGATGATGGTTGCCGCCGCGACATTGCGCTGAGCCGTTCCGAGCCCCATAACTCCGCGATCTTCCCCAAGGATAAAGCCGATAACAAATGCACCTGCGATCAAAATCGCTGCGGCCAATATCGCACCTGTGCCAATCAGGGTAACAATGACGCGGAAGTTCATAATGAAAGTCAGAACGATCAGGGCAATAAGTGCGGTCGTCCCCAATGGGCCCATGATCGGCTGGAGACGCTGCGCCAATCCCGGCAGCCATGCCCTTGCGAGCAGGCCCAGAGCCAATGGCAGGAGCATCGATAAGAGCAGTGGAATCGCGATTGCAAATATCGTCACTGTCACATTTGGCAAGACCAGCGGTGCCACGATCGGCACGTAGAGCACGGTGACGGGTAGCAGCAGCACAAGCAGGGTGCCCGCAGTGCCGGTGTCGTGACGCGCGACTTCCGTCAGCTTGATCACGAACGGCGCGCCCGCGGCGATCCCTAGCAGCATGAGACCCGTGCGGAAGGACTCATCGAGAGCAAGGAAGTACGCAATCATGTAGGCTAGAATCGGGACCAGAACGAAATTGGCGATCAGAGCGCGTGCCAGCCGACGGGCGTTGCCCAGCCGGCCAAGGATGTCCTGGACCGTGGAGCCGAGGCCCACCGAAAGCATGCTGGCCACGCTGAAAACCAGAATCGAAATGTTCAGCAGGCCGGACAGCATGCGTGTCCCAAGCAGGGCTGGTACCGAATACTCACCGAACGTGCCGGCTCTTTGCACGTTCCCCGGCTGATGCCTCCACAACATCGGGGAAATCAAACGAGGTAGCCAAGGTCTCGCTAATGATCGGAAAGCCGAGTGCGGGAATGGAAAAGGAGGAGCCGATGACGCGTTTCAACGTCGGTTATCTTGTCGGGAGCCTTGCCAGGGACTCCATCAACCGGAAGCTTGCCAGGGCGCTGGTAAGGCTCGCGCCGGAGCGGCTCGCGTTCTCGGAGATCTCCTTCAAGGACCTGCCGCTTTACAGCTACGATTATGACGACGATTACCCCGAGGTTGCGCGGCAGTTCAAACAGGCGATAGAGGCATCCGACGCCATCTTGTTCGTTACTCCGGAATACAATCGATCAATTCCCGGCGGACTCAAGAACGCTATCGACTGGGCGAGCCGCCCCTACGGCACGAACGCCTTTACCCACAAGCCATCAGCTGTCATCGGAACGTCGCCTGGAGCAATCGGCACCGCCCTCGCACAACGGGACCTGCGTGCCATTCTCAACTACTGCGATTCACCCCAGATGACTGCGCCCGAGGCCTATATCAAGTTCACTCCTGGCCTCATTACGGACAACGGCGAGGTCACCGTCGCGTCGACTGAGGAATTCCTGCGCAGCTTCGTGCAGGCGTTCGATACCTTCATAGGCCGAGCGCTCACAGGGCTGCCGCGCAAGACATGAATTCACGTCATATTGAGCGGCGACGGGGGGGGGAAGGCAAATCACCAAGGATTGAGCGGCCAAGCGCTGCGGCCCTGGTCGTCCGTCTGTCCTTTGTTCTTTGGAACGACCATGGTTCACGTGAAACGGCCGCCCGCTATGACCCCAATTCTCTGGAAATGACTTCGATGCGGTCAGTCAGGATGCCGCCGGAATAGTCGCGAGGCAGCTGTTGCAGGTCCTCGCGAGAATTGAGTCCGGTCGAATACTCGCCGCCGCCATAGTGTCCGACGGCGAAGATGCGCGTGCCCTAGTGCGCAAGCCTCAGCCCGTCAGGGCATAGCCGGCCCCCACCAGTGCCGCAGCGCGGCCCGGAGGTAAATCGAAGTCAGCGTGACAGCTGCTGCCATATCC
>JAWLCO010000014.1:0-48722 GCA_041687075.1 Hyphomicrobiaceae bacterium | reverse complement strand
GGCCCGGTGCTGTCGATCCGGGAGATGCATGCCCACCCGCAGACCATCGCCCGCGAAATGGTGCCGGAGGTCGAGCATCCCGTGGCCGGCAAGGTCCAGACCATCGGCCTGCCGGTGAAATTCTCGAAGACGCCGGGCAAGGTTGCTGGTCCTGCTCCGCTCCACGGCCAGCACTCGCGTGAGATCCTGGCCGAGCTCGGCTACAGCGAGGGCGAGATCGATGGATTGATCGCGGAGCGTGCCGTCGGGACCACCTCGGGCGGCTGAGGACCAAGCCTCCGCCCTCGCGCCACGCCACAGCGGCGGCCGCCGAACCAATCTCGTCCGGCACGTGTTGAAGCCGAGGGGCTGAGGACACGGAGCGCAACGTGCCGGCTCTTGTCACGAACGCGGAGGCTACGCTGCAGGATGTTGCGCGCGACGCCGCGCGCTGCCGGCGCTGCCCGCTCTACAAGCTCGGCACGCAGACGGTGTTCGGTGACGGTCCGCCGAATGCGCCGGTGATGCTGGTCGGCGAGCAACCGGGCGACGTCGAGGACCGGCAAGGCGCGCCGTTCGTGGGACCAGCAGGCCGCATGCTCGACCGCGCGCTCAAAGCCGCCGGGCTGCGGCGCGACCGCATTTACGTCACCAATGCGGTGAAGCACTTCAAGCACGTGGCAACCGGCAAGCGGCGCCTGCACCAGAAGCCCAATGCCTACGAGATCGACCGCTGCAAATGGTGGCTCGATCTCGAGCTCGACATCATCGAGCCGGAGCTGACCGTCGCCATGGGCGGCACCGCCGTGCGCTCGCTCGCGGGCCGGCCGATGACCATCAAGAGTGCCAGGGGCGAGGTCCTCAGCACGCCGGGTGGCCGGCAGATGTTGGTTACGATCCACCCATCGCTCATTCAGAGATCACGTGATTCGGAAAGCCGGGCCGCGGAGCTCGACCGGTTCGTCGCCGATCTGCGCAAGGTTGGCGCGCTGGTTCCGGCGGTGCAGTTGTGATCGGAGCCTCGCATGGCAAGAATCCTGATCCTCATCGGCATCGTTCTCATCGCAGCCGGCCTGCTCTGGCTTCTCGCCGAACGCCTCGGCCTCGGCCGCCTGCCCGGTGACATCGTCATCGAGCGCGAGGGCATGCGCATCTACATCCCGCTCATGACAATGCTGATCATCAGCATCGTGCTGAGCCTGGTGATGTGGCTGATCAACCGCTAAGCAGGAGGGCTGGTGTCGGCCGTGTTGCGACGAACCCTGCCATTTCTCTCACCCATCATCCCGTGCGCGATGCACCGCAGATAGGGAATCAGAGTGCACAATTCATGCTGCAGCGCATCCGAGATGGCGGGTGGGGAATACGGCGGGCTAGTGCCCCTGATTTCCCCTCCCCCTTGCGGGGAGGGGTTAAGGGGTAGGGGTGCTCTGGCGCAAACGTCTCGATCGTGACCCCACCCCACCCGCGCGGCTCCGCCGCGCCGCCCTCCCCGTCGAGGGGAGGGCTGAAGCGGCCCGTATTGCTACGAGCCGAGCTACTTCTCTCACCCGCCATCCCGTGCGCGGTGCAGCGCGTGCGGTGCAGCGCAGTTACGGAATCGGAGGCTGGGTCAAGGGGCTGCGCGTGGCAAGTTCCCGGATCAGCGCCGCATCATTGCATGCTGCGGCGCATCCGGGATAACGCGTGAGAGCGGGAGAGGTGATCAGGCCGTCCCGCCCAATCGGCGCTCGATCGCCTCGAGGGCGAGCTTGGCCCTGGTGCCATCGGGGCCGCCGGCCTGGGCCAGGTCGGGACGGCCGCCGCCGCCCTTGCCGCCCAGCATCTCCGCGCCGGCCCGGACGAGGTCGACGGCGTTGTAGGATTTCGTCAGGTCGTCCGTCACGCCAACGGCAATGCCGGCCTTGCCGTCCTCGGTGACGCCGACGATGGCGACGATGCCGGAGCCCAGTTGCTTCTTGCCATCGTCGACGAGGCCGCGCAGGTCCTTCGGATTGAGGCCTTCAACGGTGCGGGCGAGCAGCTTGATGTCGCCGACCGTACGAACACCATCCGCAGCTCCGGCCGCGCCATTGCCACCGCCACCCAGCGCCAGCTGCCGCTTCGCCTCCGCGACCTGCCGCTCCAGCGCGCGGCGCTCATCCATCAGAGCCTTGAGGCGGTCCACCACCTCCTCCGGGCGCACGCGCAGGACCGCTGCGCTCTCCCGTACGCGCTCGTCCTGCTGGTTGAGGTAAGCCCGCGCACCATCCGCCGTCAGCGCCTCGATGCGCCGCACACCGGCCGCCGAAGCCCCCTCGGATACAACGCGGATGATGCGGATATCACCCGTGCGCCGAACGTGCGTGCCGCCGCACAGCTCCATCGACCAGGCCTTGTTCGCCCCGGCCGGAGCCTCGCCCATGGCAACGACACGCACCTCGTCGCCATACTTCTCGCCGAACAGCGCCATGGCGCCGCTCTCCATCGCCTCCTCGAGCGACATGAGGCGCGTCTCGACAGGCACGTTCTGCGCAACAATGGCGTTCGCGATGTCCTCGACCCGGCTGACCTCCTCGGCCGTCATGGGCTTCGGGTGCGAAAAGTCGAAGCGCAGGCGATCCGGCGCGACCAGAGACCCCTTCTGCGTGACATGCGTTCCGAGCACCTGCCGCAGCGCCTCGTGAATGAGGTGTGTCGCCGAGTGGTTCGCGCGGATCGCAGAGCGGCGCGCGTGATCGACCTCGAGCTCGACGGCATCGTCGATGCCGAACTTGCCCTTCTCGACCACGCCATAGTGCACGAAAAGATCGCCGAGCTTCTTCTGCGTATCGGTGACACGGAACACGGCTCCATGGGGCCCGCGGATGACGCCGGTGTCGCCGACCTGTCCGCCGGACTCGCCATAAAACGGCGTCTGGTTGAGCACGAGGGCGCCCTCGTCTCCGGCCTCCAGGTGCTCGGCGCGGCTCGTATCCTTGACGATGCCGCGGATGACGCCTTCGGCCGTCTCGGTCTCGTAGCCGAGGAATTCCGTCGCGCCGACATTCTCGCGCAGCTCGAACCAGACGGTCTCGGTGGCTGCCTCGCCGGAGCCCTTCCAGGCCCTGCGCGCCTCCTCCTTCTGGCGCTCCATGGCCTCGCTGAAGGCGTCCGTGTCGACAGCGACGCCGCGCGGCCGCAACGCGTCCTCCGTCAGATCGAGCGGGAAGCCGTAGGTGTCGTAAAGCTTGAAGGCGACCTCGCCCGCCAGCACGTCGCCCTGCTTGAGCCCGGCACTCGCCTCGTTGAGAAGCCCGAGCCCCTTCTCCAGCGTGCGGCGGAAGCGGGTCTCCTCGAGCTTCAGCGTTTCCGTGATGAGCGGCTGTGCCCGCACCAGCTCCTGATACGTGTCGCCCATCTGCCGCACCAGCGCAGGCACGAGCCTGTACATCAGCGGCTCGCGGGCACCGAGCAGATGGGCATGACGCATGGCGCGCCGCATGATCCGGCGCAGCACGTAGCCGCGCCCCTCGTTCGATGGCAGCACACCGTCGGCGATGAGGAAGCTCGTCGCGCGGAGGTGGTCGGCGATGACGCGATGGCTCGCCTTGAACTCGCCCTTGGCCTCGACGCCCGTAGCATCGACAGAAGCCGCGATCAGCGCCTTGAAGAGATCCGTCTCGTAGTTGTCGTGCGTGCCCTGCAGCACCGCCGCAATGCGCTCGAGCCCCATGCCCGTGTCGATCGACGGCCGCGGCAGGTCGACCCGTTCGCCGGGCGAGAGCTGCTCGTACTGCATGAACACGAGGTTCCAGATCTCGATGAAGCGGTCACCGTCCGCATCTTTCGAACCCGGAGGGCCACCGGGAATACTGGGGCCATGATCGAAGAAGATTTCCGAGCACGGGCCGCAAGGGCCGGTATCGCCCATCGCCCAGAAATTATCCGCGGTGGGGATGCGGATGATCTTGTCATCGGGAAAGCCGCTGACCTTCTTCCAGATGCCGAACGCCTCGTCATCCTCGTGATATACGGTCACGAGCAGCCGCTTCGGGTCGAGCCCGAACTCTTTCGTCACGAGCCGCCAGGCCAGCGCGATGGCGACGTCCTTGAAGTAGTCGCCGAAGGAGAAGTTGCCCAGCATCTCGAAGAAGGTGTGGTGCCGGGCGGTATAGCCGACGTTGTCGAGGTCGTTGTGCTTGCCGCCCGCGCGCACGCACTTCTGCGAGGTCGCCGCGCGCTTGTAGGGCCGCACCTCCTGGCCCGTGAACACGTTCTTGAACTGCACCATGCCGGCGTTGGTGAACATCAATGTCGGGTCGTTGCGCGGCACGAGCGGAGAAGACGGCACGACCTCGTGCCCCTCCTTGCGGAAAAATTCGAGGAATGCGCTGCGGATCTCGTTGACGCCGGTCATGTGTTTGCGGTCTCGTTGAAAAGTTTGCGGTCGTTATCGGTTGGTTCTGGCGCGCGAGCCCCGCTCGGCAGTGATACCCAAGAGCACTGGAAAGAGGCGACTGCCGAAGTGGCCGTCCGGATCGCGGCTACGGCGTGGCGATCTTGGCTGCACACGCCCCAGCCTGCAAGCATTCCGCGCCGGCTGCTTCGAACGCCCGTGTTTTAGCGGCGCCCATGTGTGCTGTCCAGAAAGCGGGCGTGGGGTCGATTTGCGGGGATGATGGGAGATAATACTCCGCGGATTGATAGCAAGTGCCACGACGGCGCCGGTGCCTCGGGTAGACCAGTCGGCGTTGCGGCAACTTGCGGCGAGGAGCCGGATAGGGAGCTGCGAATGACATCCGAATGGCGATTGCGCCGTACCTTCGTTTTCCAGGGCCAGTCGGTCGCATACGACATATTCGGCCAGGGCGAGCCGGTTCTGCTGATTCACGGCACGCCGTTTTCCTCCTATGTGTGGAGATCGATCGCCCGGGAGCTGGCTCGGGGCTTCCAGGTCCACGTTTTCGACCTCCTGGGCTACGGCCGATCCGAAAAGGCCGAGGGTCAGGATGTATCCCTTGGTGTGCAGAACCAGGTCCTGGCCGAGCTGATGCGCCATTGGGGGCTCGATCGGCCGAAGGTGATCGCGCACGATTTCGGGGGAGCAACCGCGCTGCGTGCTCACCTGCTGAACGGATGCGATTACGAGAAGCTGCTGCTTGTCGATCCGGTCGCCGTCCGCCCCTGGGGCTCTCCCTTCGTCCAGCACATCCGGAAGCACGAGGCGGCCTTCGCCGGCGTGCCGGACTATCTCCAGCGGGCCATCCTGCAGGCCTACATTCGCGGTGCCATAAGTCGGCCGATCAGCGATGCGGAGCTGGAGCCGTACCTTGCCCCCTGGCTCGGACCCGTCGGACAGCCGGCCTTCTATCGGCAGATCGCGCAGATGGACCTGAAGTACACTGATAGTGTCCAAGGCAGGTACGGCGAGACCCGGTGTCCGGTGAAGCTCTTGTGGGGCACCGAAGACCGGTGGATTCCGGTCGAGCGCGGCCGGGAGCTGGCGGCCATGATCCCGGCATGCGAGCTCACCGAGATCTCCGGTTCGGGCCACCTCATGCAGGAGGACGCCCCCGAGGCGATCCTGGCGGCCGCACTGCGGTTCTTCAACGACAGATAGGGCTTCAGCCGCTGCGGACGACCTTGACGCTCTCGTTCGGCGCCGGGCGCACCACCTTCTGCCGCTGCAGGTGCGCAGCCACAACATCCCAGATCGGCGGGCCCTCGGTGTTCTGGTTCACCGAGGCCCAGCCGGCCACGACGTAGTTGCGGCTGGCTTCGATCGGTTCGCCGGTTCTCAGCAATGTCATCTCGGAGATCCGCTGGCCCATTGCCGCATCGACATCGATGGTGAAGCCGAGGCCGCCGACGCGGACCATGTCGCCGCCCTGCTGATAGTAGGGGTCCGGATTGAACAGGTTGTCGGCGACGTCTTCCAGAATGTTCTTGAGCATTTGCCCCGACATTTCCGTCCGGTAGCAGGCCGGATAGGTCATCGCCGTCGCGTTGTAGATGTCCTCCCAGGTGATCGCCTGTCCCGGCAGCAGGCTCGTGCCCCAGCGGAAGCCTGGTGACAGGCTGATCTCTGCATCGCGCTCCTCGAGCATCGCCTGGCAAATCACGTCATCGAGCGTACCGTTGAAGTTCCCGCGCCGGTAGAGCAGCGATTCGGTGCGGGCGAGCTCGGTGCGGAGCATCGCCTCGTGTGGCTCGCGGATGCCGCGGACGAGGTCAGCCATCTCCGGATGGGGATCGATGGCATCGGCGAGCACGGGGATAAGCGAATAGCTGTAGTCGGCGATCTGACCATCCCGCACGTCGAGATCAAGACGCGACAGAAACTTGCCGTGCGAGCCCGAAGCGATCAGCAGCGTCCTGCCGATCGTTACAGGGAACGGCAGTGCGTCGTGCGTATGTGCCGTCAGGATGACGTCGATGCCGGACACACGCGAAGCGAGCTTGCGGTCCACGTCGAACCCGTTATGGGAGAGCAGCACGACGAGATCGGCCCCGCCGCTGCGCGCCTCCTCCACCTGCCGTCGCACCGTTTCCTCACGGATGCCGAAGGACCAGTTCGGCATCATCCAGCGCGGATTGGCGATCGGCGTGTATGGAAAGGCCTGACCGATCACGGCGATCTGGAGTCCGCCCCGCTCGAACACCTTGGTCCCATGGAAAACGGGCTCCTCGAAATCGGTCTCGACGACGTTTCCGGCGAGGAATGCCATCGGCGCTGTGCCAGAGCGCTCGCGATCGCCGAACAGCTCGGAAACGCGATCGGCGCCGAGCGTGAATTCCCAATGGCCGGTCGTTGCGTCGACGCCGAGACGGCTCAGCACGTCGACCATGTCGCCGCCTTGCGTTTTCAGCGCCGTATAGGACCCCTGCAGCGCATCCCCGCCATCGAGCAGAAGCGTGCGCTCGGCTCCGCGCTCGGCGCGGATGGTTTTGACGAGCGTCGCGATCCGGTCGACGCCGCCGACCCGACCATAATTCCGGGCCAGCGCCTCGAAATCGCTGGATGAAAGCATGTAGGCAGTGTGCGTGCCCGGCGCGATGCCAGTGGCTTTCAGGAACTCGTCGCCCGTGATGTGCGGAAACGCGCCCTTCATCTCTCCGACGCCGAGATTGATCGAGGGCTCGCGGAAATAGACGGGCACGAGTTGCGCGTGCAGGTCCGTCATGTGCAGCAGCGTGACCTGGCCCTTCGGCGTGAACCGCAGCAGGTCCTGCTGGGTGAGGCGCTGCTGTGCAACGGCCTTCCAGAACCCGCCCCCGAAGGCAGATACTCCCGCGGCCGCTGCCGCCATCTGGAGAAGCTCGCGTCGCGTCGTCATGCGGTCGTCCCCGGTACGAACACCCTCCTGCGCTCCTGCAGCCGCAGGAGCGGTATGAAGGCCAATGCTGGAATCTATCGCAGTTGCCACGCAAGCAGGCGGACTGTCATCCGCCTGCTCGCGCCCAATCAGGGCAGCAGCAGCCCTGATCCGTCACTTGTTGACGGGGCTCTCGGGGTCCATCAGCAGCGCGACGATGTCCTTGATCTGCTCGACGGTGAGAACCTTGTTGGCGCCGAAGCGGGGCATGCTTGCACAAGCCACGTGGGCCTGCGGATTGTAGATCCGCTCGTAAACGGTTTTCGCTTCCTCGTCGGTAAAGCCACGATGCTTGCCATAGCCGAGCAGGCTCGGCCCCAGCGTACCGTAGCTCACTTCCTCGGGAGAAAGCTGATGGCAGGCATAGCAATTGCCGCCATTCTCACGCCGCGGAGGGTAATCCGAGAACCGCAGGCCGTAGCCTGATTGCGCCAGCTTCTCACCCTTCTTCCAGTCGCCAACGAACTTGCCATCGGCGGGATAGACGATCTTCGCCTTCTCACGCTCCATGATGGCGTTGGCGACCTCGTTCGACGGCTGATTGCGGCTTTCGGAGCACTCCTTCATCGTCTGGTCCTGGCCGAGCCGCTCCTGCCACTCGGGCGGGGCTTTCGTCCAGCTACCTTTCATTACCTGCTCGACACGGATGGCATCGACTGCAGGCTTGTCCTGCGCGTAGGCTGCGGCGCCGGCTGTCAGAGCAATCGCAACGAGAGCGACGAAACTTTTCTTCATGACACTCCTCCCTCTCGTTCAGCGCTTGAGACCCGGGGCAGCAATCTCGCCGCCTCTGGCCGTGTCGTTGAGGTACATCGTGAGCGCCACGGTGACGTCAGACGCGTAGTCGATGCGGGGCAACCGCATCTGCCAGTAGCAGTCGTAAATGCGGTGCTGCATCGTCATCACGTGTGTGGAGGAGACGCGATAGGCGGGCCACTCGCCCACTACCTTTCTCGCCTCTTCGGGCTCAGCGAGATATGGCAGCGGCTGCAAACGAATGCGCAAGCCCTTGTCGTTGTGGCAGGTGGCGCAAGAGAAATCCATCGGCCCCTGACGACGGAAGAAAATCTCCTCGCCCAGCGCGAGCATTTCCTTTTCCTTGGGATGCTCGACCTGAGGCGCAATTTTCATCCCGGCCGATTTCGACGCAATATAAGTCGCAATGGCACCGATATCGGTTGCAGGACGGCCGCCACCCGGAAACGGCTTCACCGATTCTTCCGGCGAAATGCCCTGCAATTGCTCGATGCACCAGACGACTCGCGCCTCGGCATCCATCACCCGGTCGGCATCGGCGAAATAGCGCGGTAATTCGGCAAATGCGCCTTCGACCACGCCCGGACCTTTTCCGAGATCACATTGCTCGAGAGAAGCGTCTTTCGGCCCCGCTTTCGTCTTCCAAAGCGCCTCGCCGCGATCGACATCGAGATTCCCTGGATTTGACCAAGGGTCCTCCTTGAGCATTCTCCGGTATTGCTCGAGACCTTTTTCGGTGGCCTCGTCCTGTGCGTTCACCGGGGCAGTGCCGGCAAGGAACGCAGCTGCGCTGAGAGCAGCCAGCAAACGCGTGTAGCTCTTCCGCACGTCCTTTCCTCCCTCGAAAGTCCAGCATTTCTGAATGCGGCACGGCGTTGCCACCTGCCCGGGGCTGAGCATTCGCGTTTCAGAATATGTGCGGAGACGCACGTCGGCAAGCGCGAGTTGGTCAAGCTGACGCAGGCAGCCTCAGCGATAAGGCGCCTTGAGCTGGCGCAGGGCAGCCGGAACGTCAGCGAGCGAACCGATGACGAGGTCCGCTCCGAGCTCGTTCGCGGGTGTTGGGCTGTACCCGTGGCTGACGACGACGACAGGCACATTCGCGGCCCGCGCGGCGCCGACATCGGCAGCGCTGTCGCCGATCATTACGGCGTAGTCCGGGTCGACTCCCAATGCAGAGAGGGCTGCAAGCAGCATGGCGGGATGCGGTTTCTTGGGTCGGCTGTCCGTCCCTCCGACCACGACCTCGAAGCTTCCCCGCAAGTCGAGCTTGGCGAGCACATCCTCCGTGATCCCCGCAGGCTTGTTGGTGCAGATCGCGAGTTTGATCCCCTGACGGCGCAGCTCGCCGAGCAGTTCGCGTCCGTTGTCGTAAACGGTGGTGCGGGCGACGGAAGCCGTCTGGTAGACTTCCATGAAATTCGCATAAAGCCGCTGCGCCAGCGCTGCATCCCCGGACAGCTCGCGGACGTTCAGGACGCGCTCGACCAGCACGCGGGCGCCGCCACCGACCATCAGGCGCACCTCGGCGTCGGAGAAAGGCTCCAGCCCGGATTGCCGGAGGGCCGTGTTCAGCGCGTCCGCGATGTCGCCGGCGCTGTCGATCAGTGTTCCATCGAGATCGAAAACGACGGCCCCGGGCCAGCGCTCAGCCACGGGTGAGCGCCGCCACGCCCGGCAGCTCGCGGCCTTCGAGCCATTCCAGGAAAGCGCCGCCGGCCGTCGAAACGTACGAGAACTGATCGGCCACGCCGGCATCGTTCAGCGCGGCGACGGTATCGCCCCCTCCGGCGATCGAAACGAGCTTGCGCGCCTTCGTCAGCCGGGCCGCTTCCTGCGCCAGCGCGAACGTGCCCTCGCCGAATGGCGGGACCTCAAAGGCGCCGAGCGGGCCATTCCACAGCAGCGTCCGGCAGCGGCTCAGCACGTCCGTGAAGTGCTCCACCGACTTCGGCCCCACGTCGAGGATCATGCTGTCCGAGGGAACGTCCAGAACCGATACCACCCTGGTAGGCACACCCTCTTTCAGCTCGGTTGCGACCACCGCGTCCGGCGGCAGAACGACCTCGCAGCTCCGGGCCTTTGCGGCCTTCATGACGTCGAGCGCCGTGTCGCGGAAATCGGGCTCGGCCAGCGAGCGGCCGATGTTCACGCCCTGGGCGAGGTAGAACGTATTGGCCATGCCGCCGGCGATGATGAGCTTGTCGACCTTCTCGATCAGGTTCATCAGCACGGGGATCTTGGTCGACACCTTGGCGCCGCCGACGATCGCAGCGGTCGGCGGATCGGGCCGGTCGAGCGCCGAGCGCAACGCCTCGATCTCCGCCATCATCAGCGGGCCGGCATAGGACGGCAGATGATGCGTCACCCCCTCGGTCGAGGCATGCGCCCGGTGCGCGCTGGAGAAGGCGTCGCCGACGTAGATGTCTGCCAGCGCAGCGAGTTCCTTTGCGAACTCGGGATCGTTCTTCTCCTCGCCCTTGTAAAAGCGCAGGTTTTCGAGGACGGCGATCTGGCCCGGCGTCAACGAGTTCACCGCAGCCTGCGCCTTCGGCCCGATGCAGTCCTCGACGAATGCCACCGGCTTGCCCAGAAGCCCGGAAAGCTTGGACGCGACCGGCTTCAGCGAGAACTCGGGCGCGGGCCCGCCCTTGGGACGGCCGAAATGCGAGATGACCACCACCCGCGCGCCGCGGTTGGCGAGGTCGAGAAGACCCGGCACCAGCCGCTCGAGCCGGGTAACGTCCGTCACCTCGCCGTTATGCACGGGAACGTTGAGATCAGCGCGCACCAGAACGCGCTTTCCATGAACATCGAGTCCTTCGGTCGTCTTGAGCTTGTCGAGGTCCATGGCGTTCTCCCGTTTCGTACGATGAATCACCTGCGCCTGGCGATGAGAGCCTTCGCCGTTTCAACGACGCGCGCGGGCGTCAGACCGAAATGCTGGAACAGGGCTGCGGCCGGAGCGGATGCGCCGAAGTCGCCGAGCCCGATGAAGACATCGTCCCTGTCGAGCCATTCGCACCAGCCCTGGGCTATGGCCGCCTCGATGCCGATACGGGGCGCATCGCCAAGCACCGCGCGGCGATACTCCTCCGGCTGCCGGCGGAAAAGCTCGAAGCAGGGCATCGATACGACCGCTGCCGACACACCGTCCTTCGCCAGTGCTTCGGCGGCCTCGGCGGCGAGCCCGACCTCAGAGCCCGTCGCCAGCAGCGTGAGATCCCGCTTGCCTTGCCCCTCGCGGAGCACGTACGCGCCCTTGGCGCAGAGGTTCTCGTCGGTGTGTGTCGTGCGCAGGTTCGGAACGCCCTGGCGCGTCAGCGCAAGAATGCTCGGCGTGTCTCCGGGCCCGACGGCGATCTCCCAGCACTCGGCCGTCTCGACCCCGTCAGCAGGGCGCATCACGTAGAGGTTGGGAATCGCGCGCAGGCTCGCCAGGTGCTCGACCGGCTGGTGGGTCGGCCCGTCCTCGCCAAGGCCGATCGAGTCGTGTGTCATCACGTAGACGACGCGCTGGCGCATCAGCGCCGATAGCCGGATGGCCGGACGGCAGTAATCCGTGAACACGAGGAACGTGCCGCCATATGGAATGAGGCCGCCGTAAAGCGCCAGCCCGTTCATGGCTGCCGCCATGCCATGCTCGCGGATGCCGTAGTGGATGTAGTTGCCGCTGAAGTCGCCTTTCCTGATGACGGCCTGCGACTTGGTCCTGGTGTTGTTGGAACCCGTCAGATCGGCCGAACCGCCGATCAACCCCGGCAGCACCGGCACCAGGTGATCGAGCACGAACTCCGACCACTGGCGCGTCGCCTTCTTCGCCGTTTCGGCGCCGGCCTTGCGCTTTGCCTCGCTGATGGCGTTGCGCAGGACGTCCCCCGCTGCAGCGGCGGGATGCTCGAAGCTCTTTCGTGTGTTGTCGTCTACCGCGGCCCAGCGCGCCTGCCACGTGTCGCGTTCTGCCGCGCCGCGCTGCCCGGCAGCCCGCCAGGCGTTCAGGGTCGGCCCGGGCACCTCGAACGGAGCATGTGGCCAGCCGAGCCGCTCGCGGGCGCCGGTGATCTCGTCGGCGCCGAGCGGAGAACCGTGCGTCGAGGCCGTGCCCTGCTTCTTGGGCGCGCCATACCCGATCACGGTCTTGCAGGCGATGAGCCAGGGCTTGCTGGCATCGGCGCGGGCGCGGGAGATGGCCGCCGCAATCGCCTCCGGGTCATGCCCGTCGATCGATGCCGTGTTCCAGCCGGCAGCCTCGAAACGGCGGATCTGGTCCTCGGATGTGGAAAGCGCCGTCGGCCCGTCGATCGAAATCCCGTTATCATCGAACAGCACGATCAGCTTGCCCAACCCGAGGTGGCCTGCGAGCGTGATCGCTTCCTGGCTGATCCCTTCCATGAGGCAGCCGTCGCCGGCGATCACGTAGGTGTGGTGGTCGATAACGTCAGGTCCGAGCCGCGCGTTCCAGATGCGCTCGGCAATGGCCATACCGACCGCCGTAGCGATGCCCTGCCCCAGCGGACCGGTGGTCGTCTCGATGCCCGGCGCGTGCCCGTACTCGGGGTGCCCCGCCGTTTTCGACCCGAGCTGGCGGAACTGCTTGATCTGCTCGATATCCATGCCGGGATAGCCGGTCAGGTAGAGCAGTGAATAGAGGAGCATCGAGCCGTGCCCAGCCGACAGCACGAACCGGTCGCGGTTTGGCCATTTGGGATCGGCGGGGTCGAAGCGCAGAAACTTCGTGAAAAGCACGGTGGCGACGTCCGCCATGCCCATGGGCATGCCCGGATGCCCTGATTTCGCCTTCTCCACGGCGTCCATGGCGAGCGCGCGGATGGCATTGGCCATGTCCTGATGGCTCACGTCTGCGCCGGCAGCCGTGTGTTGCTCAAAGGGCATCGAGGTCCTCACGTCGTTCGGGTCCTGGCGCGGCCGCACCGGTCCCGGGCGGTGTCGCGCGACCCTCTTAACGGTGCAGGCCGGTGACGTCTACCTGATGGGCCGTCGCACGATGAACCCAGATATAAGCTGCGATTGCTCATCCCCAGCAACGGTCATCACGACACGTGTGCCGAAATGCTGGATACCGGGCACAGGTCCCGGGATGACTTCGGGTAAAATCGTGCTGGATCAGCGCCTCGCGGCAAGGAAGCTCTCGACCTGCGCCCGGGTGGGCAGACCGGCGCGGGAGCCGACGCGGGTGCATTTCATCGCGGCGACAGCGCAGGCGAAGCGCGCGCATTCGTTAACTGGCTGTCCCTCGACCAGGGCCAGCGTGAATGCGCCATGGAAGGCGTCGCCAGCCCCCGTCGTGTCGACGACATCAACGGGAAAGCCTGGTTGCTCGCCGCCGCCATCGGCAGCAGCCCAGCGGTAACCCCTGGCGCTCAGTGTCACGCCAGCGTGGCGCGGGCCGAGCTCCAGCACGCGCCGGAGCATGTCATCCGTGCTGGGCAGCGGAGCGAAGTCTTTCAGCGCCGGCTCCGAGAAGATCGCGTAGTCGGTCAGTGCCAGAATTTCGGCCAGGGCCTCGCGGGCACCGAGATCGGCATCGAGAACCGTCGGGATGCCCTCCTTGCGGGCGCGCTCGAATGCAACGCGCAGCCCCTCGAGCCAGCGCACATCGCCCAGCACCGCGGCAGCCCCGCTGATGCGCTCGAGCGGCAGCCAGCTCGTTCCCGAGGGCATGTTGATGTCGCGCGCCCCGACGATCAGCCGCTCGCCCGCATCGTCGACGATGATGGCCGACGTCGAGGTGCGCCCCTCCTCGAAGGACTGGACCGAGCGTACGTCTACGCCGGCCTTCTTCAGTCCGGACCGGATCTTGGTTGCGGCATCGTCATCGCCGACACGGCTCCACAGCTCGGCCTTGCCGCCGAGCCGCGCGATGGTCGCCGCGGCATTGGCAGCCATGCCGCCGCCGCTCTCGACCTGTTCCAGAGCGCGGACCTTCGACGGTCCTCGCGGGAAGGACTCGACGCGATAGATGTAATCGAGTGCAGAATGGCCGATGCAGATGATTCGCGTCATGGTGCCCATCCCATCAGCCGCCTGTCAGGTGGCCCGGATAATCAGCTCAAATCAACTCGGTCGACTGGGCCTTAATTTGACTGCCGCAGGTAATCAACAATTCAAAAAGAACCTGCAATTGCCATCGTTTCATCAGGCTCCACGCTCGCGAGCAATTAACAGTTGCTGCTTGACCACCCGATCGAGCTCGATGAGATCGGCGAGCAGGCGCTCGAGCTCGTTCAGCGGAACCATGTTCGGGCCGTCGGACGGTGCCCTGTCGGGGTCCTGGTGAGTCTCGATGAACAGGCCGGCGACGCCGACGGCCACGGCGGACCGCGCGAGTACAGGAACGAATCGCCGATCGCCGCCTGAAGCCGTCCCCTGCCCGCCCGGCTGCTGTACCGAATGCGTGGCATCGAAGATCACCGGCGCGCCCGTTTCAGCCATGATGGGCAGCGATCGCATGTCGACAACAAGCGTGTTGTAGCCAAAGCTGACGCCGCGTTCCGTCACCAGCACCTGGGCGTTGCCGCTGCCGGTGATCTTGGCCACGACATTCTTCATATCCCACGGCGCCAGGAACTGGCCCTTCTTGACCTTCACCACACGGCCCGTCATCGCCGCGGCGATCAGCAGATCCGTCTGACGGCAGAGGAACGCCGGGATCTGCAGCACGTCGACCACTTCGGCGACAGGCGCACATTGCGCCGGCTCATGCACGTCGGTGACACAGGGCAGCTCAAGGCTTTCGCGGATTTCAGCGAACACCGGCAGCGCCGCGTCGAGCCCCATGCCACGCTTGCCCGAAAGGCTCGTCCGGTTCGCCTTGTCGAAGGACGTCTTGTAGACAAGACCGATGCCGAGCCGGCCGCAGATCTCCTTCAGCGCCGTGGCCATCTCGAGCGCATGGGCACGGCTCTCCATCTGGCACGGGCCGGCAAAGAGCGCGATCGGCCGGTCGTTGGCGAAGGTCACGGACCCGACCGTGACGGCGGAATTGGGGGCAGTTGAATCGGTGCTCGTCATGGATCGCCTTGTAACGGCTTGTCGCGCCTCCCGCGACGGCCTGCTCGCCGCAGGTGCAATGCCGCGCAAGTCTCAGCCCGCAGGCGAAGCCTTTGTTACGGAACTAACCGGCCGTGGCCCGACCCGCGTCGGCGCCACGCCCTTCCCTCCCAGGGTCTCGTAACGGCGCAGCTCGTCAGCGACCTCGAACCAGTCCAGCTGTTCGCGTATGAAGACGTGTGCATGCGGGACGAACCGGTTCGGATCGGCCAGCGTGCCGATGTGCAGGTGAACGTCGCCAGGATAACGATCCGCCGCGTAGGCCATCGGTGACCCGCAACGCGGACAGAAGAAGCGCCGGACACCAGGCGAGGATTCGTAAACTGCAGGCTCGCCCTGCAGGTAGCGGAACTGGTCCAGTCCGACGCAGAGATAGGTGGCGACCGCCGCGGAATTCGCCCGCCGGCAGCTCTCGCAATGACAGTGCGCCACCCACTTGGGCTCACCGTCGAACTCGTAGGCGATGGCCCGGCACAGGCAGTGACCGCGCGTGGACATTCGTTTGCTCCCGGACTGACGTGTCGGCGCTCAGCTTACACGAGACCTGCAGCGTTGGAAGCCGCTGTGACCCGTTCGTCAGACAGCTTTACAACGGGAACAGCAGGCAGCCGGCGCTCGTTGAAGTCAGGCTCGAACCTTGAAATCAAAGCCATGGCTCGGAGCCGCACCACACGGGCCCGCACCCGCCGCGCTCCTCGCGAACGCGCCGGACAGGGCCGGGCGCAACGCTACTGGTCGCAGCAGGTGACGCGAACCAGCAACGCGCTCGACCTCGAGCCGGGCGTGTTCACCTGGGACGATCCTAAGCGGATCGCACGATCGTTGAAGCGCTCGGCAGAGACGAGCAAGCGGCGCAAGGGCACGCCGCTGCAGTCCGCCATGTCGATGCTGAACTTCTACATCAATCGCGCCGGCCGCGGATTGCCCGAAGCGCGCAGGCAGACGCTCGAGCGCGCGAAGGCCGAGCTGCGCCGCGCCTTCAAAAGCGCCTGACGCCGCCCGGCCTTCCTCCCCCGGCTGATGGACCGGCCCTCCCCCGACAGCCGGTCCATCCTGCCCCCCGACACCCAATTCGGACCGTCACGCGCATCTGGCATGACGGTACTCGACGAGCCGCCCGTGACCACGCGCTAGACGCGCGCAGCACGCGCTCACCCCGCCAAACTGTTCGGCAGCCGGCGACCACGACGGCAAGGCCGCCGGCCGGCAACGGTCGGGGAGTTCGCCCCAACTCCCTCCACCCGAAATTCGCTCCCGGGCTGCCGACACCATCAGCCGCCGGGGATCACCTGTGGAGCCCACGACCTCGACCGCGGGCCTCCGCCGTGGGGAATTTCCACAGCTATTCCACAGGCAGGGTCAGGTTAAAGCTGTGGCGCCGAAAGCGGCAAGGCGATCCGGCGCTCGCAAAAGCGATTCGTGGCAAGAATGTGACCGAGCCGCAACATTCCCGGCCAATCACACCAGCCGCGACTGCTCAACCGCCGCAGCAATGAAGCTCTTGAACAGCGGATGCGGATCGAAGGGCCGCGACTTCAACTCCGGGTGGTACTGCACGCCGATGAACCAGGGGTGGTCCGGATACTCAATGGTTTCCGGCAGCAGGCCGTCCGGAGACATGCCGGAGAACATCAGCCCTGCTTCCTCGAGGCGCTCACGGTATTTCGGGTTGACCTCGTAACGGTGGCGGTGCCGCTCGGAGATCGTCGTCGTGCCGTAAATCGACGCGATCCGGCTGTTGCCGTTGAGACGCGCCTCGTAAGCGCCGAGCCGCATGGTGCCGCCGAGGTCGCCGCCGGCTTTGCGCTTCTCCAGTTGCTCGCCGCGCATCCACTCCGTCATCAAGCCCACCACCGGCTCGGACGTCGGACCGAACTCGGTCGAGCTTGCCTGCGGAATTCCGGCCAGATTGCGAGCCGCCTCGATGCAGGCCATCTGCATCCCGAAGCAGATGCCGAAATACGGCACCTTGCGCTCGCGGGCAAAGCGGGCGGCCAGGATCTTGCCCTCCGAGCCGCGCTCCCCGAAGCCGCCCGGCACCAGGATGCCGTTGACGTGCTCGAGGAATGGCGCGGGGTCTTCTCGCTCGAAGGTTTCGCTCTCGATCCAGTCGATGCTGACCTTCACCTTGTTCGCAATGCCGCCGTGGACCAGCGACTCGATGAGAGACTTGTAGGCGTCTTTCAGCTCCGTGTACTTGCCGACGACCGCGATCGTCACCTCGCCTTCCGGGTTGGCAGTGGCATTGCTGATCGTTTCCCAACGGGCCAGATCGGGCTTCGGCGCATCGGGAATGCCGAAGGCGGCCAGCACTTGCCCGTCGAGACCTTCGCGGTGATAGGCGAGCGGCACATCGTAAATCGACGAGACGTCGAGCGCCTGAATAACGGCTTCCTCGCGCACGTTGCAGAACAATGCGATCTTGCGGCGCTCGGAGCGCGGGATCTCGCGGTCGGACCTGCAGAGCAGGATGTCCGGCTGGATACCGATGGAGCGCAGCTCCTTCACCGAATGCTGCGTCGGCTTCGTCTTCAGCTCGCCGGCACTCGGGATGTAGGGCAGCAGTGTCAGGTGGATAAAGATCGACGCGCCGCGCGGCAGCTCGTTGCCGAGCTGGCGAATGGCCTCGAAGAACGGCAGGCCCTCGATATCGCCCACCGTGCCGCCGATCTCCACCAGCACGAAGTCGATGCCTTCGTTGCCGGAGGTCACGAACTCCTTGATGGCGTCCGTGACGTGCGGGATGACCTGCACGGTGGCGCCGAGATATTCGCCGCGGCGCTCTTTCGCGAGGATATCCTGGTAGATGCGCCCGGTGGTGATGTTGTCCGTGCGCCTAGCCGGCACGCCGGTGAAGCGCTCGTAGTGGCCGAGGTCGAGGTCCGTCTCGGCGCCGTCGTCCGTGACGAAGACTTCGCCGTGCTGATACGGGCTCATGGTGCCCGGATCGACGTTGAGGTAGGGGTCGAGCTTGCGCAGACGCACGGAATAACCGCGAGCCTGGAGAAGCGCGCCGAGGGCCGCCGATGCGAGGCCTTTGCCAAGAGAGGAGACCACGCCGCCGGTAATGAAGATGTACCGCTGCATGGGCTTGCAGAATACACAAGGCCGCTCCGATTCGAAGCGGCCATCTCGTCTCATCCACTTGCGCCGCAGCTCGACCCCGGCCGCACCTGCCGATCAGTGCCACTGGGCAGGCGCAAGGTAGTACCAGCCCGTCACGACGCCGAAGTAGAGCAGCGGATAGAAAGCCAGGAAATAGGCGAGCTTCAGCCGCTCGGCCTTGTGCGCGACCCACGCCGCACAGGCGCCAGCCACCGGCAGCAGCCAGAGCAGGACGAAGGGATACTCGATGAGATCGGGCTGCGAGCCGACGCCGCGCGCCGTCGCCCAGCGGATGGGCTCGGCCATGAACAGCGACATCAACGCCCACAGGAACACGGAGCACGCAGCGAACAGCAGGTTGGCCATCACCAGCGCCACCAGCAGCTTTGGATCGCGGCGTTTGCCCTCGTAGAGGGAGAGGCTCATGATGCGCCCTTCCAGAGCAGTATTGCTGGTTAGCAAGATGGATCAAAAGCTGCTAATCGGCGGTGAACACGCTTCGTTATCGAGGGAGCAGGGGCTTTTCCCAAGGCCCGGGCCTGTTGCATTTTTCTGCGCCATCTCGGCAGGCGCACGACAGGCAAGGCAGCGGCTCGTTCCTGCGCAGGGGCAATGAAAATCGCGACCTGGAATATCAACGGCATCAAGGCGCGCCTCGACACGGCGCTGACGTGGATCGCCGACGCCAAGCCCGACGTGGTGTGTCTGCAGGAGGTCAAATGCATCGACGGCGCCTTCCCGGCCGCCGCGTTCGAGAACCTTGGCTACAACGTCGCGGTGCACGGGCAGAAGGCGTTCAACGGCGTCGCCATACTCGCCAAGTCACGCTTCGATGACGTCCGCCCCGGCCTGCCCGGCGCGCCGGAGGATGTGCAGGCGCGCTATCTCGAGGCGACGCTATCAATTCCTTCCGGCGCGCTCACCGTCGCCTCGATTTACCTGCCGAACGGCAATCCGATCGGGACGGAGAAGTTCGGATACAAGCTCGCCTGGATGGACCGGCTGGCACAGCGTGCACGCGCCCTGCTCGCCGAAGAGCAGCCGCTCGTGCTCGCGGGTGATTACAACG
This sequence comes from Hyphomicrobiaceae bacterium, assembly GCA_041687075.1. Taxonomy (GTDB): domain Bacteria; phylum Pseudomonadota; class Alphaproteobacteria; order Rhizobiales; family Hyphomicrobiaceae; genus ZC4RG25. Next base: position 29,405 of record JAWLCO010000014.1, on the reverse strand, counting down.
TCATCCCCGAACCACTGGATGCCAAGAATCCGGAGGCCTGGAAGAACGACGCCCTCTATCAGCCCGAGACGCGGGCGCGCTACAAGGCGCTGATGAACGGCGGGTTCACGGATGCGATCCGCGCCTGTCATCCGGGGCCGAACGTCTTCTCGTTCTGGGATTACCAGGCAGGCTCCTGGCAGAAGAACGACGGCATCAGGATCGACCACATGCTGCTGTCGCCGCAAGCCGCCGATCGGCTCGTCGCTTCCGGCATCGACCGCCACACCCGCGGCTGGGAAAAACCCTCAGACCACGTCCCGGTCTGGCTGGAGCTCGATGCTGGCTAGACTGGCGTCGATTGCTTCGAAACCGTGAAGCGCGTGTTTGTCTCCCCTCCCCCTTGCGGGGAGGGTTCGGGGGTGGGAGTGCCCCCGGCACGGCGGTCTCGCATATGTGCCACCCCACCCGCACGGCTCCGCCGCGCCGCCCTCCCCGTCAAGGGGAGGGCTGGATCGGCCCGAGGCACTGCGAGCTCAGCCCCCTCACCCGTCATCCCGTGCGCGGTGCAGCGCTTGCGGTGCACTGCAGACACGGGATCTTGCGACTGGTGATGGCGTGTGCGTGGCAAGATCCCGGATCAGCGCCGCACCATTTCATGCTGCGGCGCATCCGGGATGACGGGTGGTGGGTGTTCTATTTCCTCGCCCGGCCCTTCGGGCCGCCCGGGATCAGGTCCGGGGCAGGCCCTCTTCCCATGGGAAGGTGACGTGAGTGCCTGCTGCAAAAATGCTCTAAATCCGTTTCGCCGCGGCTCGGAGCCGGAAACGACAAGCCGCAGCAGATCAGTTGGCGCGCTCCGTGACGACCTCACCTGCCTCGCGCACACCGAAGCCTGCCGCATTCCCTTGCGCAACCGTCGGTCCAGCCTGCGTGCGCAGCGCAGACGTTGCCACCTCGCTCGCGGCATTCCCGGATTTGGATTCGGGAGCAGCGATCGTGGTCTGCCCTGGAACAGGCACGATGTCGCCATTGCTGCAGGTGCGGATAGGGCCGACCTGCAGCCGGGAGAGGCCGTAGCGATCCACTTCCGGCGTCCGCCCATACTGTTTGCGCCAGAACGCGATGAGCCCCTTGGCATTCGTGCGCACCGATTCCGACAGGCCGCAGTAGATATTCTGGTGAATGTCCTCGATCCAGATGCGCTCATGCGCCGGCGCGTTCTCGACGGCTACCGTCACGAGCGCATAGGCCCTGAGCGGGCTCTTCTCGACGTGATTGCCGTGCCAGTAGAGGTCCGCCAGGAACGCCTGTGCGCCAGCGTGCCCCTGCTCCGTCAGCACCGCCAGCCAATGCAGGGCCTGCCGCGTCTTGATCGGCTCGTCATTCGCCCGCAGGTAGAGCTTCGCCAGCTCGAACTGCGCATCCTTGTCGTTGAAAAACGTAGCCGCGTGATGCAGGTACTCGGCGGCGCGGATCGGATTGGGCTTGACGTTGATCTCCGGAACGCCGCGCAGCAGATACCCGGCAAGTGCCGTGAACGACTTGGCGACGAACGGCGACCGCTGATCGTCATCGGGGTCGATGTCGGCGTACTGATCGGCAAGGCGCTGGTAGAGAACGTAGGCCTTGGCATGGTCCGTGTGAGGACCGGTGGGATCGGCAAAGAGCCGCGCCAGATAGAACTCGGCCAGGAAGAAGCCCTTGCCGGCGGCATGCTCGAGGGCCGGCAGGGCGAGATCGAGCCGCCCGGCCCTCATCGCGCCCATGCCTTGCTCGAACGCCGCCTTCGGGGAGCTGAACGTCGCGCTCCGGGCGGCCAGGGCAGTCGTGGAGGCCAGCGCCGTGACCAGTGCCAGCCCCACCAGCGATCTAGATATCCGCGTAACAGACAACTTCCGCCTTTCCGCCGGCGTGGGTGACAGCACCTTGCCGCGCCGGCCCGACCTGATCCGCATACTTCCGCAACACCCCGCTCTGGTATGGATTTGCGGGAGGGGTCCACGCTTTACGACGAGATTCGAGCTCAGATTCGTCAACGAGAAGGTCGAGAGTGCCTTTTTCGGCATCTATGGCGATGATGTCACCATCGCGCACCAGGGCGATCGGACCGCCAACGGCCGCCTCGGGGCCGACGTGGCCGATGCAGAAGCCGCGGGTGGCACCCGAGAACCGGCCGTCCGTGATCAGCGCGACGGACTCGCCCATGCCACGGCCGTAGAGGGCCGCCGTTGTGGACAGCATCTCGCGCATACCGGGGCCGCCTTTCGGACCCTCGTAGCGGATGATGATCACCTCGCCAGGGTTGATCTTGCCCTGCTCCACGGCAGCAAACGCATCCTCCTCGCAATCGAAGCAACGCGCCGAGCCCTGGAACTGCAGCTTCTTCATGCCCGCGACCTTGACGATCGCTCCGTCAGGCGCCAGCGAACCCTTGAGGCCGACGACACCGCCGGTCGGCGAGATCGGGTTGGAGACGGGGTACACCACCTTCTGGTCGGTGTTGAACTTCACGTTCTCGAGGTTCTGCTTGATGGTCTTGCCGGTGACCGTCAGGCAGTCCTCGTGCAGATAACCGCCCTCGAGCAGCGCCCGCATGATCTGCGGCACGCCGCCGATCTCGTACACGTCCTTCGCCACGTACTTGCCGCCGGGCTTCAGGTCGGCGATGTAGGGGGTGCGCTTGAAGATCTCGGCGACGTCGAACAGGTCGAACTCGATCCCGCACTCGTGCGCCATGGCAGGCAGGTGCAGCGCCGCGTTGGTCGAGCCGCCGGTTGCTGCGACCACCGTCGCCGCATTCTCGAAAGCCTTGCGGGTGGTGATATCGCGCGGGCGGATGCCGTCGGCGAGCAGCCGCATCACCGCCCGGCCGCTCTCGACGGCGTAATAGTCGCGGCTGGTATCCGGAGCCGGAGCCCCCGCCGAGCCGGGCAGCGCAATGCCGATCGCCTCGGAGACGCAGGCCATGGTGTTGGCGGTGAACTGACCACCGCAGGCGCCGGCGCCCGGGCAGGCAACACACTCGAGCTCGTGCAGGTCCTCGTCCGACATGTTGCCGGCCGAATGCTGGCCAACGCCCTCGAACACGTCGACGACTGTGACGTCCTTGCCCTTGAAGCGGCCGGGCATGATGGAGCCGCCGTACATGAACACCGCCGGCACGTTGAGGCGCAGGATCGACATCATCACGCCCGGCAGCGACTTGTCGCAGCCGGCGATGCCGACCATGCCGTCGTAGCAGTGGCCGCGCATGGTGAGCTCGATGGAATCCGCGATCACCTCGCGCGAGACCAGCGACGCCTTCATGCCCTGGTGACCCATGGCGATGCCGTCGGTCACGGTGATCGTGCAGAACTCGCGCGGCGTGCCGCCCGCCTCGTCGACGCCCTTCTTGGCCGACTGCGCCTGCCGCATCAGCGCGATGTTGCAGGGGGCCGCTTCATTCCAGCAGGAGACGACGCCCACGAACGGCCGATGAATCTGCTCCTCTGTAAGCCCCATGGCATAGTAGTAGGAACGGTGGGGCGCACGCGTCGGACCTTCCGTGACGTGGCGGCTGGGCAGCTTCGACTTGTCGAATGTTCTGGCGTCCATCTTGATCTGATCTCCCGCGAGTGAAGCAGCAATTCGTGAGCGTGCATGCGCACGCGCGCGCTCGCACTCTAAGGAGGCCAGTCCTTCGTCTCAATGATCCAGTTCAAACACCCGCCACTCGGCACGTGGATGAGAGCTTCCAGCGAGCGGGCGGCCGCATTCATTTGGTGTTCATGCATCGTGGTCGGCCTTTGTGGCCCAAAAGAGGCAATGGCCAGCGACTTCGTTGCCACGATGCCACAGTGGTGAATGGCAGGTTAGCGAAGGTGCTGAAAAGCGAATGGCGAATGGCGAATTGTGAGTCTTCCCTGCCCTATTCGCTACTCGCTATTTCGCCATTCACTCCCATCACCCTTCCAGCCGCTTCAATGCGTTCGCCAGCCTTGCTGAGAGCGCTTCGAGCTCGGCCTTGCGTTCACGCTGCTCCTCGACGACGTCTTCCGGCGCCTTGGCGAGGAACTGCGCATTGGCGAGCTTGGCGTCGATCTTGCCAATGTCGGCGGCAGCCTTGTCGATCTCGCGCTGAAGCCGAGCCTTCTCGGCGGCCATGTCGATGATCCCGGCGAGCGGCAGGGCCGCCGTGGTCTCGCCAAAGGCAATGACTGCCGCGCCTGCAGGCGGCGCGTCCTCGAAAGACAAGGAGCCCAGTCGGGCGAGGCGGCCGATGGTCTCCTCGTGATGCTCGGCCCGCTGCCGGATGGCATCGCTGCAGCCGACCAGCACGAGCGGCACCTTGGCCCCTGCGGGCACGTTCATCTCCGCACGGACGGAGCGCACCTCGCTGACGAGGTTGACCACCCAGCCGAGCTCCGCGTCGGCCGCGGCATCGGCGAGCCCATCGAGTTCAGGCCAGGTGCTCAGCGCCAGCATCGAGTCCCGCCTGACGCCATGCTCCACCATGTGCGCCCACAGCTCCTCGGTGATGAACGGCATGAACGGGTGCAGGAGCTTCAGCACCTGATCGAGCCCCCAGGCCACCATGGCGCGTGTCTCGGCCTTCGCTTCCTCGTCGGAACCGCCGAGGACCGGCTTCACCAGCTCGAGATACCAGTCGCAGAGAATGCCCCAGGTGAACTCGTAAATGGCGCTGGCCGCCTCGTTGAACCTGTAAGCCTCGATCGCAGCGGTCACGGCCTTGGCCGTCCGCTCCGTCTCGCCAGCGATCCAGCGGTTGACGGTCAGCTTCACCGACTTGGGATCGAAGCCCTTGACGCGCACGCACTCGTTCATTTCCGCGAAGCGCGCGGCATTCCAAAGCTTCGTGGCGAAGTTCCGGTACCCTTCGACGCGCGAGCGGGCGAGCTTGATGTCACGGCCCTGTGCCGCCATCGCCGCCAGCGTGAAGCGCAGCGCGTCGGCACCGTAGGCGTCGATCAGCTCCAGGGGGTCCATGACGTTGCCCTTGGACTTCGACATCTTCTGCCCCTTCTCATCGCGGACGAGGGCATGGATATAGACGTCGCGGAAGGGCACATCGTCCTTGAAGTAGAGCCCCATCATCATCATCCGGGCGACCCAGAAGAAGATGATGTCGAAGCCGGTGACGACGACGTTGGTGGGATAATAGCGCGCGAGCTCCGGGGTCTTCTCCGGCCAGCCGAGAGTCGAGAACGGCCAGAGCGCGGACGAGAACCACGTGTCCAGCACGTCCGGATCGCGCTCGAGATTGACGCGGGAGCCGTAGTGCCGCTGCGCCGCGGCCAGCGCCAGGTTCTCCGTCTCCTCGACGAACACCTCGCCATCAGGCCCATACCACGCCGGGATCTGATGGCCCCACCAGAGCTGGCGCGAGATGCACCAGGGCTGGATGTTGCGCATCCACTCGTAGTACGTCTTCTCCCAATTCTTCGGGACAAACTTCGTGCGCCCGTCCTCGACGGCCTTGATCGCCTCTTTCGCCAGCTCGGCCGCATTGACGTACCACTGATCCGTCAGCCACGGCTCGATCGGCACGGCCGAACGGTCGCCATGGGGAACCATGTGCGTGTACGGCTCGATCTTTTCGACGAGGCCCTGCGCTTCGAGATCGGCGATGACCCGCTTTCTGGCCTCGAAGCGATCGAGACCGCGATACGCCTCGGGTGCGTTCTCGTTGATGCGCGCTTCAGCGTCGAAGACGTTGATCATCGGCAGGTCGTGCCGCCGGCCGACCTCGAAGTCGTTGAAGTCGTGGGCCGGCGTGATCTTGACGGCGCCGGAGCCCTTCTCCGGATCGGAGTACTCGTCCGCGACGATAGGGATCTCACGCCCGACGAGCGGCAGCACCACCATCTTGCCGACGAGATCCTTGTAGCGCTCATCCTCCGGATGAACGGCAACGGCCGTATCGCCCAGCATAGTCTCGGGCCGCGTGGTGGCGACCACGATGAAGCGCGAAGGGTCGTCCCTGAGCGGATAGCGCAGGTGCCAGAGGTTGCCCTTCACCTCGACCTGCATCACCTCGAGATCGGAGATGGCCGACTGAAAGCGCGGATCCCAATTGACCAGCCTCTTGTCCTTATAGATCAAGCCCCGGCGGTAGAGCTCGACGAAAACCTTGAGCACCGCGCGGCTGAGGCCCTCGTCCATCGTGAACCGCTCGCGCGACCAGTCGCAGGACGCGCCGAGCCGCTTCAGCTGGTTGAGAATCATGCCGCCACTTTCGGCCTTCCACTTCCAGACCTCATCGAGGAAGGCCTGGCGGCCCATCCGGCGGCGATCGCGCTGCTCCTCGGCAAGCTTGCGCTCCACGACCATCTGCGTCGCAATGCCGGCGTGATCGGTGCCCGGCTGCCAGAGCACGTCCTTGCCGCGCATGCGCTCGAAGCGGCACAGGATGTCCTGCAGCGTGTTGTTGAGCGCGTGCCCCATATGGAGCGAGCCGGTGACGTTCGGCGGCGGAATGACGATGCAATAGGGTTCGGCGTTTACCCGCTCCGGCCGGCCGCAACGGAACGCACCCGCGTTCTCCCAATCCTGGTAGATCCGCTTCTCGATCTCGGCAGGTTGATAGGTCTTCTGGAGCATGGGTCGCCTGGCCCGCGGGTTGCAATTCATGGGAAGTGCAGGGCGTCCTACGCCCCGCATTCGTTCCCTGTCAACTCAGGGCCGCGGACAAACGCTCCCGCCCAAGGAGAGGAGTGAAGTCGTGAGTTCGTGAGGTCGTGAAGTGGACTTGCGAAGATTCGAGCCCACGACCTCACGACTTGGCGGCTTCACGTTTCACGGCTTATCCGTCTGACCGTTCCTTGCCCTTGGCGCTTGACGCCAGCTCCACCCGCAGCGCCTTCTCGACGATGCGGGGCATGTTGGCATCGAGCCACTCGCGCAGCATGGGCCTGAGCAGCTCCGCAACGGTGTCCTCCAGCGTGCGCGCAGCCGCTGACTGAGGCGAGGCCTGAGTTGCAGACGGGGCCGCCGGCTTTTTCGGCGCCTCTCGATGCGAGCCGGTGGATTGTCTGGCCGCCGAAGCCGCCTCCGTCGACCTCTCACGCGCTGATCCGTCGCTGCGATCCGCCGCAGCCGATGCTGGCGAACTTTGCCGTTCTGTCATTCCAGCGGGAGCTTGCGCCGATTTGGCGACTGTATCCGCTGCTGCCTCGCGTTGTGGCGCATCGGACTGGGTCGCTGCATCAGCACCCGGTTCCGGAGAACGCCCCACCGGCATAGGTATGGCTGAAGCCGGCCGCGCGCCGGGTGTACTGGCTCCCGGCAATGACCCCGGCCCACTGCTCTGCTCGCTGCGAGGGCTCGCAAACCCAGCCTCTCGCGTTGGCACACGCGGAGCCGCCGGCCGCGGCACCTCGTGCGAGGATCCTTGCGGCAGGGTCGGGAAGTCTGCCGGCCCTGGACGCCCGCCCTCCCGCTGCCGACCGAAGAGCGAATCTGCTTCCGCCTGCCGTGGTGCAGCAGCGGACTTTGCACCGGAATTCCCGCCTTCGATCGGTGCACGCTCGGGGCTTTCGCGCAGAGAGCCGAGCTGCCCGAGCAGGCTGCCTCCGGGGCTGCGCGCAGGAGCGGGCGAGGAGCCCGCTTGCGGCTGAGCCGAGCTCGGGCTGGCCTGCCGCCCGAACAGCCAGCTTGGGCGGCTGTCCTCTTCTGGCGGTGCAGGCCGCCCCTGCGGCTTGGCGAAATCGTCCTTGCCCGCGGCGGGGTCGGCCCGCCGCTGGGAGGAATCGTCCATCAGGTCGGCCAACGCGTCTTCAACGCTGTAGGGCGGCCCGTCAGAGCCGTCCTGGTTCCGCGATGGCATAGGAAGAGCAGGCGCGTCCGCCCGGCTCGCTGGATCGCTGGCTTTGGTTGCCGGCAGCGGTGCATCGCTATCGGACTCGTGCGACGTCGGCCCCGGCCGCGAGCCGATCGGCTCCTCCGCAATGATCTTGCGGATCGATGCAAGGATCTCTTCCATGCTCGGCTCGGGCGCCTTATCCGCTCTATGCATCCCCCACCCTCACTGCTCAACGGCCACCGCCCAGGCCAAACTGCGTGCCTCGCCTGCAACACGCATTGCTAAATTCTTAACCGTGGTACACCGATTGCCCGGGCACTTCAATGCATTGGCTTCATTGAAATTGTGCGTTTTGTGAGACTTCCACGGTGCGTCCGGCACCACACACAGAGCCAGCCGGAGCCGCTATCCCGTCCGTCAGGCCGAAGACGTCGTAGATCTCACGCGACGAAAATTGCGCTGATCCGGGATGGTGCCCCGCCCAGTTCGGCCCGTCCCGAGAGCCCGTATCCGCGGTGCTCCGCATACCCAGCACTCATGCATGCCATGACGAGTAGCGCAAACAAGTCCGCGCATCAGGGCGTGTGTGCGCCGTGGCCGCGCGGATGCGCCGCCCCTCAATCGAACTGCGGCGCCTCACCGACGCTCATTTCATGGGAGCGTGCTGCCCGTGGGTTTCCCACAGGTCGAGGCTCTCACGGCGGCCATCGGCATGGGTGATGCTGATGCCCCACCACTTGCGGCGGATCTCGTGGTAGTGCGCCTCAGGATCATACACCGCTGCGCCCAGCCCAAGGTGCTCGGCGTGCAGTCTGCCGACAGACGACAACAGCGTATAGGCGCTGACCACCAGATCGCGCCGCGTCGTCACGAGATTGACCTCGGCGTTCAGCAACTCCAGCTCGGCGTTGAGCACGTCGAGCAGCGTCCGCTGGCCGACGCGCTCTTCCTCACGCACACCGGCCAGCGCCACACGGCTCGCCTCGACCTGCGCGATGTCGGAAGTGAGCTGCGCGCGCGATGCCTCTAAACGGGCCCATGACGCCACCACATCCGCCAGAGCTTCGGTCCGGAATTGTTCCACCTCCTGCAGACGCGTCACGTGCGTGTGCTTTGCCTGACGCACACGCGCCGACACCTCACCGCCCTGGTAGATGGGCACCGTCAACCGGCCGGTCACAGCCGTCGTTTCCGACTCGTCGACGTTTCCCTGCCCGAACCGGCGATCATAGCTCGCATCGACGCGGACTTCGGGAAGCAGCTCGCCCCAGATCCGATCGACCACATGCCGCGCCGCCTGCTCGCGATAGAGCGCGGCAACGATGTTGGGGTTCTCCTGAGAGGCCGTCGCCATGGCTTCCTGCTGCGAACGCGGCAGCAGGTTCTCCGGCACGTTCGGCTCCATGAGATTGCTCGGCGGATGCCCGATCACGCGCTCGTACGCGGCCCGGCTGGTGCGCAGGTTGGCCCGTGCGAGGTCAAGGGCCGAGACGGCGCCTGCCCTGCGCGCCTCCGCCTGGGCAACGTCCGTGCGCGTCACCTCACCGACCGAGAACCGGTCCTGCGTGGCGCGCAGCTCGCGCGTCAGGACATTGACGTTGTTCTCACGCAGGCGGACTACCGCCTGGTCCCGGACGACGTCCGCATAGGCAATGACGGCTTCCAGCAGGACCGACTGCTCTATGATCCGCAGATTGGCCCGCGCTGCACGGACCACGGCTTCTGCCTCGCGCACGGTGTTCAGTGTGCGAAAGCCACGGAACAATGGCTGCGAGAGGTCAACTCCATACCCGCGAGGATTGGTCTCCGAAACGCTCCTGCCGTCCACTCCCCCGCGCGTTTCGGTTCTTTGATAGCCAACGTCCGCCGAGCCGAAGATCTGCGGGCGATAACCGGAAAGGGCGCGCGGCACCTCCTCGTCGGTGGCGCGCAGGTTCGACCTTTCCGCATCGAGCCGGGGATTGAACTTGTAAGCTGCCGTCAGCGCCTGCCGCAGCGACTCCGCTTGCGCATCAACGGCAGGGAGGTGCACCACGAGCATTGCCGCCAGCGCGACAGCAGTCGCGATCCGCGTGCCCCGCTTTCGAGACTCCCCCATGTCGCCCTCGGCTTTCGTTGCCATTCGGCCCCCGCTGTCCCTGGACGCACTCAAGCAAACGCGGTGCAGGCCTCAGAGCCCGTCCCACCCCATGGACTTACACTGATTCCATCCAGGCTCGCACCGGATCGAATCCCTAAGTACCTCATTCGGGGAACGGGCCAGAACCACGAATCAGTCGCAGCACGCCAGATGCCTGCGTGTGCGTGGCCCTAACTCAACACTTCTGATGGAATCGGACGATCAGAATACGAATTGTGGCTGGCGCTCGAAGCCAGGGAGCGGTCTGGCGGCTGCATCGAACAGCGTTCTGGCCGAGACGTTCTGGCCTGAGCGCTGCCAGATTCGTGCCTTGCTGAGACCGCCGTCCGCCTCGATGGCGGCGAGTCGGCCGCCGTCCCTGAGCTGGTCGAGCAGCGTTGCAGGAGCCTCGGGCACGGACCCGTTGAGAATGATGGCGTCGTATGGCCCCTCGCCCGGCCAGCCGGCAGGCAGGCTGCCGACGACCACCACCACGTTGTCGACGCCCAGCTCCGAGAGGGTCTTTGTCGCCGTTTCAGCCAGGCCGGGATCGCATTCGAGGGCGACGACGGTCTGTGCCAGCCGCGCCATGATCGCGCTGCCGTAACCGGTCCCGCAGCCGACGTCCAGCACGACGGCGTTGTCCTCCAGCTCCAGGAACTGGATCAGCCTGGCGTGAACGCTCGGTGACATCATGAAACGCGGCCGTGCCTCCGAGCGGGGCGAGACGGGGACGTCGCGATCCATGTAGGCGAGAGGCCGCACCTCCTCAGGGACGAACACCTCCCTGGGGATCTCGAGCATGGCGCGAATGATTCTCCGGTCGACGACATCGGCGGGCCGAACCTGGCTCTCGACCATGTTCTCGCGCTGGACCGCAAAGTTGACCATCTCCCCTCCTCGACATCCCGTGCAAAGCATGCTGCCGGCTGGCCTAGCCAAGGCGGCCGGACCTTAGCGAACAGACGAACGCTCGGCCAGAGCTCTTGTTCGCACCGCAAGGCCTTCGGACGCAAAGCCGCACGAGAGGGACCTCATTGCAGGACCGGCCCCGGCATGCTACAGGACGCCTCGCCGCAAGGCACTTCTCGCGGCAACGGCTGAGGTGCGCCACCGCACTTCACCCCACCCTTGGCGGCCACGTGGCGGAGTGGTTACGCAGCGGACTGCAAATCCGCGCACGCCGGTTCGATTCCGGCCGTGGCCTCCAACAGTTGGCTCGGCGGCTAGCCTGAGCGTTCCACAACAGCGCAGTTTGCTTGAGCTTCGCGATATCCTCGTCGGCAGCGGCGACCCGCTTTGGCAGCTCAATCGCGCTTGCCGCCGGAAAGCGGCAAGCTGCGCTTGGTATGGGCGTAGACCAACACCGCTCACGCCGGGGCTTCGGCTCTGTGGCCCGGGCGGCGGAGGATGAACCAGCCGATTACCATCAGTATGACGGGTATGCAGAACAGGGTAGCAATGCCGGTGTCGGGATAGAGCAGGACCGTTAGCGAGAAAGCCCCGAGCAAGCCCCGCAGCCCCATGTTGGCGGCAAATGTATCACTGAAATGCGCCTGCAGGCTGAACGTCATGCCGATGGTCGCTGTCAGGATGAGGAGCATGGCGCCCACTTGCGAGAGGCCGGGCTCCAGCACCAGCTCCGGCCGCACGAATACGCCGGCCATGAGCATGAACAACGACACGCAGAGCACCAGCGCTCGCATCAATGTGCCCATGAAGGAGGCGTCGGCGATCTTGGCCGTTACGGCGGCCACCACCGAGGTGGGCGGCGTCAGCTCTCCCCAGACCGCCAGGAAGAAGGCAAAAAAGTGTACGGCCCAGGGATCGACGCCGTACCTGATCATCGGCGGCGCGATCACCAGCGCGGTCAGAATATAGGTGGGCGCGGGTGGCAGGCCGGTGCCGATGAGCGTCGCGAAAAGGAACGCAACGAGCCCCATCGCAGCCAGGTTGACGCCGGCCGCTTCGATCAGGATGGCGCCGACCTTGGTGGGGATGCCGGTGATGACAAAGGCGCCTGTCATGATCGACAGGGTTGCCAGCAGCAGCGTCAGATCGGCCGTCATGGAGGCGAAGATGTCCACCATGCGGCCGAGCGGCGCCACCACGTCGCGCAGCCCCGGCCGGCCGGCTGAAACCCAGCGGCGCGCCAGATGGAAAACGAAAATCGTTGGCGCCGCGTACATGAACACCTGAAGCGCCGCGATCATCGGCGCCATGTGGATGACGCCCATGAGGCCGATCAGCGCGACGACCACCGCCGCAAACGCCGCGATATTGACGGCATCTCCCCAATCGAACCTTTCGCCAGGAAGCTCCACGTCCCGGCTTGGCCGGAAACGGACGGACAGCAGGTAGACCGCCAGGCTGACGGAAACGAAGTAGATCAAGGCCGGTGCGTATCCGCGCGCCACGACATCGAAATAGCTGCGGCCCAGAAAATCGGCCATCAGGAACGCGGAGATGCCCATGATGGGTGGCATCAACTGGCCACCGAGAGACGATGCGGTCTCGATCGAGGCGGCCGTCTCACGCGGCATGCCGGCCTGCACCATGGCTGGAATCGTCGCGGAGCCGGTCGTTGCGGCATTGGCGGCACTCGAGCCGCTGACGGTCGCTACGCCGAAGGAGCCGAGGACTGCCGCCTGGGGCAAGGCGTAAGGAGACCAGGCCGAGATGCGGCCGGCGCCGAGCAGAATGGAATCGACACAGCCGAAGGCGCGCAGGGCACTGAGGACCAGCAGGAAGCAACCGATGAGCGTCAGGGCGAGCTGCGGCAGGCGGGAATAGACGCCAGTGGCCGTTTCGAGGCTCATTGCCGAAATGATGCGGGTCCAGCTCAGTCCCGGATGGCTGAACATTCCGGGCACCAGCCAGCCATAGGCGGCATAAAGGATCAGGACGACATTCAGGACAAATAGAACGAAATAGCGTTTGCGCGTGTATTCCATGATGAGCAGGACCATGATCGAGCCCATCACGAGGTCTGTGGTATTCAAGAACCCGGCCCGCACCGTGCGGATCTCATAGAACTCGGTGCCTACGTAATAGAGAACCGTCAGCGCCAATCCGATATAGATGGCCGCAATCACCAAATTGGGAATCAGGCCAAACCGCGGATAAAGATCATTGCTGCGCAGAGAGTCCAGAATGAACAGAATGAAGCAGACCGGCAGCATCAGCACGGTCAGCACGGTCGGCCCGCCTTCGCCGGTGAAGTAGTAATTGAAGAGGAAGAGGGAGAAGAAGACAGCCGTGGCGTAGTAGAGCGCGGTCAGGGCGACGCGCACTTGCGAAGGATAGGTCGTGGACATGAGGAATGGGCCGGTGTGAGAGCTGCATAGAAGAAAGGCGGGCGCAGCGTGCGCCTGCCTTTCACTAATGACTGGCCGTGACCGAGATCAGTTCTTCTTGGCGATGCGGTCGTCCCAGGCGGAGTTCCACACACCCTTCTCCTTCATCCACTTTGCAAGGCCCGGATGCACCGGAACGTATTCGATGGAGGCGGTGACGCCGCGAACCTGCATGGCGGGCATGTCTTTCAGCTGCGCGAAGGCGGCGTCGAGCTTGATCAGTTCATCGACATTGGCTTCGATGACTTTCAGCATGTTGTAGACGTCGTCCTCGGGGATCTCCATGCCGACATGGAAGCCATAGAAGAAGGGCAGAAGCGTTACGGTCTCGGTGCCGGTTTCATGCTTGAAGGCCTCCGACTTGACCTCGACCACGTCGAAATTCAGCTCCTTCAGCTTCGCCACTTCCTCCGGCGACGGATTGAGCGCCACCCATTTCGTCGCCAGCCCTGCCTCGGTGATCCAGGGCGCTGTCGTCGCTTCCGCATTCGTGTAGATGATGAAGCCGTCGAGCCGGCCGGAGTCCATCAGCGAACCAGCGCTCGACAGATCGACCTCGACGTAGTTGTGCTTGACGCCCAGCGCCGACAGTCCGCGCTCGAGTTGGGCGCGCGTGTCCCAGGGCAATGGACCGGTGAAGACCTGCTTGCCCGTCAGATCGCCCCAGCTCTTGATCTTGTCCTTGTCGCGCTCGTGAATGGCCGCGCCCACCTCGACTGTAAAGGCCCAGAAGGACTGCACCGGCTCCCGCTTCATCTGCTCCTTGAAGCCTTTGAAGCGGTTGGTGTTGCTGGCGAGCTCGTAGAAGGCGATGTCCGCCCCGTAATAGCCGAGCGTCTGGCCGTTGGCATAGCTCTTCACGGAGACGATGGCGCCCGGCATGGGTTGCACGGTCACCTGATAGTTCTTCAGCTCGCGGTTCAAAATGGTGGCGAGATTGACCAGCGCGCGATGGCCCGAAGACCCCACGGCCGAGGTTCCCCACGTGATGTCCGTCTGCGCTGTTGCCGACGTTGCCAGACCGGCAACAAGCCCGAAGACAAGAGCGGCTATCGAGCCCTTTTTCATTTGCAGCACCTCCCTAGCAAATTCGAGGTTGCGCTGGGCCGGCCGCGAGTGCCGCCGCCGGGCCGCGCACTTCTGATGTCCTTCCGGACTATGAAAATCTTAACCAGTAATGTCCCGGCAAACAAACCCAAATCGGCCACTTGCCGAAACATCCCCGGTCGGAGGCCTGATAGCCCTTATCCGCCCTCAGGCGTCGCGCAGCGCACGGGCGGCTTCGGCCTCGTGGCAGGCAACCGTTCTGTCGGCGTATGTCACCGGATCTGGCACTTCCCGGCGGCAGCGCTCTCCGGCCAATGGGCAGCGGGGATGAAAGGTGCAACCGGCGGGAGGACTCAGCGGGTTCGGTATTTCCCCCTCGATCATCTTCCGTGCACGGCCCGTCATCTTGAGGTCCGGAACCGCGTCGAGCAGCATGCGCGAATAGGGATGCTGAGGCGTGGCGAAAAGCTCCGCCGTGGGCGCGATTTCGACCAGGCGGCCGAGATACATGACGCCGATACGCGTCGCCATGTGCCGCACCACAGCCAGATTGTGGCTGATGAACAGGTAGGTCAGGCCGAACTGGTCCTGCAAATCGCGCAGGAGATTGAGGATTTGTGCCTGCACCGAAACGTCGAGTGCCGAGGTCGGCTCGTCGCACACGAGAAATTGCGGCTTCGACGAGAGCGCGCGCGCAATGCAGATCCGCTGCCGCTGGCCGCCTGAGAACTCGTGCGGGTACTTGCGCGCGTCCGCCGGGTCGAGGCCGACGAGGCGGAGCAGCTCTCCCGTGCGGTGCTCGATTTCGGCCCTGTCCTTTGCGAGCCCGAAGGCATGGATCGGGTCGGCGATGATGCGCCCCACCCGCCAGCGCGGGTTGAGGCTCGCATAGGGATCCTGGAAAACCATCTGGATGCGGCGGCGCAGCGCTTTTCGGTCGCCAGCCGCTGATCCCTGCCACATGTCGATGCCGTCGATGGTCACGGTGCCGGCAGATGGCTGAAGCAAACCAACCACCATTTTCGCAACGGTCGATTTGCCGGACCCGGACTCTCCGACGAGAGCGAAGGTCTCGCGAGGGCCGATCGTGAAGGAGACGTCCTGCACCGCCTTCAGCATCTGGCGCGGCGCGCCTTCGATCATCCGATTGAGCCACGGCTTCGAAACATCGAAGGTGCGCGACAAACCGCGGATTTCAACCAGCGGTATTTCAGATCGGTTGAGAGGGCCGCTCATCAACCGGCCTCCGCATCAGCCCGGGCTGCGACCCAGCAGGCCACCTCCGAGCGGCCGAGCTTCGCCGGCTCTGGCCGGTCCTGACGGCAGCGCGCAATCGCCTCCGAACAGCGCGGGTGAAAAGGACAGCCGTCCGGAATGGCCGTGAGCCGGGGCATCGCGCCGGGAATCTGCATCAGCCGGGGCGCGTCCACATCGAGGGTCGGAATGGAGCCCATCAGCCCCTTGGTATAGGGGTGATGCGGCTTCTGCACGACATCGCGCACCGGCCCGATCTCCGCGATGCGGCCGGCGTACATGACCGCAACCCGGTCGGCCGTTTCAGCGATCACGCCCATGTCGTGGGTTATGAGCATGATCGCCGTGCCCCGCTCGCGGCAAAGCCGCTTCAGAAGCTGAATGATCTGCGCCTGGATCGACACGTCGAGCGCGGTGGTCGGCTCGTCGGCGATGACCAGCTCCGGCTCGGCCGCGAGCGCAAGCGCGATGACCACCCGCTGGCGCATGCCGCCCGAGAACTGATGCGGATAGGCGTCGATGCGGGCCTCGGCGCCCTGAATGCCGACGTCGGTCAGAAGCTCGATCGCGCGCTTGCGTGCTGCCGCTTCGCTGACCGGCGCGTGCGTGCGGATGGTTTCGATGATCTGATCGCCGATGCGATAGAGCGGGTTGAGGCTCGTCAGCGGATCCTGGAAGATCATGCCGATGCGGCGGCCCCGGATCTTGCGCATCTGCTCGTAAGGAAGGTTGTCGATGCGCTGGCCCTTGAGCTGCACCTCGCCGGCTGCAATGCGGCCGGGCGGCTCGATCAGCCCGATCACGGCGCTGCCGGTCATCGACTTGCCCGCACCCGACTCGCCGACGACGCCGAGGACCTCGCCCTGCGCGATATCGAACGAAACGTCGTCGACGGCGACCAGCACGCCTTTCCGTGTCGGGAACTCGACCCGCAGATTGCGAACGGAGAGGACGGCTGTGGTCATGAGCGCAGCTCGGGCCTCATCGCAGCTTCGGGTTGAGGGCGTCGCGCAGCCAGTCTCCCAGCAGGTTGACCGCCAGGACCAGCGCGGCGAGCGCAACGCCGGGGAAAATCACGATCCAGTACTCGCCCGACATCAGGAAATTGTTGCCGATGCGGATCAGTGTGCCGAGCGACGGCTCCGTCGGCGGCAGTCCGACGCCCAGGAACGACAGCGTGGCTTCCGTTATGATCGCCAGCGCCAGGTTGATGGTGGCGATGACGAGCACGGGGCTCATCACGTTCGGCAGTATCTGGTTGAACATGATGTTGAAGGAGCCGAGACCGATCAGCCGCGCCGCCTGCACGTATTCCTTCCCTCGCTCGACCAGAGTGATCCCGCGCACGGTGCGCGCGTACTGCACCCAGAACGACAGTCCGATGGCGACGACGAGGATCCAGAACTCTCCGCCTCCGCTGCCGTGCGTGCCGAGCAGGACCCGCGCCACGCCATCGATCAGCAAAGCCGTCAGGATGGCCGGAAATGTGAGTTGCACGTCGGCGATACGCATGATCACCGTATCAATCCGCCCGCCGTAGTAGCCCGCAATCAGCCCCAGCGAGATGCCGATGACCATGGCGAGCAGCACAGACAGGATGCCGATGGCAATGGAGCTGCGCGCACCGAAGAGAATGGTCGACAGGATATCCCGGCCCTGATCATCCGTGCCGAGCAGGAACCGCGGATCGCCGCCCTCCTCCCACGCCGGCGGGGTGTGCGAATCGAGCAGGTTGAGCGTGCGCACGTCATAAGGATCATGCGGCGCGATCCAGGGCGCCAGCAGCGACATCACCACGAACGCGAGCGTCACGATGGCTGCGAGTACGACCAGCCGGTTACGCAGAAACGAGTGAAGCAGATCACTGTCGAGCAGGCGCGCCAGGAAGTTTTCTCGGGCAGATTTCTGCGAATCTTTTCTGCCGTCCGTTTCGACCGCCATGCCCTAGCTCGCGTTACCGATGATGCGGATGCGCGGATCGACTGTAACGTAAAGCAAATCGACAACGAAGTTGATGAAGACAAAAAGGAACGCGACCATCATCAGGTACGCCGACATGACCGGGATATCGGCATTCTGCACCGACTGGATGAACAGCAGGCCCATGCCGGGCCACTGGAAGACCGTCTCGGTGATGATGGCAAAGGCGATCAAGGCACCGACCTGCAGGCCGATGATGGTGATGACCGGCACCAGCGTGTTCTTCAGGGCATGGCCGAAATGAACGGCGCGGTTCGTCAGCCCCCGGGCGCGCGCAAACTTGATGTAATCCGTCCGCAGCACCTCCAGCATTTCCGATCGCACCAGTCGCGTCACCAGCGTCATCTGGAACAGGCCGAGAGTGATCGCGGGCAGGATCAGCGCCTTCAGCCCTGAGATCGTAAGAAACCCGGTCCGCCAGAATCCGATCTGAACGACTTCGCCCCGGCCGAACGACGGCAGCACGCCCAGCTGCACAGCAAAGAGGTAGATCAGCAGAATTCCGGTGAGAAACGTCGGCAGCGAAATGCCGACCAGCGAAACGGTCAAGAAGATTTTCGACAGCCAGGACTCCCGGTGAATGCCCGTGTAGACCCCCATCGGTATTCCAAGCACAACCGCAAAGATCGCCGCAGCCAACGACAGCTCGATGGTCGCCGGGAACCGCTCTGCAATCAGGTTCGAAACCGGCTGCTTCACCTGATAGGAGATGCCGAAATCGAACTGGACGGCACCCTTCAGAAACCGGCCGAGCTGAACGGCGACCGGATCGTCGAGCCCGAGCTCCTTGCGGATTCTGATCCGGTCCTCCAGCGGCGTATCCATCCCCACCATCTGGTTCACCGGATCGCCGACGAACCGGAACAGCACGAACGCCAGCACCGCCACGGTCAGCATCACGAACGCTGCTTCGATCAAGCGACGGATGGCGAATGCGAGCATCAGTACGACAGCGGGGAAGCTAAGAACGGAACCGTCGGAGGATTAGCGAATAGCGAATTAGCGAGTAGCGAATTAGCGAGTAGCGAATAGAACTTATCCAGAATTCCCATTCACCAAACCCCTATTCGCCATTCGCCATTCGCCATTCGCCATTCGCTTATACTATTCCTTCTGCACCCAATAGAACAGGATCTGATTGTCGGCCCGCTGGACGATCTTGATGTTTTTCGAGACGCCCCAGGCCAGCGACTGCTGGTGCAATGGGATCAGCCCGGCCTCGTCGTGGATGATGCGGAAAGCCTGTGCGATCAGGTCATCACGCTTGGCAATGTCGGTCTCGCCGAGGATCTGCTTGTTGAGCTCGTCGACCTTCGGATTGCAATAGCCGCCGTAGTTGAACTGCGAGCCGTTCCCTTCGGCATCGCGGCAGCTTGCAAGGTTGGCGATGACGTTCCAGCTGTCGAAGGAGCTCGGCGTCCATCCCAGAAGATTGAATGAGGAATCGTATTTCTTGCTCGGGCCGGCTTTTTCGAAATACTTGGCTTTCGGCTGAGCCAGAAGGTTCACCTTGACATCGATGCGCGAGAGCATGGCGACGACAGCCTGGCAGATCGCCTCGTCATTGACGTAGCGGTCATTCGGGCAGTCCATCGTCACCTCGAACCCGTCAGGATAGCCAGCTTCCTCCATGAGCTTCTTGGCGGCCGCGACATCGTAGGGATGCCGCTTGAACTCGTCGGCGCGCGAGTACAGCAAGGGCGAGATCAGGAGTGCTGAGGGCGAGGACATGCCCCGCATCACCTTCGTCTTGATCGCCTCCATGTCGA
The DNA here is from genome assembly GCA_041687075.1 of Hyphomicrobiaceae bacterium. Taxonomy (GTDB): domain Bacteria; phylum Pseudomonadota; class Alphaproteobacteria; order Rhizobiales; family Hyphomicrobiaceae; genus ZC4RG25. Next base: position 10,097 of record JAWLCO010000014.1, on the reverse strand, counting down.
TCGCCTGATAGAACGCCTTGCGGACCCGCGGGTCCTTGAACGGGTTCTTTCCCTTGACGTTCGAATAGAGCAGCTCGTCGCGGAACGAGTCCATATTGAGGAAGATCGTCCGCAGCTCCGGCCCCGTCAGCACGTCGGTCGTCGGATTGTTCTTTATGCGTTCGATATCCTGGACGGGGACAGGATCGATCAGGTCGACCTCGCCGGAGAGCAGCGCGGCCACGCGGGTCGCGTCCGACTTGATGGTCTGGAAGATGACCTCGGTCAGATTGTGCTCAGGCTTGCCCCACCAGTTCGGGTTAGGCTTGAAGACGGTCTTTACCCCCGGCTCGTGGCTCTCGACCATGAACGGTCCAGTGCCATTGGCCTTGAGGGCGAAGGGATTGAGCGATGTTGCCGACGCTGATTGAGCTTGCGTGGCGCCGTTCTCCTCCGACCACTTCTTCGAGTAGATGTACCAGGTGTCCCACTCGGCATGCAGGATCGGGTTCGGGGAGGTGAGCACGAAATCGACCGTGTGATCGTCGACCTTCACCGCCTTTGCATCAGCGGGAACACGACTCTTGATCTGCGAGCCCGGGCTTCGCAGGCGTTCCAGCGAGAAAAGAACATCATCGGCTGTGAAGGGTGATCCATCGTGGAATTTGACGCCCTTGCGTAGATGGAAGCGCCATCGCGTGGGCTCCAGGATCTCCCAGCGCTCGGCCAGACCGGGAATGATCTTGAGGTCTTTGTCACGCTTGGTCAGGCCCTCCATGACGTTGCCCATGGCGCCCAGCGTGAAGGTCTCGTTCAGCGTGTAGGGATCGAGCGCGTTGAGATCGCCCTGGAACGCGTACTTGAAGGTTTTCGCCTCGACTGCGCTCGAGAGAAAGCCGAGCGCGAGCGCGCCCACAAACAGCAACTTTGCCGGTTTCATACGTCTCAGAGCCTCCCAATGCTCCAGCCCGATTGTCTTGCCTGCGCCTCTTCAGAGCCGCCCCGCCCAGCTTCTCAGCATTCTGACCGAAGACCGATGAACAATCCAGACCTGCGTGAAGAGTCCCGATTGCGATGGCAGCGTGGGGTCGAACACCGAGGCGGAGTGGTGGATTCAGCTCACAGTCTGGAAAGCATAATCAGCGCCTCAACCCCAGGTTGGTTGCTGGGAGTGCCTCGGAATAAGACCATCTGAATGTCCGTAGGCTGCATGTGCCCAGCGTCGCAGCCGAGGACGGGCGATGGCGGCTGGGGGGCAGGCAGTTGGCCCAAACGGGGCTGCCATCGCTTCACGATCATAAGTGATGAGCGCTGCCGCCCGACCTGACGCGGGCGGCAGGCTTATTCTTGTGGAGCGGTAACGTTCTGCTCGGCTAGGCGGCGGCAAACCGCTCCAGCGCGGCGCGATCCACGTCGATGCCGAGCCCCGGCCCGTCCGGAATCTTCACGATCCCTGCCTCGTGCTCGATCGGCGCCTTCAGAACCGCTTGCCGGAAGGGATGCTCGGAGCGGTCGAACTCGAGCATGGGCTCACGCGGGGTGTGGCGCGGCGGATTGTGCGGCAGCACCGCCAGGAGCTGCAGCGCCGCGGCGAGCCCGATGCCGGATCCCCAGACGTGCGGCAGGTAACGAATACCGAACGCATTCGCCATGTCGGCGATCTTCTTGCATTCGGAAAGGCCTCCTGCTGCGCAGGTGTCCGGCTGGATGATGTCGATGGCCCGCCGCATCAGCACCTCGCGGAAGCCCCAGCGGGTGAACTCGCACTCGCCGCCCGCAACGGGGATCGGCTGGCCGCGGCGCACCTCCTCATACGAGCCGAGATCGTCCGGCACCACCGGCTCCTCGAACCAGCCGATATCGAGCGGCGCCACGGCGCGGCCCAGCGCGATGGCATCGATCGCGTCGTAGCCGTGATTGGCATCGAGCATCAGGCCGGTCTTCGGGCCGATGGTCTCCCGAACGGCACGGATAAGCGCGATGTCCTCCTCGAGCCCGAACCCGATCTTGAGCTTCACCGCACCGAAGCCTTCCCGGACGTAGCCTGCCACCTCCTCCGTGATGTACTCGAGCGGGTCACCGGCATCGCGGCGATATGTGCCCGTCGCATAGGCCGCCACGCTGGTTCTCAGCGGCCCGCCCATGAGCCGGTGGACCGGCGTCTCGAAACGCTTGCCCTTGATATCCCACAACGCAATGTCGACACCGCTCAGCGCAGTGACGATCAGCCCCTTCTGCCCCTGGTCGCGGAAATGATTATAGAGGAACTGCCAGATCCGCTCCGTCGCCAGCGCATCCTGCCCCAGCAACAACGGCCGGAACGCCTGCACCACAGCCGCATTGAGCCGCGCGGGCCCGAAGCACTCGCCCCAGCCCGTGGTGCCGTCCTCACACACGATCTCGACGATGCAACTCGCGCGCGTATCGGCGCGATTGAAGGACCACGAGAAGGGAGTCCCGATCTTTGCCTCGAGTACGTGTGTCCTCACCTCGGCAATGTTCATCAACTGCTCCATAGGGCTAGTGCTGCTGGATGACCTAAGTTATCGTGCGCCCACTGCGGCCGCGAGTGGCCGAGTGGGGGCTGACTGCTCTCATCAATAAGGGCGAGATGCCAATCTGGAGGAAACGCTGATGATTCGACGCAGAACAGTGCTTGCGGGGCTGGGCGCAACGGCGGCCGGCGTGATCGGCATGCCGGCAATCGTGCGCGCGCAGGACCCGATCACGCTCAACGGCGCCTCGCAGTTCAATGACGACCATGCGTTCACGAAAACCATGGCCAAGTTCGGTGAGCTGGTGACGGAAGCCTGGGGCAAGCCGATCAACTTCGTCCTCCACACGAACCGCGCGCTGGGTCTGGAGAAGCAGTATTTCGAATACATGTCGCAAGGCCGGGCCGTCGATTATGCGGTCGTCTCGCCGGCACACATGTCGACATTCTCGAAGGCAGCCCCGTTCATCGATGCGCCATTCCTGTTCCGTGACCTCGACCACTGGAACAAGGTGCTCGACGCCGATCTCTTGAAACCGATTGCGGACGAGATCGCCGAGAAGGCCGACGTCATGCTGATCGGCTATGCCGGCGGCGGTGTGCGCAACATCTTCATCAACGAGCAGATGGACTCGCTCGACGACATTCAGGGCCTCAAGGTGCGCGTGCAGGGCGCGCCGATCTGGTCGCGGACGTTCCAGGCCGTCGGCATGGCGCCTACGGTCATTGCCTATGACGAAGTCTACAATGCGATCCAGAACAACGTCATCAAGGCGGGCGAGAACGAGGCTGCCGGCGTCGAGCAGATGAAGTTCTTCGAGGTGGCGCCGAACCTTCTGCTGACGCAGCACGCCATCACCATCCGGCCGCTCTGCTTCTCCGGCAAGAGTTTCCGGAACCTGCCCAAGGATCTGCAGGAGATCGTGCTCAAGGCGGGCAAGGAGGCGGGCGCCTACGGCCGTCAGATCGAGTCGTCGGAGGACGCAAAGAAGCTCGAGGCTCTGGAGCAACAGGGCAAGCTGAAGCGCATCTCCTTCGAAGGCCGCGAGGAGATGAAGAAGCGTGTCGACCCGGTTCTGGCGGCCTACGCCAAAGAGATCGGAGCCGAGGAGGTCTACCAGAAGATCGTAGCCATGCAGTGAGGGAGAAGGTGGCGCGCCGGCTCAAGCGCGCCGTCACGCTGTCGCCTTCCGGCCGGGGGCATCCCCCGGCCGTCCTGCTCCTGCCTCACCTGGATAGTTGCTCATGGCCTTCTCCACGACACCGCCGGACCACCGTTCCCTCTGGCGGCGCTTCACAAGCTGGTACGCCACCCTCCTTTCATGGCTGATGGCCGCCTCGGTGGGGATACTGGTAATCCCTGTCAGCCTGCAGATTTTCTCCCGCTATACCGCCCTGATCCCGGCCTATATCTGGACGGAGGAGATGGCGCGCTTTCTGTTCATCTGGACGATCATGATCGGCGCCATGATCGGCGTGAGGGAGTCGTCTCACTTCGAGGTCGACGTCTGGCCGCGCATGGGGACGCGAGGTGAAGCGATCGCGCGTTTCACCGGACGCATCGGCGTACTCGCGACGGCGATCATCTTCGTGACAGCCGGCATCAAGTTCACTGAATTCGCAATGAACCGCATCTCTGAGCTGGCCGAGCTGCCGCTGTGGTACATCCACGTGGCCTGGCCGGTGACGGGCATCACCTGGATCGTCTTCCTCGGCGAGCAGATGCTGGATGACCTGCGGACCATTTTCGGGAGGCCCGCACTATGATCGGCGCCGTGCTCTCGCCGGGCCAGGCGGCGCTGATCCTGTTCGGACTGTTCTTCCTGCTGATGTTCATGCGCGTGCCGGTCGCCTTCGCGCTCGGGCTCGCCTGTCTGCCGATCCTGGCCATCGAGCCGCGGCTCGACACCATGACGCTCATGCAGGAGACGTTCAACGCCTACAACTCCTTCATCCTGCTGGCGGTGCCCTTCTACCTGCTCACCGCCAACATCATGAACATCGGTGGCACAACCGACCGGCTGATGAAGCTGTCGCGCTCCATGGTCGGGCACTTCCCGGGCAGTCTGGCGCAGATCAACGTCGTGCTGTCGATGTTCTTCGCCGGCATTTCCGGGTCGGCAACCGCTGACGCTGCCAGCCAGTCGAAGCTGTTCATCGAGGCTCAGACGAGGGAAGGCTACGACCTGTCCTTCTCGGCCGCGATTACAGCGGTTTCGGCCGTTCTCGCGGTCGTCATTCCGCCCTCGATCGTCATGATCGTCTGGGGCGGGATTCTCACGGTCTCGATCGGCGGCCTGTTCCTGGCAGGCATTCTGCCGGGAATCCTGATCGGTTTGGCACAAATGTCGACCGTGCATTTCTACGCGAAGTCGCGCGGGTACAAGACCTACACACGCGCGACCTGGCGTGAGTTCTTCTGCGCCACGTGGGTCTCGATCCCGGCGCTGATGACCCCGGCCATCATTATCGGCGGCAAGATTTTCGGGCTGTTCACCGCCACGGAGGCCGCCTGCATCGCGGTGCTTTACGCGACGGTGCTGTCGGTCATCGTCTATCGCGAGATGGACGCCAAGGGGCTTTACGGGGCACTCCTCGATACGGGCAAGCTCGCCGGCATCACGCTGTTTTGCGTGGGCACCGCAAGCACCTTCGGTTGGCTTCTCGCCTACTACAAGATCCCGCAGGCGATCCTGTCAGGTGTAACCGCCTGGGAAATGGGGTTCGTCGCGACAGGCTTCTTCATTGCCGCGGTTTTTCTCGTCGTCGGCTGCTTCCTCGACGCGATCCCGGCCATCATCATCTGCGCGCCGATCCTGGAGCCGCTGACGAGAATGGTCGGAATGGAGCCCATCCATTTCGCGATGGTCAGCATCATCTCGCTGGCCTTCGGTCTGGTGACGCCTCCCTACGGGCTCTGCCTGCTCATCGCGTGCTCGATCGCCGGCATACCGATGCGAGAGGCTCTGAGGGACATCGGCATCATGTTGTTGCCGATGCTGGTAGTGCTGGGACTGGTGATCATGTGGCCGGAGATCGTGCTGGCAGTCCCGCGCCTGATCGCGCCGGAGTTCCTGCGGTGAAGTAGCATCCCTCCCTCTCCCCATTTGCATGGGGAGAGGGCATATCGGGCATCTATTCCGACCGGAATCCGCGGGCCGAACCGAACTTCTCTAAACCACCGCCCCCGGCGCGAGCTCGACGAGAACGCCGCCTTCCAGCCGCAGAACGCGGTGCATGCGGGCGGCGAGCTCCATATTGTGGGTGGCGATGAGGGCGGCGACGCCGGTGCGGACGACGAGCTCGATCAGCTCCGCGAACACCTGCTCGGCCGTTGTCGGGTCGAGATTGCCGGTCGGCTCGTCGGCCAGCAGCAGCTTCGGCGAGTTGGCGAGCGCCCGGCAGATCGCGGTGCGCTGCTGCTCGCCGCCAGAAAGCTCGGCCGGCCGGTGGTCGAGCCGGTGGGTGAGACCCATGGCGGCCAGCAGATCTCGCGCGCGCGCCTCGGCCTGCCGGCGCGGACGGCCGCAGATCATCTGCGGAATGACGACGTTCTCCAGCGCCGAGAACTCGGGCAGGAGCTGGTGGAACTGGTAGACGAACCCCATGGTGCCGCGGCGCACCCGGGTGCGCTCGTCGTCGGACATCTGTGAGCAGTCCCGTCCGTCGACGATGACGCGGCCGCTGTCCGGCTTCTCGAGCAGCCCCGCCACATGCAGCAGCGTCGACTTTCCTGCACCCGATGGGCCGACGAGAGCCACGGCTTCGCCCGGGAACAGATCGGCGTAGGCGCCGGCCAGCACCTGCACGGCCCTGTTGCCCTGGCGGTAGGTGCGTGACAGCCCGGAAAGCTGCAGCACCGGCTTTTGGCCCAACTCCTGCACCCCGCCCCCGTCATTCATATCTGAGCGCCTCGACAGGATCGAGCCGCGAAGCCCGCCAGGACGGATAGAGTGTCGCCAGCAACGACAGCACCAGGGCCATCACGACGATCGATACCGTTTCGCCTGCGTCGATGTCGGCCGGAAGACGCGAGAGATAATAGACCGTCGGGTCCATCAGCGTGGTGCCGGTCAGCCATTGCACGAACTGACGAATGGACTCGATGTGCCAACAGAACACGATGCCGAGGATAAGCCCGGCGATGGTGCCCACGACGCCGATGGATGCGCCGGTGATCAGAAAGACCCGCATCATGGCGCCGCGTGTGGCCCCCATGGTCCGCAGGATGGCGATGTCCCGGCCCTTGTCCTTCACCAGCATCATCAGGCCCGAGATGATATTGAGCGCGGCGACCAATACGATGAGCGAAAGGATGATGAACATCACCGTCCGCTCCACCTCGAGCACCGTGAAGAAGGTCTGGTTGCGCTGGCGCCAGTCCACCATCGAGAAGCCGTCGCCGAGGATCGACCTGATCTCCTCGATATTCTCGTCGACCCTCTCCGGATCCTGGACGATGACTTCGAGGACATCGACCTGATCGCCGCGTGAGAAGTACTTCTTCGCCTCCGCGAGCGGCATGAACAGCATGGTGCGATCGTACTCGGCCATGCCCATCTCGAAGATGGCGGCGATGCGGTAAGGCTTGGTTCGCGGTGCGGTTCCAAAGGGCGTGGAGCTGCCGCGTGGAGAGACGAGCGTCAGGGCATCCCCAAGCTGCACGCCGAGCGCACTGGCCAATCTGCTGCCGACAGCAATACCGGTCTGCTCGTCAAAACCTTCGAGGCTGCCCGAAATGATATTGTCCGAGACGAGGGGAAGGGAGCTGAGCCCCTGCTCCGAGATGCCGCGCACGTAGGCACCGAGCGCCTGCACGGGCGAGGAGACCATCACCTGCCCTTCGACGAGCGGCACCACGGCCCGGACGCCGGCGGCCCTGGTAATGCGCTGGCTCACGTCTGGGTAATCGTCGAACGGGCCCGTGCTCGTCAGCTTGTAGACGACGATGTGGCCGTTGATGCCGAGGATCTTCTCGAAGAGCTGATTACGGAAGCCGTTCATCACGGCCATGACGATGATCAGCGTCGCCACGCCGAGCAGGATGCCGACGAATGAAAAACCCGCAATGACCGAGATGAACCCTTCCTTGCGCCGCGCCCTCAGATAGCGCAGCGCCAGCAGCCATTCGAAAGGTGCGAAGGGGCGGGTATCGACAGACTGGCTCATCCCCACGCCCCTTCCCTTGTCCGTATCGGCAGCGCCTGCTGACTCAACGCCAGCGGCGGGCGGTCACAAAGGGAAGCGGCATGGGCTTGCATCAGCTCTCCCCGGCTCAGGCCAGCATGCGCTGACTGCGGACGACGTCGATGACGCGCTGAACCGCAGCATCGGGAGGAAGGTTCTCGCGGCCACCATCCTTGCGGTGCTTGAACTCCACCTCGCCGCTCTTGAGCCCCTTGGGCCCGATGATCACCTGATAGGGCAGCCCGATGAGATCCATGGTCGCGAACTTCACCCCCGGCCGCTCGTCGGTGTCATCATAGAGAACCTCGATTCCCGCGTTGGTGAGCTGCTCGTAAGCCTTGGCGCAGGCCTCGTCCGTGGCAGAATCGCCGGCCTTCAGATTGATGAGCCCCACCTCGAACGGGGCAACAGGTACAGGCCAGACGATTCCGGCATCGTCGTGACAGGCCTCGATGATGGCGCCGACGAGGCGGGACACGCCCACGCCGTAGGAGCCCATCTGCAGCGGCATCGCCTTGCCGTCCGGCCCCTGCACGCGGCAGTTCATGGGCTCGGAGTACTTGGTGCCGAAGAAGAAGATGTGACCGACCTCGATGCCGCGGGCCGTCACTTGGCTGTCCTTGGGCACCTCGCGGTCGAATCGGTCCGGATCGTGCTTGTCGTCGGTCGCGGCATAGAGCGATGTCCAGGACTTGACGATGGGGGTTAGATCGGCATCGAAGTCCGTATCCGCCGGCGGGATCTCGTTCGCGATCAGATCCTTGTGGCAGAAGACCTGGCTTTCGCCCGTATCCGCCAGGATGATGAATTCGTGGCTCAAGTCGCCGCCGATGGGGCCCGTCTCGGCGGCCATGGGGATCGACTGCAGGCCCATGCGGGCGAACGTACGCAGATACGCCGCGAACATCCTGTGGTAGGCATGCCGGCCTGCTTCCGGCGTCAGGTCGAAGGAATAGGCATCCTTCATCAGGAACTCGCGGCCGCGCATGACACCGAAGCGCGGCCGGATCTCGTCCCGGAACTTCCACTGAATGTGGTAGAGATTGCGCGGCAGATCCTTGTAGCTGCGCACGCTCTCGCGGAAGATCTGCGTGATGAGCTCCTCGTTCGTCGGGCCGTAGAGCATTTCGCGCTCGTGCCGGTCCACGATGCGCAGCATCTCCTTGCCGTAGGCCTCATAACGCCCCGACTCGCGCCAGAGGTCAGCCGACTGGATGGTCGGCATCAGCACCTCGATGGCACCGGCGCGGTTCTGCTCCTCCCGGACGATCTGCTCGATCTTTTTCAGCACCCTCAAGCCAATCGGCAACCAGGAATAGATGCCGGCGCTCGCCTGCCGGATCATGCCGGCGCGCAGCATGAGCTGGTGCGAGACGATCTCGGCTTCCTTGGGCGTCTCGCGAAGCACGGGGAGGAAGTAGCGGGAGAGGCGCATGTGGAGCAGGACCGGATCGGTTGAACGGACAGCGATGACTGCAGCGCTCCGGGACAAGATGAATGCCATCGCGACCATTGAGTGTCGAGGCAAGAGAGCGCCCTGCGCTCATAGCCCGATCCGGCTGCAGAGGCAATCCGCAGCGCGGACGGCCAGATGGACTCGTGTGAAGGTGGGCCAGGCCGGTCAGCCCCGGAGGCTCTCTGACATGCGCGAAAGGCTCCGCACGCAGTCCATCTGCATGCAGCAATTTTTTTACAGGAGGGCCATCGAGAGCGATGACAGGGGGTCGGGAGTTGGCTATGCTCGAAGCCGTCTAGGAACGGGTCCAAAGCCGGCGCAAGATCGGCTCTGTGCCCAAGTCTAGGGAAGGGAGAGCGAGCCCGTCGAGGCTGAGCGCCCCGCGGCCTTGCATCGAACCGGCACATCCTGTTGGCGGATGAGCGTTCAAGTCGCCGGAACCATAAACTGGGGATTATGAGCGCGAGAGGGCAAGGCGGAGCGGCCTTGCTCTCCGCTTCTATTTCGGCCCGCCGCGAACCGTCACGCCGTAGGCCCGCGCAAAAGGTCGAGCGAGCCTCCCTTTTACCCGTCATTCCGGAACCGCCGCAGCATGAAATGATGCGGCGCTGATCCGGGATCTTGCCGCGGACACGCCCTCGCCAGTCAGGCGCACCCCTTCGTGGCACCGCATACGGGATGACGGGTGAAAGGGATCGGATGCACGGCCAAACCGCGACCGTCATTGAGCCAGCCGAGATCATGGTGGCCGGCCCATTCAGCCCTCCCCTCGACGGGGAGGGCGGCGCGCCGCCCGGCGCGCGGGTGGGGTGGGGCCACGAACGCGAGGCCGACGCAAGAGCACCCCCACCCCCAACCCCACCCCCCCCGGGGGCGGGGCGAGAAGTGGCGCCGCATTCGCCCATGCTCACCCGTCATTCCGGATGCGCCGCAGCATGAAATGATGCGGCGCTGATCCGGGATCTTGCCGCGGACACGCCC